>JAYUGL010000303.1:0-3200 GCA_043738385.1 Sterolibacteriaceae bacterium
TCGCGCGACCGTCACGATGTATCGTACCAAAGACCCCTGACCATCCCTCCCGAGCGCGTCCAGGCGTTTCGGGATCGTGCCGCGCGCCTTGCCGGAAAGGCTTGAGGCCCAACTCGCAATCCCGCCGGACCTGCGCAAAAAACCGCGCAGTTCGGTGAATTCATACACTGGTCTCGAATGTCCAAAACACCGCTCTTTGATTTAATCCTGCCCATCGGTGTAATCTCTTCCCAATCCGAATTCCCGCAATTGAACTTCTCAGGAGGCACCCATGATCAGCTTTACCCTGAACGGAAAACCTGTTTCCACCGATGTATCGCCGGATACGCCGCTGTTGTGGACACTGCGCGACCACTTTGACCTCACTGGCACCAAGTTCGGCTGCGGCAAGGCGCTGTGCGGCGCTTGCACGGTGCATATCGAGGGGCAGGCAACGCGCTCCTGCGTTACCCCCGTCTCGGCCGTTGCCGGTCGCAAGATCACCACCATCGAAGGGCTGCAAGGCAAGGCCGGCAAGGCCGTGCAGGCGGCCTGGGAAAAGCTGGATGTACCGCAGTGCGGTTATTGCCAGAGCGGACAGATCATGTCGGCCACCGCGCTGCTGACCACCAACCACAAACCCAGCGACGCCGATATTGATGCCGCGATGTCCGGCAACATCTGCCGCTGCGGTACTTATGTGCGTATCCGCGCGGCGATCCATGAAGCCGCCAAATCGCTGGGAGCCTGATCATGAACAACATACAAAATGAAAGTCGCCGTGACTTCATCAAGGCCGGTGCCGGGTTGACCCTCGGCGTCTATCTGACGCCGGTGCTGGCCCTGACCGAGGGCAAGGAACAGGCCGCTACCGTCCTCGCGCCCAATGCCTTTGTCCGCATCGGCACCGACAACATCGTCACCGTGATCTCCAAGCATACCGAAATGGGTCAGGGCGTCTATACCGGCCTTGCCACCCTGGTCGCGGAAGAGCTCGATGCGTCATGGGCGCAGATTCGCGTCGAGGGTGCGCCGGCGGATGCCAAGCGCTACGCCAATTTGTTCATGAGCATCCAGATCACCGGCGGCAGCAACTCCATCGCAAACTCCTACCTGCAAATGCGCCAGGCCGGCGCGGCGGCGCGGCAAATGCTGGTGGCTGCCGCAGCCAAGCGCTGGCAGGTGAGTGCCGACGAAATCACTGTCGACGCGGGCGTGGTGCAACACAAAGCCGGTGGCCACAAAGCCACCTTTGGCGAACTCGCCGAGGCTGCGGCGCTGGAGCCGGTACCCACGACGCCAAAGGTCAAGGAACCGAAGGACTTCAAACTCATCGGCAAGCAAATCGCGCGCAAGGATGTGCGCGAAAAAACCAACGGCACCGCACTGTTCACCCGTGACGTAAAACTGCCGGGCATGCTCTCGGCTGTGGTGGCCCACCCACCGCGCTTCGGCGCAACAGTGGCGCGCTTCGATGCGGCTCCGGCAAAGGCCATCAAAGGTGTGACCGATGTGGTTGAAATCCCCAGCGGCGTCGCGGTGCTGGCGACCGATTTCTGGGCGGCGAAAAAGGGTCGCGATGCGTTGGTGATCGAGTGGGATGAAAAAGATGCTTTCAAGTCCGGCAGCGCGGAGTTGTTCGAGCACTATCGGCAACTCTCCGAACAGCCAGGTACCGTCGCACGCAAGGATGGCGACGTGACCGCAACGCTCGCCGCCGCGACGAACCACATCGAGGCCAGCTACGAATTTCCTTTTCTCGCCCATGCCGCGATGGAGCCGATGGATTGCGTGGTCAAGCTCGGCGCCGACACTTGCGAGATATGGAATGGCGAACAATTTCAAACGCAGGATCAAAAAGCCGTCGCGCATGTCGTGGGCATGGGACCCAAACAAGTCAAACTGAACATGCTCTACGCTGGCGGCAGCTTTGGTCGGCGCGCCAATCCATTCTCGGATTATCTGGTCGAAGCGGCCAGTATCGCCAAGGCTATTTCGGGCCGCGCGCCGATCAAGTTGTGCTGGACGCGCGAGGATGACATGCGCGCCGGCCACTACCGCGCGATGTTCCTGCACAAGGTCAGCGCCGGACTCAACCAGTTCGGCATCGCGCAGGCATGGCAACAACGCATCGTCGGCCAATCGCTCATGGCGGGAACGTCGATGGAACAGTTTATCCAAAACGGCATCGATGGCACTTCAGTCGAAGGATCGGCCAATATGCCGTATGCCATTCCCAACATCGCCGTCGAACTGCATTCACCCAAGCTGCCGGTGCCGGTGCAGTGGTGGCGTTCGGTGGGGTCGACGCACAACGCTTATGTGGTGGAAACCATGCTCGACGAATTCGCCCATGTCGCCAAACGCGACCCGGTGGACTACCGACGCAATCTGTTGCAAAACAAACGCCGCCATCTTGGCGTGATGAATCTGGTCGCGCAAAAATCCGGCTGGGACAAACCGCTCGCTGCGGGCAAGGCCGGCGAACGGCGCGGACGCGGCATCGCGGTGCATGAGTCGTTCAATTCCTTCGTCGCCCAGGTCGCGGAAGTCACCTTGAAGAAGGATGGCAGCTTCCATGTGGATCGTGTGGTCTGCGCCGTGGATTGCGGCGTGGCCGTCAACCCGGACAACATCCGCGCCCAGATGGAAGGCGGCATCATCTTTGGTTTGTCGGCGGCGTTGTCCGGCGCGATCACCTTGAAGGATGGTGCGGTGGAGCAATCGAACTTCGACGACTACCCGGTGCTGCGCATGAACCAGACGCCGCGCATCGAAGTGCACATCGTGCCTTCCGCCGAGGCGCCCACCGGCGTTGGCGAGCCGGGTGTGCCGCCCATCGCGCCGGCAGTCGCCAATGCCCTGTTTGCCGCCAGCGGCAAACGTTTGCGGCGCCTGCCTTTCGATACCGCCGAACTCAAGGCATAAGGGCGCAGGATTTCATTGAGCGGCCAACTCCTGCCCTGCCCGTGCGGCAGGGGAAGCCTCTACCAGACCTGCTGCTGGCCGCTGCACCAGGGCGCAGCCGCTGCCGATGCGGAAGCGTTGATGCGTTCGCGCTACAGCGCTTACGTGCTGCATCTTGAATCGTACCTGCTGTCCACCTGGCACGCCTCGACGCGTCCGCCGCATATCGGATTCGACGATGAACCCGAACTGAAATGGCTCGGGTTGCAAATCAAACGTCACGAAACCAGCGGTGCATCGGCCGTCGTTGAATT
>JAYUGL010000304.1:0-3199 GCA_043738385.1 Sterolibacteriaceae bacterium
CGGGACCAGGCGTTTTCGCAACGCGTGCTGCCGGTGTTTCTGGAATACAAGGACAAGCAAGGCATGCGGTCTTCGCGGCCGAGATCACGGTACCTGCCGTTGCCGCCGGACCTGATCCTCTCTCCCGCTGAGCACGCCGAGGTGCTGCGCCTTCACCGAAGGCTGGAGTTGCTCGGTGGCGGCCCTGACGTCCGCCGATCCGATCGTTGGATCGAATCGCAACAACGGGTGGAGGCAATCGCCTCAGGCGCCCTCAACCGGCGGCTTGGCATCGAGCCGTTCATGGTGCTGGACGTGGAGCGCGCCGGCGGCTACCGGACCTGGCTTCAGGTGCTGACCATCGTGCTTGACCGGCGCGGCTCACACGGCTTGATTTGGTGGTCTCTCCACGGGCGAGCATTGCGCAAGGACCAGACCCTTGGCGCCTTGCCTGCTGCGATCAGTTTCGATGCCGCACGAATCCTCCGGCGCACATTGATGGGGACTTGGGTTCCGCTTCATCCAGTGCCCATGCCAAGACGAGACCCGCATGCGTTTCGAAATCGGTAGCCTTCCGTTTGGCGTCTCGCCATCCATTCTGAAGGACTGCGCCCAGCAGCTTCGGCGCAACGATGCCGCATTCACCTTCGATGAATTCTGTGAGGCACTGGGTGCGCCGCGGAAGGAGGCGGCGCCGGTGCTGACCCAACTGGTCGAGCAAGGCTTTGTGGTCTTGGATTCGGACGGGTTGGGTCACCTGCCTACGCCCAAGTTTCAACAACTTGCGCTGGCCGCGGTCGGCCCGGGCATCGATCGTAAGGTGGCTGAGAACTTGCTCGCTCGCATCATTTCCAAAGCCGAACAGATCAACGCGGCCCCTGACGAATTTCCGTGCGGGGTAGTCGCCATCGGCGTCTTTGGCTCGTTCCTGACGGACAAGGCTGTCCTGGGTGACCTCGACATTGCGGTGGACGTTGCCGAGCCGCAAGTGCCTCGAGGTCAGGACCGGCCGCGCATCTCGATGAAGGCGATCGAGCAGTTTCAATCCGCGACCCGAAAGACACTGGCGGCGCTCAGGATGAGAAAACCAAGCCTCATCAGCATCCACACCTTCGAAGAGGTGAAACACCTGGGGACACCGTACAAGGTCGTCTACGAGCGGCCAGCCACGCGGTGACCGGCGCCGCCCGTGCGAACAGCGCACGTGGTCAGCGAGGCACGCTGCGCCAGGAGTTGATCTCTGGGTGCGCTGACCATTTCGGCGATCGTGCCGGATCACGGTTGCGCAATGTCAAGCCCTTCACTCGCCCGGCCCGGCACGGCGTCGACCAAGCCTGCGGCATTGACGCGTTAGCCACGTTGCGCAGAACAACTTTTTGGTATACTGGATGCCCATACATGGTTTGGCGGTAACACACTACCTGTAGTGGTCCGGATTGCTTGACAACACTATATGGAGTGTTTTCGCTGCGCTGACTGTGTAAGATGGCCGACATCATCGAACCCACCACACCGCCGCAGTCCTTCCAAATCCTCTCACTTTCGGGTGGTGGGTTTCGGGGCCTGTACACGGCGAAATTGCTCGCCGATGTCGAGGCCGAGATCAAGGCGCCGATCGCGTCGCGCTTTGACTTGATCATTGGCACGTCGATCGGCGGCATCTTGGCGCTGGCGCTGGCGCTGGAGATCCCTGCTCAACAAATGGTGGACTTGTTCGTCGAGCACGGGTCCGACATTTTCAAGCGGCGTTGGTCCCTCCGCGGCTTCTTGAGGGCGCCTTACTCGCAGGAGCCGCTTCAGAATTTGTTGTCCGACGACGCTCGATTCGGCCAGCGTTTGCTCGGCGCATGCCGACATCCGGTGGTGGTCCCGTCGATCAACTACACGACCGGTGAGCCGGTCTTGTTCAAGACGCCTCATCACCCGAAATTCAAGCGCGACCACCGTCACAAGCTGGTGGACATCGCACTGGCGACCAGCGCGGCCCCAGCCTATTTCCCTCGGCATCAGTTCAACAACGGCCAATACGTCGACGGTGGGTTGTTCGCCAATGCGCCTGGCATGTTGGGCCTGCATGAAGCGTTGACGGTCTTTGGTCAAGAGCTTGAGCAGGTCCGGCTGTTGGCCATCGACACGATGTCATCGAAGTTCACTGCCGATCCGAGACAGGATCGGCAAGGTGGTGCCCGTGATTGGGGTGGGTGGTCGCCCATGGGCATGTCTCGGCGCCTGTTTGGCTTGTCCATTTCGGTGCAGGAGGTCTTGTCTCTCAAGATGCTGGGCCACCGCCTTGGTGAGCGGTACCTGCACATTGACGATGAACTGAACGACGCCCGCGCCGGCGCTGTCGCCTTGGACAAGACCGATCGGCCCGCTCAGGACGTGCTGCTCGGTGCCGCAGTGGAGCGGTCGAAGAACTGCATCAGTGATCCAGCGTTCCAGGCCTTCTTGGCGCACTCGCCCGCCAAGCCGGTCTTCTACTACGGCGAGCACGCCCGTCCATGACGGCACTGCAATGATCAAACTCAATCGTTTGCTTTTCGCGTCCAGTGAAACCGACGTCTTAATTGACCGAATCACACCAACGGGCCAGCAACGTGCCGTTCTCGTCGCCGCAACGAACGACATCCGAGACCATTTGCGGCCCAGGATCCAGGAGGCGACGGTCAAGACGCTGGGTATGGATAAGGCAGTCACGCCTCGATTCCGGACGCAGGGGTCATGGTCCTACCAGACCTGCGTGCAGCCGGCCTGGCATCCGCCCCAAGAGATGGACTGGGACTACGGCGTCTACTTGCCCGTGACCGTGTGGGAGGACAACGGCCCGCCCCACAAGATGGCGCAGTTGTATTTCACGTTGGTGGAAGGGCTGCTCGTCGACCTCTGCAGGGCGAAGGGATGGAAGCTGCAACCGGGCAAAGACACCTGTATTCGCGTTCAGATCAACGCGTGGGCGCACATCGATCTCCCGCTGTACGCTGCGCCCGAGACCGAGTTCGCTCAGATCATCGAGAAGTCAGCGAGCCTGTCCTTCACCGAAGCGCGCGCGGACGTGATGGATGGTGCCGATCTGGGTGACATGCCGGCGCAGCAGTGGGAGGACCTCGACCACATCGTGATGGCCACCCGCAAGGGTGCCCCCTGTGCCAATATGACCTGCGCCACCTACCCCCGAGAGATCAGTGAGCAAAGAGGTAGGTATGTCGAACAGCCAACAACC
>JAYUGL010000305.1:0-22163 GCA_043738385.1 Sterolibacteriaceae bacterium
CCGACAGCATCGCGCCGACGGTGCGGTTGACGTTGCGGACGACTTCCATGAACTGGACTTTCTCGCCCTTTTCCAGCGCCGCTTTCGACTTTTCGATCAACCGAACGTCGAGCGCCTTTTCCAGACCATGGTCCTGGCTTTGCACATGCAGGCGCGGCACATCGGCCGGCACATTGGGCTGGTAGAACAGGCGACTGAAGTCCAGTCCGCTGGCCTTCCAGTGCGCTATGCCTTTTTGCGTGTCGAGCAGGTCCGGCCGGCCGATCAGGTCGTCGAACTTGGCGATGCCGAGCTGCGCCATCAGCTGGCGCGCTTCCTCGGCGACGAAAAAGAAGTAATTGACGACATGCTCGGGCTTGCCGCTGAATTTTTTGCGCAGCACCGGGTCTTGCGTGGCGACGCCGACCGGGCAGGTGTTGAGGTGGCATTTACGCATCATGATGCAGCCTTCGACCACCAGCGGCGCCGTGGCAAAACCGAATTCGTCGGCGCCCAGCAGGCCGCCAATCACCACGTCGCGGCCGGTCTTCATCTGGCCATCGGCCTGCACCCGAATGCGGCCACGTAGCCGATTCAACACGAGCGTCTGCTGGGTTTCCGCCAACCCCAGTTCCCACGGCGTGCCGGCATGCTTGATGGAAGAAATGGGGGAAGCGCCGGTACCACCATCGTGGCCGGCGATCACCACGTGGTCGGCCTTGGCCTTGCACACACCCGCGGCCACCGTACCGACGCCGACTTCCGAGACGAGCTTGACGGAAACACTGGCTTGCGGGTTGCCATTTTTCAGATCATGGATCAACTGCGCCAGATCTTCGATGGAATAAATATCATGGTGTGGCGGCGGCGAAATCAGGCCGACACCGGGCACCGAATGCCGCAGGAAGCCGATATATTCGGATACCTTGTGACCTGGCAACTGTCCGCCCTCGCCCGGTTTGGCGCCCTGCGCCATCTTGATCTGGAGTTGATCGGCGCTGGCCAGGTATTCGGCGGTAACGCCGAAGCGGCCGGAGGCTACCTGTTTGATTTTGGAGCGCAGCGAATCGCCTTCTTTCAACGTGAGGTCGCGTTCAATGCGCCCCTTGCCGATGATTTGGGCAAGGGTTTGCCCACCCTTGATGGGCTTGAAGCGCATCGGATCCTCGCCACCTTCGCCGGTATTCGACTTGCCGCCGATGCGATTCATGGCGATGGCCAAGGTGGTATGGGCTTCAGTGGAAATGGAACCCAGCGACATGGCGCCGGTGGCAAAGCGCTTGACGATCTCCTTGGCCGATTCGACTTCATCCAGCGGCACTGGCGACGCGGCGGGCTTGATCTCGAACAGCCCGCGCAAAGTCATGTGCCGCACGCTCTGATCGTTGATGAGCTTGGCATATTCCTTGTAGGTCTCATACTTGCCGGAACGCGCCGCGTGCTGCAACTTGGCGATCGTGTCCGGCGTCCACATGTGATCCTCGCCACGGACCCGAAAGGCGTACTCGCCGCCTGCATCGAGCATGCTTTTCAGCACTGGATCCTCGGAGAAGGCCCCAAGGTGGGTGCGCACCGCCTCCTCAGCCACTTCTGCCAGGCCAATGCCCTCGATCTGGCTGGTGGTGCCGGTGAAATATCTGGAGATGAAGCTGGCATTGAGACCGATGGCTTCAAAAATCTGGGCGCCGCAGTAGGACTGGTAAGTGGAGATGCCCATCTTGGACATCACCTTGTTCAGACCCTTGCCCACCGCCTTGATGAACTTTTTCTGGGCGTCTTTGTAGTCGGTGCCGGAGAAGTCCTTGATGGTTTCAAGCGCCAGCCAGGGACAAACAGCTTCCGCACCATAACCGGCCAGCAAAGCAAATTGATGAACCTCGCGGGCTGAGCCTGTATCGACCACGAGACCGGTGCTGGTACGCAAGCCTTTTCCGGTCAGGTGACGATGAACGGCGGAGCAGGCCAGCAGGGCGGGAATGGCGACACGACCGCGACTGACATTGCGGTCCGACAGGATCAAAACATTGTAGCCATCAGCGACGGACTGTTCTGCGGCAGTGCTCAGCCGTTCAATTGCGCCTTCGCAGCCGGCAGCGCCTTCGCTGACGGAATAAGTGATATCCAGGACAAGAGACTTGAAACAGCCTTTGGTCAACTTGTTGATATCGCGCAGCTTGGCCAGATCTTCATTGAGCAACACCGGCTGATGGACCTCAAGGCGCGGCGCGGGATCGGTGTCATCAATGCCGAGCAAATTGGGCTTTGGCCCGATAAAGCTGGTCAGCGACATCACGATCTCTTCGCGGATCGGGTCGATGGGCGGATTCGTGACTTGGGCGAAAAGCTGCTTGAAGTAATAGTAGAACTGCTTGTTCTTCGACGACAGCACCGGCAGCGCCGAGTCGTTGCCCATGGAACCGGTGGCTTCTTCGCCCTGCGCCGCCATGGGCTCGAGAATGAATTTGAGATCTTCCTGGCTATAGCCAAAGGCTTGCTGCGTATCGAGCAGGCTCTCCTTGAGTTTCGGCCCGACCTTGCCTTCCGCCAGATCGGCGAGGAAGTAGCGCGACTGTTCGATCCAGTGCCGGTAGGGCTTGGCGGTCGACAGCGATTGCTTGAGTTCCAGGTCGTCAATGATGCGGCCCTGTTCCAAGTCGATGAGGAACATCTTGCCAGGCTGTAGACGCCACTTTTTGACGATTTTGTTTTCGGGGAAGGTCAGCACGCCCATTTCGGACGCCATCAACACGATGTCGTCATCGGTCACCAAGTAGCGCGCCGGACGCAGGCCGTTGCGATCCAGCGTGGCGCCGATCTGGCGACCATCGGTAAAGGCCACCGCCGCCGGGCCGTCCCACGGCTCCATCAGGGCCGCATGGTATTCGTAGAAGGCGCGACGTTCTTCATCCATCAGCGGATTGCCGGCCCAGGCTTCCGGGATCAGCAGCATCATGGCGTGAACCAGCGAGTAACCACCCATCAGCAGCAGTTCCAGCGCATTGTCAAAGGAAGCCGAGTCCGACTGGCCGTCGACGATCAGCGGCCAGAGCTTGTCCAGGTCCTTGCCGAGCAACTGCGAGGCCATGGCCTTCTGCCTTGCCGCCATCCAGTTGATGTTGCCGCGCACGGTATTGATTTCACCGTTGTGGGCAATCATGCGGAAAGGATGCGCCAAATCCCAGGTTGGGAAAGTATTGGTGGAGAAACGTTGGTGTACCAGGGCCAGCGCTGAGACAAGGCGCTGGTCCTGCAAATCAAGGAAATATTCACCCACTTGATGCGCCAGCAGCATGCCCTTGTAGACCAATGTGCGTGAACACAGCGAGGCTATATAAAACATTTTCCGATCAGCGATACTCAGCCGGCGCACCTCATGTTCTATACGCTTGCGGATGACAAACAGCTTGCGCTCGAAGGCGTCTTGATTCTCCGACTCGCCGCTGTTGCCGATGAACACCTGGCGAATAACCGGTTCGATGTCCCTTGCGGCATCCGCCAGTCCACGATTGTCACGCGGAACATCGCGCCAGCCAAGGAAGTCCTGGCCCTCTTCGCTAACGATGCGCGCCACGACTGATTCACAGGCGGTGCGGCCATTGGTCGACTGTGGCAAGAATATGTTGCCGCAAGCGTAGCTGCCCGCCGGTGGAAGACTCACGCCCGCATTCCCAGCCTGTTTTGAAAACTCCGCCCGCAAAAAGACATCGGGCATCTGGATCAGGATGCCGGCACCATCACCCAGCAGTGGGTCATAACCCGTAGCGCCACGGTGGGTCAGGTTTTCAAGGATGCACAGACCTTGCTTGACAATGTCATGGCTTTTTATGTTCTTGATATGTGCAACAAAACCGACACCGCAGGCGTCGTGTTCAAAAGACGGGTCGTAGAGACCCTGCCTGCTCGGCAGATCCATCAGTCTTTTCCTTGAAATTGATGCTTTAATCCTGGCAAAACACAAGCCGGTGGCAAGAAAGCCGGGGGCGCAAGCGACTCCCCGGCTTCAGGCCTTCAACGCTGTGGGCGGATCCGCAAATATACCGCCGTTCGGCCGCGAACTCAATACGTTGCGGCGCAGCAAGCCGGGCAAAGCTTTGGTTTCAGATTTCCCCGACCGCAAATAGCCGCCGGTGCTCCCTGATGGCATAGCGGTCAGTCATCCCGGCGATGTAATCGGCGATGGCGCGGGCCTTGTCGACCTCGGCCATGCGTTGATATTGGAGCGGCAACAGGCGCAGTTCGGCCATGAAAGCCTCGAACAGATCGGTCACGACGCGGCGTGCCTTGTTGGTCATGCGCAGCACCTCGTAGTGGTGGTACAAATTGTTGCGCAGGAAGGTTTTGAGCGCCCGGTTTTCCTCGGCCATTGGATCACTGAAACCAATTAGCGCCGTCGACCGATGCACGCCGTCCAAAGTATGGACATGTGCCTCGGCGATACGTCTGGCCGATTCCGCGAGCAAGTCTGTTACCTGTGCATCGATCGTCCTGCGGATGGTTTCGCTGATCATGCGCCGCCCTCCAATCTCGGGAAAATTGCGGCGCACCTCAGTAACATGACGGGCAAACAAACGCGTCGCTTCAAGTTGCTCGACGCTAATCAGTCCGGAACGCAGCCCGTCGTCCACATCGTGGTTGTTGTAGGCCACTTCATCGGCAAGGTTACAGATCTGGGCCTCCAGCGAAGGACGCTTGTCTTCAAGGAAGCGCTCGCCAAGCGCACCCAGTTCTCTGGCTCGTTTCGGAGAACAGTGCTTGAGAATCCCTTCTCGCGTCTCATACATCAGGTTGAGGCCATCGAAGGCGCCGTAACGTTCTTCGAGCCTATCCACGGTGCGCAATGATTGCAGGTTATGCTCAAAGCCTCCGTATTCCTTCATGCAAGCGTTCAAGGCATCCTGACCAGCGTGGCCGAAAGGCGTATGGCCCAGGTCATGGGCCAGTGCAATGGCCTCGGTCAGGTCATCGTTGAGGTTGAGCGCGCGCGCGATGGTGCGCGCGATCTGAGCCACTTCGATGGAATGCGTGAGCCTTGTGCGAAACAGGTCGCCTTCGTGGTTGACGAAGACCTGGGTTTTGTACTCAAGCCGCCGGAAGGCCGTGGAATGAACAATGCGATCACGGTCGCGCTGAAACTCGCTGCGCGCCTTGGGGCGAGGCTCGGCGACGACACGTCCGCGAGAACCCGCGTCGGAAACAGCGTAAGGCTCATAGTCAATCATTGCAACAGGCATCAATGGCTGTCGCGATGTCAGATTGCGAAGCATCGCCCCAAGTCACTGCGTCGCCAATTTTCTTTAACAGCACTAAGCGCAGACGGCCAGCGATCACCTTCTTGTCATGACCCATTAGCTCCAGATACCGTGTTGCACCCAGTTTGGGTCCTGCGGTTGGAAGCCCCGCGCGTGAAATAAGAGTGTGGATGCGTTTCATGTCACTTTCTTTCAACCAGCCAAGACGACGGGACAATTCGCCGGCCATCACCATGCCAGCAGCTACCGCCTCGCCATGCAGCCATTCACCGTAGCCAAGACCGGTCTCGATGGCGTGCGCGAAAGTATGCCCCAAGTTCAGTAAGGCACGGCCTCCCTCCTTGGCTGTTTCGCGTTCGTCCCCAGCCACCACTTCAGCCTTGTTGGCGCAGGACCGCTCAATGGCGTAGGCAAGCGTCTGCGGTTCACGACTGAGGAGCTGATCAATGTTCGTTTCCAACCATTCGAAAAATGGCAAATCGCGAATCAAGCCATATTTAATAATTTCTGCCAAACCCGCGGACAGCTCGCGCGCGGGAAGCGTCTTCAACGTATCTGTGTCGGCCAAGACCAGCTTTGGCTGCCAGAAAGCGCCAATCATGTTTTTGCCGAGCGGATGATTGATGCCGGTCTTGCCGCCCACCGAGGAATCCACTTGCGACAAGAGCGTCGTCGGTACTTGAATGAAGGGTACGCCGCGCTGATACGTCGCCGCTGCGAAGCCTGCCAGATCGCCGATAACTCCGCCACCCAGAGCGACTATCGTGGTCACCCGATCACATCGTTGTTGAAGCAACGCGTCATAAATGCGGCTCAGTGTTTCAGTATTTTTGAAAGCTTCGCCATCGGGTAAAACAATTGCTTTTGAATGAGCACCGGCCACACTGAGCGAATTGGTCAGTGCGGCAAGGTATAGCGGCGCAACCGTTTCGTTGGTGATCACCATGACTTGCGGCGCGGGCAGGCGTTCAACGATAAGGTCGGCGCACCTTAGCAAACCTGGACCAATAAGAATCGGGTAGCTGCGCTCGTCCAGTGAAACTGTCAGCTCGTTCATGACCCGGGCACAGCCTTCAATATGCGCCGCGCAACCTGGCTGGCTTGGGTGTTTCCGACCTCGACGACCAGATGGGCAATTTCGCGATAGAGCGGGTCACGCTGAAGGTAGAGATTTTTAAGCGTTGCGAGACGATCATCCACTTGAAGCAACGGCCTGGCACGATCATGGCGAGTCCGCTCGTTCAGCGTCTCGGGGCTTGCAGCCAGATATACCACCGTGCCATGTTCCCTCAAGTGATGGCGATTGCCGGGATCGAGTACCACGCCACCACCGGTGGCCAGGACAATGCCGGATTGCCGGGTCAACTCTTCGATGACTTGGCTTTCCCGCCGTCGAAAACCCCGTTCGCCTTCGATTTCAAAAATGGTGGGAATATCAACGCCGGTACGGGTTTCGATTTCGTGATCGGTGTCGACAAACCGGTACTTCAGTTCCCTCGCCAGGATGCGGCCGACAGTTGTTTTTCCGGCTCCCATCAGGCCGATCAGGAAAACGGATTGGATCACCCGCTACAGGAGACGCTTACTGTAGCGTCAATTCCTCAGTGACAATGCGCGGGGTCAGGAAGATCAGCAACTCGGATCGATTTTTGGACTTCGTGTTTTGTTTGAAGAGGAACCCGACGTAAGGCAAGTCACCTAGGAACGGAACACGCTCAGTTGAGTTACTCTCCTGTTCCGTGAATACTCCGCCAAGCATCAAGGTACCACCATTCTCGATCACCACGTTTGTAAGAACCTCCTGCTTCGTGATGCTAGGCTGAGCACCCACGATTGGTCCGACGCCACCTTTATTCACGTTGACCTTGAGCGCGATCTTTCCGTCGGAATTGATCTGTGGTGTCACATCGAGCTTGGTTGCTGCGTCAACTGCAACGGTGGTTGGCCCCGAAGTGCCCCCGCTTAACTGAAAATAAAGCGTTGAGCCGTCAGTGATGGTGGCCTGACGTCCATCCTGGGTCAGAATCTTCGGACTAGAAATGTTCCTTGAAGTCCCATCATTTTCAGTAGCCGTAAGTTCGAGATTCAATACCCGGGTCTGACTGGCGTTAAACAATGAGAAATTGATGTTGGAAGTCGCGCCGGGGGCGGTCCCTGAAAAACCGAGATTAAGCGGACCCATGTCGACGTTCTGCCCATTGTTAGAAAGCACACGAGTGTTATTGGTTTTCACAAAACTCAGCTTCGACCCCAGCGCCTTGGCAAAGGTCGAAGCGACGCTAACGATCCTAGCTTCAATCATGACCTGCCGTATCTGGAGGTCAAGAACAATAATTCTTTCGCGTATCTTGTTTAGTTGGTACTTGGTTTCCTCAACGAAAATCATGTTAGTCACAGGATCCGAGGAGATGCTGCCGCGCGACGAAATCAGCGACTTGCCCACCATAGCGGTACCGGGGACCGTCGGCGCGGACGCTGCACCAATTGGATAGGCACCCGGCCCGGGAACACCAGAGGAGGGGGAAGCACCAGCTGCCGCCGTGCCCGTCAGCGCGGCGACAATCTCCGCCGCCGGACGATAGCGAACCTTGATGGCTTCCGACTCAATGGGTTCGGAGTCGGCCCGCGCCGCCTGCAAATCTCTGTCATCCTTCTCATATTTTGCTAAATCGGTGGCCTTGCCGATGACCACCACATCACCATAACGCCGCATTGACAGCCCGTACATTCGTGAGACAACGCTGATTGCTGTCTCGACCGGCGTGTTCTCCATCTTGAGGCGCTCGATTTCTCCGGTGACGCCTGGCATCATCACGAAATTGAGCCCGGTAATATCTTGGAATATGCCCATCATTTGTCCGACCGGAATGGGCTGGGTGAAATTGAAGCTGATCGTTTTTCCCTGTAATTCCTTTGAACCCGAAAGGCTGTTGGCGTCCCGAACCAGACGCCTCACTTCGACACGTACCGAAGTATCGAGTTGAATTACGTTGTAGTCCCAATCACCACGATTGGTAATGACCAACTGACTGCCCTGACCTATACGGCTTGTGGTGGCGGTCATCATTGGCGTACCAAAGTCACGCACGTCAAGACGCCGGGCCAGTCGATCCGGCAGGGCCACTTTGGGAAATACCAGCACAAGACCGGAACCTTGGCGCTTGACATCCACCATTGGATTTGGATCAGAAACGTCAATGCGTAATGTTGCCAAATCAGCAGAGTCGGCATGAAAATCGACATTCTGCATTGAGTTCGTTTGCTCGGCGGTTCCATTGCCAAGCGCTGATGCGGAAGCCGCAGGTTTTGCAGAGACCTGCATCGAAGCCGCGGGTTGCCCTGAAGAGGAACTCAATGAAATCAGCAATACTTTTCCGTCAAGCCGCGAGCTATATTGTGCGGATTTGTTCAGATTTAAAACCAATCGTGTCCGCGACCCCGCCTGCACCACGTTAAGGCTTTGCAAATCCGAAAGCGCAGCCTGCTTCTGCGTCACACCGGATGCATTTTCTGTATCGAGAAAGTCGAAGAACAGTCTGGGCTGGGGGCTATACAGAGTGTAAGGCTCCGGGGCACGCGCGAGTGGATTGCGTGTGGTGACTTTGATTAAAGTCTGCCCCGAAATTTGGGAGAATTCAACTTGCTCGATGGCGTTAGACGTCGTTTGGGGCGCAGCCGAATCGTCGGCAACTGCCAAATGGTGTTGCAAGCACATCAACAGGGTAAGCGCTGTGAAACCAGCACGCTTTAGGTAAGTTAAATTCATTTTCTATCTCCTTTGATCTTGCGGAGGAAGTTGCGTTTCCCGTTCGATCCAGATTCCCTTGTCGAGCACGACCTCTTTCAACAGGATGCGTCCCAGACTATCGCCAGCGGCTGGTTCAATCGCAGTAATTCGGCCGTGATTCTGGCCTAGGTAGTCCCCAATCTGCACCTGGCGTACGGGTTCACGCTCGGATGCGACGATCGCCCGAAGCTCTTTCCCGACGAGGATCGTGCCTACCAAACGGATTGACTCAAGCGGATACTTTGTCATGGGCTGTGCGTCGGGATTGATGTCCTTTGGCCCTCCGCTGACTGACGCACCTCCATTGGCTCCTGTCTTCGTATCCCCGGCAAAAACTTTGTCCGGTGAGAACGGAGTAGCCAAGTCGCCTGGTACATAAACTAACACCGGAAGCGCCTTGATCTGAGGCAAATCGAGAACCCTACCTTTCAGATCCTTGGACTGTTCCTTCATCCACTCGCGGATATCCTGCTCGTCACTTCCGCTGCAAGCCACGACGATGAAGGCAGCAATCGATAGTGCAAAAGACAGCCTGAATGAAAGCCTGCGCATCATTGCTTTTGCCCTCCGGGGGCGCCTTTCACCTGCTTCTTCTGTGCCGCCACCTCCTCCGGATCAAGGTAACGATAAGTAATGGCCGTGGAATCCATGGACAACATCGCAGCATTTTTCGCATCCTTGGGGCGAATTTTTATGTTGTTCAAAGTGACGATGCGGGGCAACCCAGCAATATCGCCAGTGAACAGGGCCAAATCATTGTAGCCGCCGGACAAAACGATGCTGATTGGCAATTCCGCATAAAAATCCTTTCGTGCCTCATTGCCCGGTTTGAATAACTCCACTTTCAAACCTCGAGTCAACGCTGCTTGACTAATATCCACAATCATCGCGTCCATTTCCGCCTTGTTTGGGAGCTGTTTTAGTAACTCGCCGAAAGAGCGATCAATTTCTGCGAGTTGCTTGCGATGGGCTTCAAGATTCACGGCCTGCTTTTTTTTGTCAAGCCACTCTTCTTTTAGCGAGACCTCTTTTGCTTGACTCGCACTGAGTTCCTCCAACTGCCCACTCCAACCAAAAAAATAGGCTGCGGACAACAACCCGACGAATACCCCCGCCAAAATAAGCATTTTCGGGAGCACTGGCCACTGACCAGGATCTTTGGGATCCAGTGTTTTGAAATCATCGGCAAGACTTTGGAAATCTAGCGGCGGCAACTTGACTTTAGGCATGGATGGCTTTTTCATGATTTTCCATCCTTGACGTCCCGTTTTCCTCCAACAGATTTACCATCTGCCGTAGCTGGTGCCTGACGTTCAATCTGCATCTTGAGTTGGAACAGAAATATCTGGCGTCCGTTCGCGGCAGCTCCCGCCTTGATCTCCACCGCCGATATCTGCTGAAATATCGGTGAGTCTTCAAGATTGCGCATTAACGAGGAAACTCTGGCTTCTGACACTGACTCACCATTCAAGTCAATATTAATTTCATTTTGATTTACGTTTGCGATGCGAACCCCATCTGGAACGCGGCGCAATAACTCATCAAATATCCGCAATGTCTCGGCGCGATTACCCTGTAGCGACTCAATAACCTGCTTGCGCTTCAGCAAGGCATCAGTTTGTTCTTTGAGACGGGCTATCTCTTCAATATCTTTTTTCAAGATATCGATTTCCTTTTGCAGAAACTCGTTCTTGACTTGCTGGGTCCCAATTTCGCTATTGATAATCGTAAAGCCCATGAACCAAATAAAACCGGCAACAATCGTCAAAGCACCCAAAAGTGCATAGAACTGATGTCGCCTCGCCTTGCGCTTCTCCTCCCGATGAGGAAGCAGGTTGATGCGGATCACTTGTCGAACCTCCGCAGTGCCAAGCCGCAAGCAACAATCAGACTCGGCGCATCGACTTCCAGATTCTTAGCCCGTACCCGCGAAGCCGTGGTCATGCTGGCGAATGAGTTTCCCACAATGGTATTGATCTGAGTATGTTCGAAGACTGCTTTCTGAATTCCCGGAATCACAGCACAACCCCCGGAAAGGACAACGTGGTCAACCTGAGTAAATTGGCTTGAGCTAAAAAAGAACTGCATGGCGCGCGCCACTTCCTGCGCCAGGCTTTCGCTGAAAGGCCCAAGAATCTCCGCTTGGTAATTGTCCGGTAGTGAACCAGATCGCTTTGCGGTTTCTGCTTCCTCGGTGCTCATGCCGTAGGCGCGCATGATGTCTTGGGTCAGCAAACCCCCGCCAAAAGCCTGCTCTCGCGTATATATTGGTTGATCATTTCGCATGACCGTCACGTTCGTGACGTTGGCGCCAATATCAACCAAGGCGATAATCTGATCTCGACCGCCATCAGGCAACTGTTTCTCGATAAGCTCGAAAGCCGCTTGCGCCGCATAGGTTTCGACATCCATTACCAGCGGCCTGAGCCCCGCAGCCTCTGCACAAGCAACGCGGTCTTCAACCATCTCCTTGCGTGACGCGGCAATCAAAACCTCGACTTCATCCGGGCTGGAAGGCGCGGGACCTACCACCTGAAAATCGAGGTTAACCTCTTCCAGCGCGAACGGAATATATTGGTTCGCCTCAGACTCAACCTGTAATTCCATTTCCTGTTCGCGCAGATTGGCGGGCAGGATGATTTTTTTGGTGATTACGGCAGCCGCAGGAAGTGCCATCGCAACGTACTTGGTTGTCGCACCCATGCGCTTCCACGCCCGAATGATGGAGTCGGAAATGGCCTCGATGTTCACGGTCTTTCCATCGACCACAGAATCGCGGGGCAACGGCTCAATCGCATAGCGCTCGACGCGATAGCCGCCCTTGTCATCGCCGGCAAGCTCGACCATCTTGACTGATGACGAACTGATATCCAGCCCTATAAGAGGGCGGTTGCTGGGATTGAAAATCGAGAGATCAACCCTCAAAGAAAATCCTTTTAGAAATATTGAGTTAGACACACTACAGATAATTCACATCAAATCCTAGCAGCAACTAATTCGACTGTAAAGCAAATATTTCACGGTGACGACACGGGGCAGGTGTTCAGTAGGAGTGGCAACCGCGTCGTCTATAATGACCGCCCGCATTGTCGCAAAAAATATAGCCACTCCGTGCCAAGTCACCTTCGCTGGTTTGTTTATCCCCTAATTTTCCTGCTCGGGCTGGTAACGATAGTAACGGCTCTGCTAGGAATAATCGTGATTTTGGCATACCCACAGTTGCCGTCACTGGAAACCCTGACCGACTACCGGCCCAAGATTCCCTTGCGGGTCTACTCGACGGACGGGCACTTGATTGGCGAATTCGGCGAAGAACGGCGCAATGTAGTCGCGATCAAGGACGTACCGGATGTCATGAAACACGCGATCCTCGCCGCTGAGGACGAACGTTTCTATAAACATCCGGGGATTGACGTCCAAGGCATCCTGCGCGCTGCATGGTCCAATCTTGTTAACGGAGGCAAGCGCCAGGGGGCATCGACCATCACCATGCAGGTCGCGCGAAATTTCTTTCTATCCAGCGAGAAAACCCTGACGCGCAAAATCTACGAAGCCTTGCTTGCCTTCAAGATCGAGGCCAATCTGGGCAAGGACGAGATCCTACAGCTTTACATTAATCAGATTTACCTGGGACAACGTGCTTACGGATTTTCTTCGGCGGCGCAGATTTACCTGGGCAAGCCCCTCAAGGACATCAGCGTTGCCGAAGCCGCCATGCTGGCCGGATTGCCAAAGGCACCTTCGTCTTACAACCCGGTGGCTAATCCCAAACGGGCAAGGCTGCGCCAACTGTATGTGCTGCACAGAATGCGTGAGCTCGGTTTCATCGATGAGACACAGGACAAAGCAGCCGAACTCGAACAACTTCACGTCAAGCACTACTCCAACGACTTTGGCGTCCACGCCGACTACGTTTCAGAGATGGCACGCCAAATTGTCTATGCGCGCTACGGGGAAGACAGTTACAGCAAGGGATACCAGGTGATCACCACCGTCGACTCCAGAGACCAGGAAGCCGCTTACAAAAGTCTGCGCAAGGGCGTCCTCGACTATGACCGGCGTCATGGCTACCGCGGTGCCGAGAACTATGTGGATATGGAGGACATTGCATCCGACCAAGATGAACAATTGGAAGAATTGATTGCTGATTTTGACGATTCCGACGAACTACTCACGGCGATTGTTCTCGATGTCAGCCCGACGCGCGTTCGCGCCTACCTGCGTGGTGGCGAAATCCTAACCTTGAATGGGGACGCCTTGAAGTTTGCTGCGCGCATGCTGGACAACAAGGCCCCTGCCAACAAACAGCTGCGGCGCGGTGCCGTCATCCGTGTCAGCAAGGATGAAAAACACAACTGGCAGATCACCCAATTGCCTGAAGCCGAAGCGGCCATCGTAGCCGCCAGCCCGATTGATGGCGCCATACTGGCGCTTGTTGGGGGATTCGATTTCAACCGCAGCAAGTTCAATCACGTGACGCAAGGCTGGCGACAACCTGGCTCAAGCTTTAAACCATTCATTTATTCTGCTGCGTTGGAAAAAGGTTACACCCCGGGATCGGTCATTCCGGATGAGCCGATTGTCATCTCTGCCACGGAAACCGGCAGTCAGGCTTGGGAACCCAAAAATTATGAGGACGAGTACGAAGGGCCGATGACCCTGCGCACCGCGTTGAAGAAATCCAAGAATATGGTGGCGATCCGCCTGCTCCGCTCCATCGGCACCCAGTACGCTCAGGAATACATCGGTCGTTTCGGCTTTGATCCGGAAAAACATCCGCCCTATCTGACCATGGCACTTGGCGCTGGCTCGGTCACGGTGTGGCAGCAACTGGCCGCGTACTCCATTTTTGCCAACGGCGGCTATCGCATCGGACCCCATGTCGTGAAGCAGATCCTCGACGACAAAAGCAGGGTACTGGCCGAGTTCGATCCGCCTGTCGCTGGCGACGAAACCCTGCGCGTGATTGATGCCCGCAATGCCTATCTCATGGACAGCATGATGCGCGACGTTACCCGCAGCGGCACAGGGGCGGCAGCCGCGAAACAGTTAAAGCGCTATGACCTCGCGGGCAAGACCGGAACCACCAACGACAACGTCGATGCCTGGTTCTGTGGTTACCACCCCACCATGGTCACCATTACCTGGATCGGCTTCGACCAACCCAAAAAACTGGGCAACAACGAAACCGGCGCCCATGCCGCGCTGCCGTTCTGGATCGGCTTCATGGAACAAGCGCTGAAAGGCGTGCCGGAAAGTTACATGGAGGCGCCCGAGGGCTTGACCGCAGTTGACGCGACCGATCCGATCAGCAAAAACCACGTCAAGGAACTCATCTACAGCGAAACAATTCCGGCACTGCCGGAGAATATCGAAGCCGAGCCAAAACCGCAGCAGGCGCCAGCGCCAGTGGTCGATGCCAGGCCCAAGCCGGTCGATAAGAAGGACTAGGGCCAGCAGCTGAACTGTGGCGCTAGCCCAGACGGATCGCCTGACCGGACTGCTCGGTCAGGCAGCGCGCCAGTAGCTGCAACAACTCCTCGCCATCGCGGGTGCCAACCCAGCGCCCATCTTCCGGCTTGAAATGAAAACCACCGGAACGCGCCGCCACCCAGATCTCCCGCGCAGCACGATGCTTGTTGACGATGATCTTGCTGCCATCCTCGAAATCGATTTCGAGGATGCCGCCGGGCTTGGCTTCGAAGTCGATGTCCACATCGCTGGTTTCCAGCGCCTGTTCAAGGCTCGCCATGGCCGCGTCGGCTAAAGTATCGAATTGCCGTTCATCCATGACGTGTTACCATTTTTTCTTTTTCCCAAAGTCCAGTGCCATGCGCCTGTTTCTGCATTTCCTGAGCATCGTCAGCCTGCTGTCCGCGCTCGCAGCCTGCGGTACCAAAGGGCCCTTGTATCTTCCAACCCCGACCACACCCGTGGTCAAAGTGGCGCCGCAAATACCACAAAGTAATGATAGCACCGCGCAGGAATCGGCTCGATGAGCCTGGCGTCATTGCAAGGCGGTGAACTGCATGTAGAGAACGTGGCCCTTGGCGAAATCGCCTCACGCTTCGGCACACCTTGCTACGTCTACTCGCGTGGCGCACTGACGACTGCATTCGAAGGCTACCAAACGGCGCTGTACGGTCGTAACGCGCTCGTCTGTTATGCCGTCAAAGCCAATTCGAACCTCGCCATTCTGAATTTGTTCGCCAGGCTCGGTGCGGGCTTCGATATTGTTTCAGGTGGCGAGCTGGCGCGCGTGATTGCCGCTGGCGGCGATCCCGACAAGGTCATTTTCTCCGGTGTCGGCAAAACCCGCGACGAAATGTGCGCTGCCCTTCAAGCCGGTATCTATTGTTTTAATGTCGAATCGGCTTCGGAACTTGCCCGCCTCAACGAGATTGCAGGAAGCCTCGCCAAACGGGCGCCTGTGTCACTGCGCGTGAATCCCGACGTCGACCCCAAAACTCATCCCTATATTTCGACGGGTCTGAAGAGCAGCAAGTTCGGGGTTGCCTTCGACGACGCTCTTCCGCTCTACCAGCGTGCTGCATCATTGCCGCATCTGAAGGTTCACGGCATCGATTGCCACATCGGTTCGCAATTGCTTGATCCGGCCCCAGCCGCCGAGGCTGCCGGCAAACTGGTGGCACTGATCGAAAGAATGGCAGCCGCGGGGATCCCCGTTGCGCATATCGACGTTGGTGGTGGCATGGGCATCCGCTATCGGGACGAACATCCGCCCACCATCGCCGATTATCTTGCGCCCATACTCAAGGCGCTGGAAGGACGAAAGGAAAAATTGCTGTTCGAACCCGGGCGCTCACTGGTCGGCAACGCTGGCCTGTTGCTGACGAGGGTTGAAGTGTTAAAGCCGGGCGCGGAAAGAAATTTCGCCGTCGTCGATGCAGCCATGAACGACCTCATCCGCCCCGCCCTTTACGATGCCTGGCACGACATCCTCCCGGTAACGCCGCGCGGCGATCATCCACACCGTTACGAGATCGTCGGCCCGATCTGCGAATCAGGCGACTTTCTCGGCCACGATCGCGCGCTCGCACTGCGTGAAGGTGACTTGCTGGCCATCATGTCGGCCGGCGCCTATGGCATGACCATGGCCTCCAATTACAACTCCCGCCCACGCGCCGCGGAGGTGATGGTCGACGGCAGCACGGTGCACCTCATACGCCACCGGGAAGAAATCACACAACTGTTCGCGGGCGAAATTGTTCTGCCTTAAGATTAGTGATGGTGCTCGTGTGCTGAAGGCATGGCGGTCAGATCACGCACCTCGGCTTTGACTTTGATCTTCTCGATTTTCTTGTTCGCCGTCTCAATGGTGAGGGTGATGGGCACGAACTCCCCCTTTTTCAGTGACTGTTTCAGACTCATCAGCATCACATGGTAGCCGCCGGGCTTGAGTTCAACCGCTTCACCGGCCGGCAATGCCAATCTTGGTGCAGCGCGCATTTTCATCACGCCGCCCTCCAGCGTCATTTCATGAATCTCGGCAACGCCGGCAACTGGCGTGGAAACCCCGACGACAACCACATCGGCGGTGCTTTTCAACACCATAAACGCACCCGATGCTTGCTGCCCCTCAACCGTACCCCGAACCCATGGTGCTTCGACCGTGACAGCAGCCCATGTGCTCATCGAAGAACATGCCAGTACGATAGCCACAAGATGGTTGCGCATCGTTGATCCTCTGTTTGAAAAGAGTGAAGTTAACCGGAATCACACTGCAAGGCAACCCGCTACCAAGCAGCACTGCTGCGACTGATTGGCGGAGACCGACAAACGCCACTCATCTGAGAGAACACCTGAAATGGTCATACTTCCGCCACGGCGCCGGCACTAAAGGGCACTAAAGGGCACTAAAAATGCACTTCCGCAGCGTGCAAGGAAAATTAGCCAAGCGACCGCTGCGCGAATAGAACGCTATAGCACCAGTGTCAGCGCAATCGGCACGAAGATGATCGACGCCAGATTGCCAATCAGCACAATCGATGCCATTTTGTCCGGCTCACGGCCATAATGTTCTGCGAAGACATAGTTCATTACCGCCGGCGGCAACGCGCCATAAAGCAACAGCAATTGCGCCTGGCGCGTTTCCAATCCAAGCATCTTTCCGGCGCACCAGGTTATCGCCATGCCGGCAACCGGCCGCGCAACAGCCGCCACCAAGCCGATACGCCATTGCTTCATGGCGCCGTCCGTGAGCCTGACGCCCAATCCAAACAGAGCGAGCGGAATCGAAATATCACCCAGCATGCGCACTGAAATATTTAGCGGGGACCAGACTTGCAGGTTGACCGCGCCGAATCCGAAGCCTGCGATCGCCGCCAGTACCACGGGATTGCGCCAGAGATTGCCAAACTTCGCGCGGTGGTCGAGCAGCCAGATACCAAGAGAAAAGTGGATCAACGCCGACACAACGAACAGCAAGATCGCGAGCGGAAGAATGTCCGGGCCAAAGGTAAGTATCGCCAACGGCACACCTAGATTGACGCCATTGTTGAACATCATCGGCAGTGCCAGGGTCGATAATTGAGTACGTGTCAAACGCGCCAGCATCCAGGCAACAACGCCGCAGCCCAGGATCATGATCACCATGCCCAGCGCGAGCAAGCCGTAAGTGCCAAGATCGTAGGACTTCGTCGACAGCCCGGAAAAGATAAGCGCCGGGGTGAAGATGTGCATATTCAGGCGATTCGCCACCGTCATGTCCGACTGGTGCCTGCGGCCGTAGAAGTAGCCGAGCGCAACCAGGGCGAATACCGGGAACAGGATGGAAACAATGCGCGGAAGCATGGGATTCAAAGCGCTCTCTGGATCTATGGCGAGAAATATTTTTGCGCTTACAAAATGTAACGCGACAAATCTTCGTCACCCGCCAATGTGCTGAGACGTTCATTCACGTATGCGGCATTGATTAAATGTGACTCTGCACCATGCCGGCCAGCATCGAAGGAAATCTCCTCCAGCAATTTTTCCATCACCGTGTAGAGCCGGCGCGCTCCGATGTTTTCGGTTTTTTCGTTGACCTGAAAAGCGATCTCCGCCAGCCGCTTGATGCCGTCCTCGGCGAACTCAAGCGTCACTGATTCTGCGGCCAGCAACGCCTGGTACTGGCGTGTGAGACAGGCATCGGTCTGGGTCAGAATGCACTCGAAATCGTTGACCGAAAGCGAATCCAGCTCGACGCGAATCGGAAAGCGCCCCTGCAACTCCGGAATCAGGTCCGACGGTTTCGCCAAGTGAAAAGCGCCGCTGGCAATGAACAAAATGTGGTCGGTCTTGATCATGCCGTATTTGGTGGAGACCGTCGTACCCTCGACCAGCGGCAGCAGATCGCGCTGCACACCCTGGCGCGAAACATCGGCGCCATGCATTTCGGAGCGCGAGGCGATCTTGTCGATTTCGTCAAGAAAGACGATACCGTTCTGCTCCACATTCTTCAGTGCCTGCGCCTTCACTTCGTCGTCATTGATCAGGCGTGCCGCTTCCTCGTCGGCCATCGCCTTGAGCGCCTCGCTGATTTTCATCTTGCGGCTGCGCCGCTTGCCCCCTCCCAAGTTCTGGAACATGCCTTGAATCTGCTGGGTCAAATCCTCCATACCCGGCGGCGCGAGAATCTCCATCTGGGCGGATGGTGCCTCCACCTCGATTTCGATTTCCTTGTCATCAAGTTCGCCTTCGCGCAACTTCTTGCGAAATTTCTGCCGAGTGGCCGAATCCTCGCTGGGCGCTGCTTCACTCAAACCTGCGGGTCGCACTGGCGGCAACAGCACATCGAGCACCCGATCTTCCGCCGCATCCATGGCCCGGCCGCGCACGCCGCGCATGGCATGTTCACGAGCGTCCTTGATGGCGGTTTCAGCCAGATCGCGAATGATGGTGTCCACGTCACGGCCGACATAGCCGACCTCGGTGAACTTGGTCGCTTCGATCTTGATGAAAGGCGCGTTGGCCAGCCTTGCCAGCCGCCGCGCGATTTCGGTTTTACCCACCCCGGTAGGACCGATCATCAGAATGTTCTTGGGCGTGATTTCGGTGCGCAGCGGCTCATCCACCTGGGCGCGGCGCCAGCGATTACGCAGGGCAATCGCCACGGCGCGCTTGGCACGCGCCTGACCAACAATGTTTTTATCCAGTTCGGAAACAATTTCCGATGGGCTCATCTCACTCATGGTTGAGGTCCGTGTTGCACTAATTTGTGACTCATCAAGATTTCTTGAGAACTGTGCCGAAAGCTCGGCAAAGAGCGGTTATTTTCGTCGGCCACTTGAATCTCATTCCATGGACAGGGTCGGCCGACACTGCCCCCGTGTCACGCCATGCCGGCGCAGATGGCGCGCGAAGACACCGATCACGATACTCAGCTGGCCATAGGTAATACCCTGGTCATGGGTGATGATCGCCGAGCTCGCGGACCGCAACCACGCTTGCTCATTGACCAGTTCAGCGACGTTGGCGCCCATCTCAATCAAGCGTTTCGATGATGTGACTCTGATTGGTGTAGATGCACAAGTCACCGGCGATGGTCAGCGACTTCTTGATGATCTCCGCCGGGGCGAGTTCGGTGTTTTCCAGCAGCGCACGCGCCGCCGACTGTGCGTAGGGTCCGCCGCTGCCGATGGCGACGATGCCCAGCTCCGGCTCCAGCACGTCGCCGTTGCCGGTGATGATCAGCGAGCTTTCGTGATCGGCTACTGCCAACATGGCTTCGAGCCGGCGCAGCATTCGGTCGGTACGCCAGTCCTTGGCCAGCTCCACCGCCGAACGCACCAGGTTGCCCTGATACTTTTCCAATTTGGCCTCGAAGCGCTCGAACAGGGTGAACGCATCGGCGGTGCCGCCAGCGAAACCGGCAAGAATTTTCTCGTTGTAGAGCCGGCGCACCTTGCGCGCAGTGCTCTTGATGACGATGTTGCCCAGCGTCACCTGGCCATCGCCGCCGAGGGCGACATTGGCGCCGCGACGCACGGAAATGATGGTGGTGCCGTGATATTGCTCCATGAGTTTTCCTGAATCCGGACAGGCAGCGATTTTACCCCTCGCGACTGCCGACCAGTCCGAACATCGCCAGGAAACATAATGTGCAGGCCACAGCGGGACCGGATGGCAAATCCCATGCCGCTGACAGCACCAGGCCGCCGCCATAGCCCAGCGCGCCGATCAGATAGCCCACGGCAAGCGCCTTGCGACCCTGCCAGCGGCGCGTCGCCAGCGCCGGTGCGATCAAACTGGCGAACACCAGAAACACGCCGACCAGTTGTACCGAAGCCGTCACCGTCAAGGCGAAGAGCAGATAAAAGCCGCCATCGCCGATGTGCCTGCGTGCGCCAAACCATGCCAGCAGCACGAGGCCATAGAGAACCGCAGGCAGAGCCAGCTTGGGCCAGCTCACCCAAAGTATTTGCCCAGCCAGCAAATCCTGCAAATGTTCTCCACCGTGCGGGTTGTGGGCCAGCAGCAGAATGCCTAACGAGGCGGCAAACACGAACAGCAGGCCGATCAGCGCCTCTTGTATCTGTGGCCAGCGGCGCCCGCTCCAGGTCAGCAGCAAGGCGCCGGCACACGATGCAAGGGCGGCCGTGAGTTGCACGCCAATACTCTCCGAACCAGCCTCGCCGCCCAAGGCCAGAAGCTCGGCGAGGATCACCCCCAACCCTGCCACCTGGGCAATGGCAAGGTCGATGAAGATGATGCCGCGCTTCAACACTTCCTGCCCAAGCGGCACGTGCGTCGCCAGCACCAACAGGCCAGCGATGAAAGGCACTGCAAGCAAACCCCATTCGATGCTCATTGCAATCCCTTCAACAGGCGAGCCACTGTGTCGTCGAACAGACTGAATAAATCCTTCGCTTGCTCGTCGCCACCAACGGTGAACGGCAGCACCACCGCCGGCACTTTGCTCTGCGCGCTGAACCACTCCGCCGGCCGCGCCGACTCGTAAGCTGCACGCAACACCAGGCGCGGCTTGTGTTCGCTAGTGCGCGCCAATACCTCGCCGAGATAGGAAACCGAAGGCTCGACGCCGGGCTTTGGCTCAAGCGTCGCCACTTCTTTCATTCCCAACCAGTCAACCAGATAGGTGAGCGACTTGTGCTGAAGCGCAATCGGCAACCCTCTGAGCGGCGCAGCCGATTTCTCCCAGCGCTCAATCGCCGCACGCCACTTCTCGGCGAAGCTTTTGTAACTCGCTTGGTAGGCTGCGGCATTGGCCGGATCGATCTGGCCCAGGCGCTGTGCCAGCGCGTCGCCCACCGCGAGAAAATTGCGCGGATCGGTCTGAATATGCGGGTTGCCGGCGGCATGCACATCACCATCGGCACGGTCCAGCCGGGTCGGGATTTCCATCAGGCGCACGTAGCGCGAAGCCTCGAAGTAACCGGGCTGGCCCGGCTGTACTTTCGGATTACCCGAGTCGCGCAACACAACCGGCAGCCAGCCGATCTCCAGCTCGGCGCCAGTCGCTAGCACAAGATCGGCATTGCGTGCATGCGCGATCAGCGACGGCCGCGCCTCGACCCGATGCGGATCCTGCAAGCCATTGGTGGCGACAAATACATTGATCCGGTTGCCACCGATTTCCTGCGCCAGCGCACCCCACTCCGGCAGTGCGGCGAAAACATTGAGCGCGGCATGGGCGGGAAGCGCCAGCGCAGCGGAAAATAAAATTATCAGAAATTGCTTCATGTGAGTCTCCAATCAGAAACTGTGGGCGCCATGGGTGCCCAAGCTAAGGATGTATTGCAGGAACATCTGGTTGTCGGTGCGACCCAGCCCCGAGTCGTCGCGCGCGAACTGCAAGCGGAAGCGTGTGAACTCGCTCGGGCTGTAGTCGAACATCAGACTGCTGCGACGCGGATCGTGGCCGGCTAACAAAGGAAAATCGCCCGGAGTAAGGGTGTTGCTCTCGACCAGACCGATGTTGGCGCTGCCGAAATTCAACTCGTCGTAGCGCAAACCTGCTCTCCAGCGCGGCATGAATTGATACACGCCCTGCACATAACCGCCGCTCTGCCGGCTGTCGTATCCGGCGGCACACGCGCCACCACAGTTGGCGGCCAGTGAATTGCTGGCCAGCGTACCGTTCTCACGACGCTGAAAATACTCACCCTGCAACTTGAAATTGGTGA
>JAYUGL010000306.1:0-9099 GCA_043738385.1 Sterolibacteriaceae bacterium
GTTGCTGTAGTAGCTGTTCATGATGCGCACCAGGCCGGCCAGGTTGGCCGCCGTGCGCGGATGCAGGGCCTGCCCCAGCCGGGCCGCGGCGGCGGCCAGTTCGGCGACGATGTCGGAAATAGCTTCAGGCACGGTTTCAAGCCGTGCCGGTTCGATGCGCTGAACGCTCTCGATCAGGGCGCCGCTTTTGGCCGATGATGTTGATCCCATAAGCTGATGAGAATAAACAAAAATCGGTGGAATTGCTACAGCAATTGGCCGATTATTTGGCCGATCATCGGGCCGCTGGTGATCTGGATGTACGGCTAGCCATCAGGTCGAACGGGCGGTACCTCCAACCCGGACCATCAAGCATGCGGCGGCGTTATCGTTTCTCCGGTTGAATCGTTTTGATCGCCGCCGCGAATCTCGCATGCTCCTCCGCATCCACCGGCCGGTGCCTGACCGTGGTGCCCGCCGGGTCCTTGCCGAGGTAGTTGTCACCCTTCCAGTTCCTTGATGGCCGGATCGGCCGGGGCACAAACCCGCCGCCGCAATTGGGGCAGACGTTGCCCAGCACCGTGGCGACGCAGTCGGCGCAGAAGGTGCACTCGTAGCTACAGATGCGCGCTTCGAGCGAATCCGGCGGCAAGGCCTTGTTGCAGTGTTCGCAGGTCGGTCTCAGTTCAAGCATTACGGAACTCGTGTTCGCTGCGTCATTCCGCGAGGCTGATGCCCGAGCCGCCCATCTCCGCCGGGACGTCCCTCATCTTCGGCAGGCCATCCCGGACGTGCAACACCGTCTCTTCATAGAACACGTGCAAGCCGGGCTGGTAGGGAAAGTCCGGGATGATGGCGGCGTACACATCGGTGAGCCCCATGCCGGGATGCTCGGTGAAGACGTGGCCGCCGCAGGTCTTGCACCACTTGCGGTAGCTGTTCGGCGTCTTGTTGTAGGTGCCGATGTTGTCCGCGCCCTTGGTGACTTTCACGGCCTCGGGTTTCCAGAGCGTGAAGGCGTTGACCGGCCCGGCCGACCAGCGGCGACATGACTCGCAATGGCAATACCCCATCGCCACCGGCTCGCCGCTGACGCTGAGTTGCACCGCGCCGCAAAAACAACTGCCCTTGTAGACTTTCTCGGTGCTCATGTCTTATCTCCTTGGTGGTTTTTAAAAATCTATCATGTGAATTGCGGTTTAACGATCAATGCAGTTTGATGCGCGGCCGGTAGGTGCGGTCGAGAAGTTCCGAGAGCGTAATCAGCGCAGTCTTCTTGAAGCCGCCCAAGGCAAGCTGATGCTGCTTGTGCAGGCCCCAGTACATCAGTTTGGCGAGCTGGCCTTCGATGAACAGACTCCCCCGGGTCAGGCTGCCCATCAAGCTGCCGACCGATGAGTATTCGGACAAGGACACCAGCGAGCCCTTGTCCTTGTACACAAACGGCGCAACGCTGCGGCCGGCAGTCAGTTGGGTCAGCGCACGCGCCAGGTACATCGCTTGCTGGTACGCTGCCTGCGCGCGCGGCGGCACCCATTTTCCATCCGGCTGCTGGCAGGCGGCGCAGTCGCCAAAGGCGTAGATGCTGGCGTCGCGGGTGGTCTGCAAGTTGCCATTAACCACCAATTGATTGAGCTTGTTGGTCTCGAGCACACTTTTGCCAAACTCGCCACCGCCGAGACCCTTGAGAAAATCGGCGGCCTTCACGCCTGCGGCCCAGACCGTGAGTGTGGAAACAATCACCTTGCCGCTGGCCATTTTCACGCGGCCGGCGGTGACCTCGACCACTTTCTCGTTGGTGTGCACCTCGATGGCCAGCTTGCGCAACTCGCGCTCCGCCGCTTCGCCCAGGCGTTCCGGAAGCTGCGACAACAGGCGCGGCGCGGCTTCCACCAAAACAATCTGCAAATCCTTTTCCGGATGGATGTGGTCAAAGCCGTAGTTTGCCAACACCCGCGCCGAGGCATGCAGTTCCGCCGCCAGCTCAACCCCAGTTGCACCGCCGCCGACGATCACCACCGACAAACGCCCGCTGCCGGCACTGCGCGGCACGGTCTGGGCGCGAATGAAGGCGTTGATCAGTCGGTCGTTGAAGCGCTTGGCGGCCTGCGGGCTGTCCAGCTTGATGGTGTGCTCGGCCGCGCCGGGGGTGCCGAAGTCATTGGTCTGGCTGCCCACCGCGATCACCAGCGTGTCGTAAGCGACTTGCTGGGCCGGTGTGATCTCGGCGCCGGTATCGTCATAGCTGGGCGCCAGTGCAATGGTCTTGTTGGTGCGATCAACGCCGACCAGATTGCCGAGGCGAAACTTGAAATAATTCCAGCGCGCCTGCGCCAGATATTCGATTTCTTCGGCGTGCGTATCGAAACTGCCCGCCGCCAATTGGTGCAGCAAGGGTTTCCAGACGTGGGTGCGCGCCGCATCAACCAGCGTGATTTCAGCGAGCTTCTTGCGGCCCAGGCGCTTGCCTAGCTGTGTCGCGAGCGCAAGGCCCCCAGCGCCGCCGCCAACGATCACGATGCGCTGCATGTGGCGCTCCCCCTTTGCCAGATCAAGATGAGCAATTTACATTCCATGACGCTTCGTCACGACTTGGTCAACGTCGCCATAAGCTCAATCTTCTGCTGTCAGAGTTTTAGCAAGCCCTGCTTTCCGTGCAAGTCTTGCCATCCGTAGAAACTGCGCCAGCTCTTCCACCCAGCGTAAGCGCTGCCCGGGTGTCAGTGCGCGGAATGCTTTCAGGCGATCATCGCTGACGTAGTAAGTGCGGTCGCCGGGTTGGAACATCATTGACCAAGTTCCTTGAGTCGTTTCAAGTGTTCGATGTCCGACAAGTCGATGGGTCGACCGCCGGCCTGCTTAAGGGCGATCAAATCATCAATGGAGGCAACGTGTACAGGAACGTTGCCAACCGTCAGTACCACCGCATGCGAAGCCAGAACAGGAAAGTCCACCCCGGGGGAAACAGCAGCACGTCGATGGTGACACCGACCTGATGGCGGGCGAGGGCGGAAAAGAGATCAAGGTAAAACATGTATTCAGTCTACCCGACTCGGCCATGGCCTTGACGGTGCGCTACCGCGGCTCAAGTTTTCAATGTACTTGCCATTGGCCGTTTTCCGGCTGGACAACGTAGAATCCATGCGTGAGAAGGTCATCGCCTGCATTGGCGCTTTAGCATTTTTCCCCGATCCGGTTTCTTATGCATCCGACTGAATTTATCGGCCAGAACGGCCTCAAGCTTGGCGCCGATGTGGGCGGCAATCCGAACAACCCGCCCGCTATCCTGATGCACGGCGGCGGCCAGACACGCCATTCGTGGGGTGAAACGGCCGTGGCACTTGCCGACAACGGTTTTTATATCGTATCGCTCGACATGCGCGGACATGGTGACACCGAGTGGTCGCCGGATGGTGACTATTCCATCGACCGCTTCGTCGGCGACCTGCGCGAGGTTTGTGCCGCGATCGGCCGACCGGTGGCGTTGATCGGTGCGTCCCTCGGCGGCATCACGGCGCTGCTGGCCGCTGGCGAAACCGAAGCCCAGATTGCGTCGGCGGTGATTCTTGTGGACGTCGCGCCGAAAGTGAACAGGGCCGGTGTCGAGGAGATTCATCGCTTCATGCACAACAGCGCGCCCAAGGGCTTCCCTTCCCTTGAGGCCGCCGCCGATGCGGTGGCCATCTATCTGCCGCACCGGCCGCGGCCGACCGAGAACTCGGGGCTGCTGAAAAATCTGCGCCTGCGCGATGATGGCCGTTACTACTGGCACTGGGATCCACGCATCGTCGAGATCGCGCCCGAAGCGCTGGCAAAACAATACGAGCGCATGGCCGCCGCCGCCCGCAACATCAAGGTGCCGTCGCTGCTGGTACGCGGCGGCAACAGCGAATTGCTCGACGATGCGAGCGTGAAGGATTTTCTCGAACTGGTGCCGACGGCGGAATACGCCGTCATCAAAGGTGCGCATCACATGGTGGCGGGCGACAGCAATACTGCGTTCAGTTCGGCGGTGGTCGACTTCATGCAGCGCCGTGTTGACCATGGCAAGACGGGGCGTTTCGACTAAGCGTCGGTCGGTGTTCGTGCGCATTCCACAGTATTGACGCGTACTGCGCGATACTTGAAACTGCTCGTCCGGTTACCTTTGTGGGAAACCGGAAATAAAACATAAAACAGGAGGAGTTGGATGTCTGAATCCATTGCTATAGTCGACCCCAATGACATCGAACCTGAAGTCAAGGCCGTCATCGATCGCATGATCAGCAAGCGCGCCCATGGCCCGTATTCGGCGCGTTCCAGGGAAGATGTGACCGCCGGCCTGCAACGCCTGTTCGCGGCCCAGGGCTATCGCAATGTCAGGCTCACCGACTTGAATCGTCTTTCCGGCGGTGCATCGAAAGAGATGTTCATGTTCACCCTGCACCACGACGCCCTCAAGGAGCCGGAGCGCTTGGTGCTGCGCATGGACCCGCTGGAGAGCATCATCGAGACCAGCCGTCAGCGCGAGGCTGAGGTGATCCGTGCGTTGCATGGCACGGTGCCCGTGCCGGAAGTACGCTACGTCGATCATGAAGGTGAGTTTCTCGGCCAGTCCGGCGTCATCACGCGCTTCGTTTCCGGTGTGACCAAGCCCACCGACAGCGGCGGCGCGGTCACCGGCATCGGTACCAATTACGGTGACCGGATCGCAAGCATTGCTCCGCAGTTCCTCAACAACCTCGTCGCGATCCACAAATTCGACTGGCGTTCCGCCGACCTGCCGAGCTTCAAGGCGCCCACCGCCTACCCAAAGCAAGCGGCTCTGTGGCAGACCAACTGGTATATCCGCATCTGGGAAGAGACGGCGCCGGAACAGATTCCCCTGGTCAGCCTGATCCATCGCTGGCTGCGCGAGAACGCTCCCGAGTGCACCGAACTCAGTCTCATCCATGCCGACTACCGGATGGGTAATTTCATGTTCGACGAAAAGAGCGGCGAGATGACGGCGGTGCTCGACTGGGAATTGGCCCACATCGGCGACTTCCACGAAGACGTTGCCTACGTGACGCAAAAGTTGTTTGGCCTGGTGAACGAAAAAGGCCAGTTCATGTGCTGCGGCCTGTTCCTGCGCGAAGACTTCCTGGCCGAGTACGAGCGGTTGTCCGGCCGCACCATCAATCCGGAAACGCTGCGCTATTACGAAGTAGTCAACGCGTGGAAGTCGGTGGTCCACACTTTCGCCTCGTGCCTGCGCGTGGCCAAGGACGGCAACAACCACCAGGACATCCTACTGAGCTGGCTGGCTTCGGTCGGCCACATTTGTCTCAACGACATCATCGGTTATCTCGGCGGGGAGAAGAAGGCATGACACCCAGCATCGAACTTCGCATCCAGACCATGATCAAGGCCATGGCGGAGATCATCCTGCCGGCCATCGGACCGGGCAACGATCTGGCCCGGGAACAAGGCCAGTTGATGATCGCCCACTTGGGCCTTATTGCCCGGCAATGGGACAAGGCCCTCGCCTACGACAGTCTCTGCCTGCGCGAGATGATCTGCCTCGCACGCAAGCTGTGCGAGGATGCCGCGGGCGGTCCGCAGACGACTGTAGCCGCCACGGCACTGTCCGCGCTCCTGCAGGGCCATGCGTCCGGTGGTGAACTGCCAACCACCTTGGCGAAGATCAAGGAGGTTCGCGTCGCCCTGGCGGCAGGCGTGGATCAGGTGGTACGAGCAACTGAGGTTGACAGCACCCCGGCCTTCCACGCCGCGTCGACCAAGACCATCATGGACTACGCAGCTCTTCAAGCCTGGCGCGACCGGGTCTGGTTCGCTGATGCGGGCATGGACCCAGAGCGAGCAAGCTTGCCAAGCATCGACGACATGCTGGCGCAAGCCAAATAAAAAAGCGCGGGCGAAGCCGCGCTTTTGGTCCCTCAATGATCCGCCGAGGGTAGCGGAGACCGCAGAGTCAGCGAGCCCAGGTTCAATAGGTTTTTTGCAGCTTCAGGCTTTCGCGGATATGTTCAACATACGCGGTAGGCCACATGAACTCGACGTAGCCAATGCCCGGCTTCCCTTCGAGCGTGCAGTGCATGCCACGCTCGTTCAAGGTTGTGTGCGGACCTGGTACCAGCAGATAGTGGGCAAAGAATGTCCCATCCAGGCGCGTGGCCCGGCCGGCGGTATCGTGGATGACGGAGCGCAGCGCGGTATGCAGGTACTGGTCGTCATGATCAAATTCGGTCTCCACCGACGACACCTCGGCAAACACGCCATCGCGCAACACGTACCCACGAATCTCGACCCCGCCGAGCGCCTGCATTTCCATGAAATGAATCACGAGATCCGGGCCGGCTTGTGCATGAACCCATTTCCAGTGTTGCGCCGACTGCCAGTCGCGTGTTCCCCAGCTATGATCGCGACAGCCCATCGTGTCGAAGGGGATTTTGCGGCCGTCGAGGGTCAGCACACCTTTCATGCGCCCCGTCTGCTCAAGCCGGTTGTCGGCCAGGTATGACGGGCAGCCGTTCGGATGGACGCCGTAAAAATAAGCAGGATGGACGGCCTCGAAAGTGCATTCAAGGCTGGCGCGCTTGCCGTGCACCGATATCCTGGCGTTCTGCAATTTCATGTCCTGGCTGTAGTAGATATCGCCGACCCGCCAGTCATCGAAATTCTGTTCTAGAGGAACCTGGATGTTTGCAAAATGCTCGACAATCGGCTCGTCGCCGACACCCGGGCCGAACAAAAAGAAAATCCCCCCGGCCATACCTTCACGATCGACCCAGGTGTAAGGACACCCGACAATCTGCTCCTCGCCGAGCACGAAGACATAGGGAACCGACTCGCGCGAAAACGGGTTGTTCGCCAGTGTATGGCGTCCGTCGTGGATGGGGTCTAGCTCGGGGACTTTGCGCGCCGATAGCTTTTTGCTGCTCATTCGATTTCTCCGTTTTCCTGTTTTTTTCGTTGACTCCACAGATCGCCGGATGACGGTCGCTGGTGGAATCGCTTGGCCAGGCTGAGATATTAGCGAGCCCGGACCTGAACAGCCCCATTACTTTGAATGGGTACCGGATGCCCTATCCTGTACACTTCGAAGCTCACGTCGCACGCAATACCAGCGCGATAATACTAAAACTGCGGGACGGAGGAGAACAAGCAATGCAGGTTTCAGACGGCCGCACCGGCCAGCATGCGCGTTTCGACGACATGGAGCCGCGCGTCAAGCAGCTGCTCGACGAGAAGCTCATCCGACGCGAGAAAGGCCCGTATCGCTCGCTCAGCGATACCGAGGTCAACGCCAAGCTGGATCGTTTGCTTCGCGCGAGTGGCTTGAGCGATTTCCGCATCGAATCCATCAGCCGGTTGGCGGGCGGCGCGTCGAAGGAGCAGTTTATTTTCACACTGGTCACCGGCGCGAAATCGGAAAAACTGGTGCTGCGCATGGACCCGCTGGAAGGCGTCGTCGAAACCTGCCGCTACCGCGAGGCCGAGCTGCTGCAGGCATTCCATGGGTTGCTGCCCTTGCCGGAAGTCCGATTCATTGACGGCGAAGGTGCGCACCTGGGCCAGCCCGGCGTCATCACCAGCTTCGTGTCCGGGGTGACCAAACCACCGGCGCAATCGAAGGTGGTGGTCTCCGGTGTCGGCACTTCATTCACGCCGGAATGGCGCGCCAAGCTGGTACCCCAGTTCATCGAGAGTCTACGCCAGATCCACGCCTTCGACTGGCGCAAGGCCTCGCTGCCGCACTTCCAGGCACCGACCGCGCATCGTGAGCAAGCGGCGTTGTGGCAGGTGAACTGGTGGACCCGGGTATGGAACGACGATCACATTCCGGCTTATCCGCTGTTCACCACCGGCGAGCGCTGGCTGCGTGAACATCTTCCGTCCTGCGACGAACTCGTGGTCATCCATGCCGACTACCGAACCGGCAACTTCATGTTCGACCCAGAGACGGGCAAGTTCACCGCCATCCTCGATTGGGAGCTGGCACATATCGGCGACTTCCACGAAGAACTGGCCTGGACCTTGCAGCGTCTGTTTGCCGGCGAGCCCGAAGGCGGCAAGAGCTATATCTGCGGACTGATGACCAAGGAGGATTTCCTCGCGCAATACCAAGCCGCCACCGGCAGGAAGGTCAACCCGCGAACGCTGGCGTTTTACGAAGCGCTCGGTGCCTACAAATGCGCTACACAGTTGCTCGGCAGCAGCCTCGCCGCTGCGGTACGGCAAAACAATCATCAGGATCTGCTGCTGACCTGGCTGGTCCCCCTCGGTCACACATTCCTTGCCGACATGGCACGCGTCATCAAGGCGGAGAAAAATCTATGACACCCGATATCGACGTACGTTTGCAAAGCGTCATCAAGGCGATCGAGCAGGTCATCCTGCCGGCGCTCGACCCGAACAATCCCCTCGCGCGCGAGCAGGCCGCGCTGGCCATCGGCCACCTCCATATGATCCGCGGCCAGTGGCCCTACATGGCCGACTACATGGCCATCTGCCTGACCGACATCGTCAAGCTCGGCGCAGACCTGCTGAAAGTCGCCGACGGCGGCTTGGCAACACGCGATGCGGCCGACGCCCTGAATTTGACCCTCGATAAAGCAGGCAAGGAAAAAGGCGGTCCCACCACCGCTATTTCGCAACGGCGCGATGCCATCGCCGTTGCGGTCGACGACCTGATCAATGCTTCCGCTGTGGACGGCAGCAAGTCATTTCGCGACGTCTCCGAAAATATCGTGCTCGACTACGGCATTCACCAGACATCAAGGGACCGCGCATGGTTCAAGGCATCCGGACTCGATCCCGATTGCGCGAAGTTGCCATCGCACAGTGATCTGCTGGCAGCGCCGAGTCATCACACCAACTAAACAGATTGTTCATACGGATACGGGAGCATTGAATGGCGGGAAAACTGGAAGGTAAGGTCGCGATTGTCACCGGCGCGGGCACCGGCGTCGGGCGCGCTTGCATCGCTCGTTTCGCGGAGGAAGGCGCCATGGTCCTGGGTGTCGGACGGACACGTGCGACGCTTGAGGAGAGCATCTCGCATGTCGCACCCGGGCGCGGGGCAATCTGCGTCGCCGATCTCGGCCGGGACGACAGCGGCGACGTCGTCGTTGCTGC
>JAYUGL010000307.1:0-8998 GCA_043738385.1 Sterolibacteriaceae bacterium
CTACGCGCTATGACAAACTCGCGGAACGCTTCGCTTCCTTTGTCGCCCTCGCCGCTGCCGTCATTTGGCTCGCGTGATTTTGATTGTCAACACTCCCTAGCGCAATGCATCGCAGCCTGGAAGGCTTTGGGCGTACCTACGGATTACATGGTGGTATCGAAGTGAATGACTTAGCAAATCGGCCCGCAGCGGTTGGAGGATTATGTACGCTCGCTCGCGTGTATGGCCAAGTCAGTCTGGTTCTCGCCGTTAAGCGATACCATTTCAATCCAGTGCCCAGATTTGTCTGGTTTGGCGAGCCAGCAAGAACTAGAAGCTGACCGTCCACTTCGTGCCGTGAGCTGACCCAGACACGAAAACACCCTATGCGCGATAGCGCAACGCATCGACGAGCAAAGCGAAGGCAGGTGATGCCTGACGACGACTCGGGTAATAAAGGTGATAGCCGGGAAAGGCAGGACACCAGTCTTCAAGCACCTGCTGGAGACGTCCCTCGGTGACGTGCTGTTCCACCATGTCCTCCGGAACATAGGCCAGACCATATCCCTCCAATGCTGCCAAGAGAAACTGCGGAGTCGTATTGAATACGAACTGACCTTTAACGTGTACCTCGGTTTTCTGACCATTTTTCTCAAATTCCCATGCATAGAGCCCGCCGTAGGTTGCGAGCCGCAGATTGATGCAGTCGTGTGTGGCCAGGTCTTGCGGTGTCTTCGGCACTGATCTTTTTGCAAAGTACGCAGGAGACCCAACGACGGCCATGCGCTGATTCGGCCCGATGCGCACCGCGATCATGTCTTTCGCTACTTGATCTCCGAATCGGACGCCCGCGTCAAATCGTTCGGCGATGATGTCGACAAATCCATAGTTGATGTTGATCTCGACCTGAATATCAGGATAGGTGGAAAGCAGTTTCGACAACTTCGGCCAGAGCACAGTACTGGCCGCATGATCGTGTGTCGTGATGCGAAAACTGCCGATGGGCTTTTCCCGAAGCTCGCTCAAAGCGGCCAATTCGGTTTCGATTCCCTCGTAGTACGGCCCCACGTTCCGGAGCAAACGTTCGCCCGCCTCGGTCGGCGAGACGCTGCGCGTCGTGCGCGTCAGCAGCCGCAACCCCAACCTCGCCTACAATGCACGAATGGTGTGGCTCAACGCCGACTGGGATACCCCAAGCTGCGCAGCCGCGCGGGTAAAGCTTCCCTCACGCGCAACCGTGACGAAGGCAAGAAAATCGTTGAAGTTCTCTCGCGCCATTCATGAGTCCAACTCATAAGCCCATGCCGATTCTACCGACTTATCAAGGGTCGTCGCGATCGGTACATTACTCAGCAACGAGACATCGATCCTCCGAACAGACCCTCCAGCGAAGAAAGGAAAGAACAATGGAAATCAAACGCAGTGGTACACAGCATTCGAGCAAGGGGCCGGCAGCGTATTTCACCGGCGATGTCCGCCTTGATCCTCTCTTTAACATGCCGGAGCCGGCACGCGCCATGGGCGCCAGTGTTACGTTCGAACCCGGTGCCAGGACTGCCTGGCATACCCATCCGCTGGGCCAGGTCCTGATCGTCACTGCCGGATGCGGCTGGACGCAATGCTGGGGTGGTCCGGTCAAAGTGATCCGGCCGGGTGACGTGATCTGGTGCCCGCCCGGCCACAAGCATTGGCATGGCGCTACAAAGGATACGGCCATGACACACATCGCCATTGTCGAGCAGCTCAACGGCAGCGGGATCGACTGGCTGGAAAAGGTCAGCGACGAACAATATCTGGCGGGCACGGATGCCGAATCCAGTCAGGAAAGGAAATCCCAATGAAAGACGTTATCGTAGTCATCGGATCGGGAATGATCGGTCAGGCAATCGCCCGTCGAGTCAGCGCGGGAAAGCACGTTGTTCTGGCGGACTTGCGTGAGGAGAATGCCAACGCTGCTGCGTAGACCCTCAGCGAAGCCGGATTCGAGGTGAGCACTGCCATCGTGGATGTCTCCCCGCGCGATTCGGTCCACGCGCTTGTCGAGACAGTCACAGCCGCATAATGGTACGGCGATCTTGCCCCGACATGACGAGGTTAGCGACCGAAGAACGGCACAACAATTCGTAAAAGCCGGGCTGTTTCGAGCCACCATCAAAGCCAAATGGAGAACAAGAGAATGAACAACGAAATTGCAGGAAAAGTCGTCGTTATCACCGGCGCGAGCAGCGGGCTGGGCGAAGCGACCGCCCGTCATCTTTCCGCGCAAGGCGCAAGCGTTGTGTTGGGTGCGCGACGGGTCGATCGCATCCAGGCATTGGCAGCCGAGCTGACCGGCACTGGCGGCAAGGCGATCGCCATCGCGACAGATGTCACCGACTACGACCAGGTCAAGCGATTGGTCGACGCGGCGGTGCAGGCCTACGGCCGTGTCGACGTCATGATCAACAACGCCGGGCTGATGCCGCACTCGCCCCTTGAGCGACTCAAGATCGACGACTGGGATCGCACAATCGACGTGAACATCAAGGGTGTGTTGTACGGCATTGCGGCGGCGCTGCCATACATGAAGCAGCAGAAGTGCGGGCATATCATCAACGTCTCTTCCGTAGCTGGCCACAAGGTCACGCCAGGCGGCGCGGTCTATGCGGCGACCAAGCATGCGGTACGCGCGCTGTCCGAAGGACTGCGCCTGGAAGTGAAGCCCTACAACATCCGCACCACAGTGATTTCGCCGGGCGCGGTCGCCACGGAACTGCCGGACTCTGTCACCGAGCCGGACGTCGCCGAAAAAATCCACAAGTTTTATGAAACGTTCGCGATCCCTGCCGACTCATTCGCACGGGCAGTCGCCTTTGCCATGAGTCAGCCGGAGGATGTGGACATCAACGAGATCCTGTTCCGGCCCACGCGTCAGGAACTGTAAACGCCGAGGTTGTTAGGGCAACTCAACGAAAGGCAAGGGAGACCGTCATGCGGGTTGGCATTCTGGGTTCGGGATTGATGGGCGGCAAGCTCGGGACGATCTTTGCGCGTGCCGGGCATGAGGTGATATTCAGCTACGCCCGCAGCGAGCGGAAGCTCAAGAAACTCGCAGCGGACGCAAAGGGTAAGGCGGTGTTTGGCACACCGCGCGAGGCGGCGCAGGAGGCAGATGCGATCCTGCTCGCGGTGCATTGGTCGCGCATGGATGACGTGTTGAGCCAGGCGGGCGACCTGTCGGGCAAGGTCATTGTCACCTGCTCGCTGCCGATGAACGCCCATAACACCGAACTCGTCATCGCCCACACCTCTTCAGGTGCGGAAATACTGGCGAAGAAGTTGCCAAAGGCTAGTGTCGTCTCGGCCTTCAACACAATACCGAGCGAAGTACTTTTTGGCGTTTTCGGGGCCCGGCGTAAAGCCACAAGGCCCAGCCTGGTGTATTGCGGAGACGATTCGCGCAGCAAAAAGATTGCCGCTGAACTGATTCGCGACGTGGGTTTCGATCCCGTGGATGCGGGACCCTTGCGGATCGCCCGTTACACCGAGCCGTTCGCGTTGCTCGTCGGGCAGCTCGCCTATGATGGAAAAGAGGGCCCGGAACTGGCGTACCGGTTCGAGCGGTTTGGGGGATAGGAGAGCCGCTTCCGCCCGAAAGCCGCTACTCAAGGCGTTTACAGTCATGAATCGCCCGCTTGGGTATTGCCAGAACTTGATCTAGAATTCCCTGTGTGAGGATCGCTCCGCCGACAGGCGATAAATGAAGGGCGACCCGCAAAGCAAGGTTTTGGGGCGCTCCGCCCCGGGCCGCGCGCGAGGAGATTTCAATGGCAACCCCGTATCTTGACCGGAAGCGAAACCTTCGCATCACCCTGTCGAAGGACACTGACCGGGTGATGGTGCTCAACACCGATCGCATCCTGTATTGCGGCCTGCTCGGCCAACGCTCGGTGATGATGCTGGGTTCCTATACGGTGTTCGTTTCGCTGAAACACCCGTTCGTGATCCGGGTTGCCGATGGCCCGTGGCAGGAGCGTTCGGTCGCAGTGATGCCGCCCTATGTTCCGCTTCAGGTCAGGTCACCGGACCTGATGATCGCCACACTGCATATCGAGCCCGAAACTGTGGACGCCAGCGCAATTCCCTGGCTGGCAGAAAGCCCCGAATATCCTCAAGCGGCACTCGACACGATCGCTGAACGGGTCCGCGCTCTTTACAAACGGCTGATCAGTGGCGGGGCCGCCGACCCTTGCTGGCCGTTCGATATGGATGAAGCGGTATTTGGTGGCGCGCTGCCGCGGCGACGTTTTGACCCGCGGATAGAAAGTGTGGTGGATCGCATCAAGGCCAACCCTTGCGATCAGTTCCCCGCCGAAGAATGTGCCGCCGCTCTCGGCCTCTCTTTCTCGCGCTTCCTTCATCTCTTCCGCGAAGAAACTGGAACCACCTTCCGTCGCTTCAGGGCATGGAAGCGCGCCCGCAGCCTGCTGCAATATGTCAATCTCGATGCCAATCTCACCGACGTGGCGCTCGAAGCCGGCTATCCCGACGCCAGTCATTTCAGCCATTCGATCCGCCAGATCTACGGCCTGAAACCCAAGGACATTTTTGCCGGCTCGCGCCGGCTCGCCGTACTGACCTAGCCAAGCGCCGTTTCAGGCGGAGCATCCTACTCCGCCGGCCACTTGGTGCAAGCCAGGCAAGGAGTCCGCATTCGAAAATGATTTGCGGCGGCATTCAGCCAATGAATGCAAGACACCCACTGCGGATTGGTAAAAGATCGAGCCCACTGAAATCCGTCGCCCGGGTACTCCGGGTCAACACAAGGAGCGAGAGTGGCCAGCACCAACACGCAAGAAACCCGTGACAGGAAATCGCGCATCGCGATCATCGGTGCCGGCGCCGCCGGCATGATCATGGCCATTCGCCTGCAGAAAGCCGGGTTCGACGACTTTGTCATCTATGAAAAGGGCAACGAAGTCGGTGGCACCTGGCGCGAGAATCGTTACCCTGGTGTTGCCTGCGACGTACCGGCGCATCACTATGCCTTCACCTTCGAACCCAACCCTGGCTGGCACAGCCGCCTCGCTGGCGGTGCGGAAATCCAGGCCTACATGAAAGGCGTGGCCGAGAAATACAGGCTGCGGCCGCACATCGTGTTCGGGCAGCGCATCACCGCGGGACGCTTCGATGGCGCACGCTGGCATCTCACCACCGACAAGGGGCGCGAGGATCAGGCCGACTTTCTCGTCGCTGCTACCGGACCGCTGCACATTCCGGTGATTCCGGAATTCCCTGGCCTCGATCAGTTCGCGGGCAGTTGCTTTCATTCCTCCCGGTGGCCGGAAGGGCTGGAAGCGGCAGCGTTCAAGGGCAAGCGCGTCGGGGTGGTCGGCAATGGCTCGTCCGGAGTGCAGATCATCTCCAGCCTCGCCAAGGCGGGCGCCGATGTCACGGTGTTCATGCGAACGCCGCAATGGGTCTTCCCCCTGGGCAACCGGACTTTCGGTGCCATGGAGCGCGCCCTGGTGCGGACCTTTCCCTGGATCGGGCGAATGGCCGGGGCCTTCTTCCAGTGGTTCTTCGAGCACGTCTTTGCGGAAGCGGTAATCCATGACGGCTGGCAACGCAAATTCCTCTCCGCCCAGTGTCGCAGCAACCTGGGCGGTATCAAGAATCCGCAATTGCGGCAAAGGCTCACGCCGCCAGACAAACCCATGTGCAAACGCATGGTGATGTCGGCTGATTTCTATCCCGCTCTACAGCAGCCCAACACACACCTGGTACAAGATGCCATCGACCGGGTAGAACCCCGAGGGGTGGTTACCGCAGACGGCAAACTCCACGAACTGGACACGCTGGTAATGGCCACCGGCTTCTGGACCCGGGCCTACGGGCGCCCCCTGGAGCTCACCAATGAGCGGGGGCGAACACTGACCGAGGCGTGGCAGGAGCATGTCGGCGCACATCTGTCGATCCACGTGCCCGGTTTTCCCAATTTCATGATCTTGGGAGGTCCTCATTCGCCACGCGGCAATTTTTCTGCGATCGCCTATTCGGAAGCGATTGTCGATCACATCATGAACTGTGTTCAGTTCGCCACACGTCGCGGCTTGCGCAGCATCACGGCCAGGCCGGAGGCCATGCTGCGGTTTCAGGAAAAGGTCGCGGCAAATGTGCCGGGGACCATCTGGATCACCGGCTGCAGGAGCTGGTATCTGGATGACAAGGGCAAGCCCGAAAACTGGACCGGCACGCCCGGCGCTTTTCGCAAATTGATGCGTGCGGAGCTTGATCTTGCCGAGTTCGAAGTGACATGACGCCTCGAGTCGGCTCAGGCCGCCCGCAGGCCTTCCAACTCCTTCACCCTCGGCATCTGTTCGAATACGTTAAGTCCTTTGGCCCCGGCAAAAATGTCGCGCGGCGGCAGACCGTAGAACTGGCGCAGGGAGTGGCTGAAATGCGTCGAGTCCGCATAGCCTGAATTCAGCGCGGCTTCCAGCAGGTTGCCTCGATCATGCACAAAGTGCATGACCCCGCGCGCACGTTTCCAGGCGCGGAAGCGACGCAGGGTTGTGCCGATCTGCTCGCAGAACAAATGGGTGAACCGCGAAAATGAAAGGCCCGCCTGTTCCGAACAGGATTCCGCCGGATGTTTTCCCGCCGGGGTCAAGCTGATGCGTTCTGCGATGACGGCGATGCGCGGATCGAGCTTGCGCGACGGTAGTTGCTTGTTGAAAAAAAGCGCGTCGAAATCCAGGTCGCCGGCGTTTTCCCAATTCTCGCGCATGCAGCGAAAACCCGCCAGCACCCGTTCGGCGGTCTGCTCTGAAAGGCTTCGGGTTCCGGCGAACTGCTCGATCAATATTGCCGGATCTACCGACTCTCCTTCGATCAACAACTCGGCAATATTGCGGTCCGGTGTGGCAACCCGGTGCGGCATGTAGGCGGGAACGATGGCAAACCTGGCTTCACGTACTTTGGCATCGGACTGCCATATCCGGAACGGACTGCCGAGGGAAGTGTAAAGGGTCGTGGCCCCGAATATCCGCATGCCGGGCGTGCCCAGCAAACCGGCATAGGCGATGCGCTTTGGGGCGATGAACATCAGGCGCTCGCGCGACCGATAGCCCTGCGCCAGTGCGGCCGGTGCCTTTGCCGATGATTCCAGATTCTCCATTGCCGGGACTCCTCCGAGCTTTTATTGGTCTGAACGACAGGGTATCCCCTTGCCGTCGTCGCCGTGGCGAGCGTTAATCCTACTATCTTTCCGCCGCTTCCGTTTGGTTTGATGCCGAGCCCGCTGCAACCGCATAACCGGGACTCTGCATCCTGGCTAGACGCCAAATTTGCGGGCGGCAAGGTCTTTCAAGATTTCCTCCGAACCGCCGCCGATCATCATCACCTTGACCTCGCGGTAGATGCGTTCGCTGCGAGTGCCGCGCATGTAACCCATGCCGCCGAGGATCTGCACCGCCTCGTCGGCGCAGAATTGCATGGCACGCGTCGCCTGCACCTTGGCCATGCAGATGCGCGCCACCAGTTGCGCCGGATCACCCGCACCATGGTCGATACAGTAAGCCAGGTCATACACCAGACAACGCGCCGCATCGATGCTCAGCATCATGTCGGCAAGCTTGTGGCGAATCACCTGTCGCTCGGACAAGGGCTCGCCGAAGGTGGTGCGTTGCCGCGCCCAATCCAGGGCCTCTTCAAGGCAGACCCGCGCGAAACCATAGGCCAGGGCCGCCATGAAGAGGCGTTCGCTGTTGAAGTTGTGCATCAGGGTCTTGAAGCCCTGGTTTTCGATACCGATGAGGTTGCGCACCGGCACACGGCAGTTGTCGAAGTGGAGGTGCGCCGTGTCCGACACCCACCAGCCCATTTTTTTCAATTCGGTGCGGGTGAGCCCCGGGGTATTGCCTTCGATCAATAGTACGGAAATGCCCCCGGCGCCCTTGATGGAAGGATCGGTACGCACCGCCACGGTGATGTAGTCGGCACGCATCCCCGAGGTGATGAAAGTCTTTTCGCCATTGACGACATAGTGGTCGCCATCGCGCACTGCCGTAGTCCGAAGGCTTGCAACGTCGGAGCCGCCGGAGGGCTCGGTGACCGCCAGGGCGGCAATCCTTTCCCCACTGATCACCGACGGCAGCACACGACGCTTGATTTCCTCACTGCCCGCGGCCAGCAGGGGCGGCATGGCGATGGTGTGGGAGTTGATCGAGGCCTGGATGCCGCCGCTGCCGCTGCGGGCATACTCCTCGGCGAGGATGATCTGATAGAAAGTATCGACTGGTGTACCGCCGTATTCCTCGGGATAGCCAAGGCCCAGCAGGCCCAAGGCACCGGCTTTGCGATACAGCTCCCGCGGGAAGGTTCCGGCTTCGTCCCAGGCATTGATGTTGGGGATGATTTCGCTGGCGATGAAGCTGCGCAGCATGTCGCGGAATTGCTCATGCTCCGGCGAGAAATAGTGCGGCAGGGAAGGTGCGTCGAACATGGGCAATGATTCGCGAGAGCGCCGGGATTTGGAGGATAGACCATAGCCTGGCATAGCGTCATCGTCTTGCAGCGACTGGCTACGCGCATTTGACCAGTTGGTGCAAGACGCCTCGCGCCAAACACCGGTAACGTGTTTCGATGGGTTTGGATAGGCCCGTTTGGAGTGCGCATGATCGGATTGGCAGAGTGGTTGCGCAGACGCGTGGCACGGGGACCCCGGCGCCCGGCGCTGACCTGCGACGAGGAAACATGGTCCTACGGCGAGTTGCAGGATCGCGTCGAGCGTCTCTCGGCCGTGCTTGCCAACGGCGGCGTGGGAACCGGCGACCGGGTCGGTTATCTGGGCTTCAACCATCCCATATTTCTGGTCGCCCTGTTCGCCACGGCGCGGATCGGCGCGATCTTCGTTCCGCTGAACTTCCGTCTGACAGGCCCGGAACTCGAATTCGTCATCGGCGATGCCGGTGTGCACACCCTGCTGGTGGGAGCGGAACACCTTGACATCATCAGTTCAATCAAGCCTGTACTGAGC
>JAYUGL010000308.1:0-21888 GCA_043738385.1 Sterolibacteriaceae bacterium
GGATGCACTTTGAGACTCGATTGCAAGGGCCGAAAATGCCAAGGCAATTGATGAGTGTTGGTATCAAACTCCACGGTGACCAGCCGGGAGCGATCCACTTGCGTGTTTGCCACCTGATCCGCCGTCGCAAGATTGTTGATCCCGGTGAGATTGCACATCACCTTGTAGAGCGGCACCAGGCCGAAACCAAAAAAGAACATCACCACCGCCACAAAAGCCAGCAGCTTGCCCAAAGTACGGCGGTTGTTTGGCCCGGTGTTCATCCGAACAGGCAATACCTTGCGAAAACGCCGAGAAAGCCGACCAGTGCGATCGACGCCAGAATCAATCCTGTACGCAGATTGCGGTTACGTAGCGAGTCGCTTCGCTCGACGCTCACGTCGGAATGCCCCGCATCGGATACCGGCTTACTTGACAACCGGAGGCTCCTCGAACGTGTGGTACGGCGCAGGAGAAGGAACGGTCCATTCCAGGCCCGGCGCATCACCCCAAGCATTGGCTTCCGCTTTCTTGCCACCCTTGATGGTCTTGACCACGATGTACAGGAACAGCAATTGCGACACGCCGAAGCCGAATGCACCGATCGAAGAAATTCGGTTGAAATCCGCGAACTGTAGCGCATAGTCAGGGATACGACGCGGCATGCCGGCCAATCCAAGGAAGTGCTGCACGAAGAAGGTCATGTTGAAGAACATCAGCGAGAGCCAGAAATGCCACTTGCCGAGGGTTTCGTCATACATGTGCCCGGTCCATTTCGGCAGCCAGTAATAGACACCGGCGAAGGCCGAGAACAGCGCGCCCGCCACCATGACGTAGTGGAAATGGGCAACGACGTAATAGGTATCCTGAAGCTGCACGTCGACGGCGGTGATTGCCAACACCAGGCCGCTGAAGCCGCCTAGTGTGAACAAGAACAAGAAGCCCAGTGCGAACAACATTGGCGTTTCGAACGACAACGAGCCGCGCCACATGGTGGCCACCCAATTAAACACTTTCACACCGGTCGGCACCGCAATCAGCATGGTTGCGTACATAAAATACAGTTGGCCGGTCAGCGGAATCCCGGTGACATACATGTGGTGCGCCCAGACGAAGAATGAAATGATGGCGATCGAAGCAATGGCATAGACCATCGAGGCATAGCCGAAAATCGGCTTGCGTGAGAAAGCCGGAATCACTTCGGAAATCACGCCAAAGGCTGGCAAGGCGATGACGTACACCTCGGGGTGGCCGAAGAACCAGAAAATATGCTGGAACAACACCGGATCGCCACCGCCGGCGGCGCTGAAAAAACTGGTGCCGAAATGACGGTCGGTCAGCAGCATCGTTACGGCACCGGCCAGCACCGGCATGACCGCGATCAGCAGATAGGCGGTGATCAGCCAGGTCCACGAGAACAACGGCATGCGCATCAGCGTCATGCCGGGCGCGCGAAGATTCAGGATGGTGGTGATGATGTTGATGGAGCCCATGATCGACGACATTCCCAGCAGGTGAATGCCGAAGATCGCCATATCCATACCCATGCCCGACTGAACGGAAAGGGGCGGATACAGCGTCCAACCGGTTCCTGCGGCGCCACCGGGTGCGAACAGTGAGCCCACCAGCATGGAACCGGCCACCGGCAGAATCCAGAAACTCCAGTTGTTCATCCGCGCAAAAGCCATATCGGGTGCGCCGATCTGTAGCGGGATCATCCAGTTGGCGAAGCCGACGAAGGCCGGCATGATCGCGCCGAACACCATGATCAGCGCATGCAGCGTGATCATCTGGTTATAGAACTCGGGGGAGACAAACTGTAATCCGGGCTGGAACAACTCCGCCCGAATTACCATGGACATGGCCCCGCCCACCAGGAACATGATGAAGCTGAACCAAAGATACATCGTGCCGATGTCCTTGTGGTTGGTGGTGGTGACCCAGCGCATCAACCCCGAGGGGTGATGATCGTAGCCATGTGCGTGATGATCATGTACGGCTTCCATCGTATCTCTCCTGAACTCTGTCTAATCCTGTCAACCAATCCAGTCGCCAACCGATCCGGATCGGAGTCTTGTTACTTGCGGGCGGCCTTGATTTCAGCGGGCTGAATCAGATCGCCGGTCTTGTTGCTCCAAGAGTTGCGCTCATAGGTAACCACGGCCGCGATATCGGTATCGGACAACTGATTGCCAAACGCGGCCATCGCAGTCCCCGCCTTGCCGTTGAGCACGCGGTTGATATGGTCAGGCTTGGGGCCGGTCGCAATCGGCGAGCCATCCAGAGCCTTGAAAGCACCAGGGATGCCCTTCCCGTCAGCCTGGTGGCAAGCCACGCAGTTGGTGGTGTAGACCTTTGCGCCGTAGGCTTTCATTTCATCCAGCGTCCACACCTTGTTCGGGTCGCCCATCGCCGCAGCCATTTTCTTTTTCTGCCCGCCAACCCAGGCGGCATACTTTTCTTCGGAAACCACTTCGACCACGATCGGCATGAAGCCGTGATCCTTGCCGCACAACTCGGAACACTGGCCGCGATAGATACCTTCCTTCTCGGCCTTGAATGCGGCGTCACGAATGAAGCCCGGCACCGCATCCTGTTTTATCCCGAACTCCTGCATCGACCAGGCATGGATGACATCGTTGGCCGTAGTGAGAATCCGGATTTTCTTGTTCACCGGTACAACCACCGGATTATCAACTTCAAGCAGGTAATGCTCGCCCTTGGGTGCCTTGCCTTCGATCTGGTCTCGCGGGGTCGCCAACACGCTCATGAAGTGAACGCCTTCACCGTCTCCCTTGAGATAGTCGTAACCCCACTTCCACTGATAGCCGGTCGCCTTGATGGTGATATCGGGTTCCGAACTGTCGCGCAAATCCAGCAACGCCTTGGTGGCCGGAACAGCCATGACGACCAGGATCACGAAAGGCACTGCTATCCAGGCTATTTCGACGGCGAGGTTTTCATGGAAGGTTGCGGCTTTGTACCCCTTCGATTTGCGGTGGTAGTAAAGCGAATACCCGAGAACAGCAAAAACGCCGATGAAAATCACCAGGCAAATCAGTGTCATGAAGTTGTGCAGCTCATAGGCGACAAAGCCCGCGTGCGATACCGGCGGCGACAAGTTAAGTTGATAGTCAGCCAAAGCCGCACCGGGCAAGAGCATCAAACAAAGCGCCGTTGCGCCCAACCACCTAGCTAGTGTGTTCATGGTGACTTTCACCCTTAATCCTCCAATCAAAATCAATCGCCCGCACTTCCGACTAAAGCACTAAAGCAATACCCTTTTACTGGCAAGCAAATAGGGGCGTCGGCCAACCGCTGTCCCTCAAACCGTTCCCTTTTTCGCATTGATGCGCAGCCAAAGCCTCTCTTCGGATGGACAAAAGCGTCGTGCCACGATCCGAAACGCCACTACGCTTATTGCAATGTACTGCGACAATTAGCCGCGAATTATTTCAGGCTTTGGCAACCCGCGCAACTTTGTTTCAGATCGGGACGCGCTTATGCCCGAACAAAAGGGCTCTTTTTGCCAAAAAATGAAAGCAAAATATCGGCTACTCGGCAAGCGCTCTCAACAATTTGGGCCGGATTCCACCAAAGCTACCATTGCTCATCAGAAGTACATGATCACCTTGCTCTGCGGCATGAACCACTGCCGTTATCAGCGTCTCCAGGTCATCGAATGTGGCCGCCTTGTTCTGTAACGGCGACAGGGCAGCGGCGACATCCCAACCAAGATCGCGGGAATAGCAAAAAACCAGATCGGCCTCCCGCAGACTCGCAGCCAATTGATCCTTCATCGTTCCCCGCTTCATGGTGTTGGAACGGGGCTCCAACACGGCAAGAATCCTTTTCCGCCCCACCTTTCCACGCAAACCCGAAATTGTGGCGGCGATTGCAGTCGGATGATGCGCGAAATCGTCATAAACCGTAACGCCGCGTATCGTTCCGCACAGCTCGAGGCGGCGCTTCACGCCGTGAAATGCTCCTAAGGCTTTGATCCCAATATCCACAGGAACGCCCGCATGCCTTGCTGCCGCCAGCGCCGCCAAAGCATTGGCGCGATTGTGCGCGCCGGGCAGCGATAAGCGTGTCGCGCCCAGAGTCTTTCCTTCAAACAGGATGCTGAATTCATCTGCGGTCGAATTGCCAACCTGCCATGCCGAGTCGACGTTGAACCACTCAACAGCCGTCCAGCACCCTCGCTCCAATACGCGCTTGATCGATGCCTCACCACCATTTGCAACAATCAACCCGTTTCCGGGCAAAGTTCGAACGAAGTGATGAAATTGCGTCTCGATGGCGTCAAGATCAACGAAGATGTCGGCATGATCGAACTCCAGATTATTCAGGATTGCGGTGCGTGGCCGGTAATGAACGAACTTGGAGCGCTTGTCGCAGAAGGCGGTGTCGTATTCGTCGGCCTCGATAACGAAGAACGGGGAATCGGTCAGTCTTGCAGAGATACCGAAGTCCAGCGGGACCCCCCCGACCAGAAAGCCGGGATTGAGGCCGGCTTGTTCCAGAATCCAGGTCAGAAGCGATGTCGTGGTTGTTTTACCGTGGGTGCCGGCAACCGCCAACACCCATTTATCTCGCAACACATTGTCGGCGAGCCACTGTGGGCCGGAGATATAAGGCAAGCCCCGGTTGAGAATTTCTTCCAGCAGCGGATTGCCGCGCGAAATAGCATTTCCCACCACGAACAAGTCCGGACTCAGGGCGACCTGCCCGGCTCCATAACCCTCGGTGAGCTCGATGCCTTGCTCGGTCAATTGGGTGCTCATGGGCGGATACACATTGGCGTCGCAGCCAGTAACGCGATGTCCCGCAGCCCGCGCGAGCAACGCGGTCCCGCCCATGAATGTGCCGCAGATACCAAGGATGTGAATGTGCATGGCGCGTTTCCATGGAATAATGGTTGCGGATTCTAATCGAACCCGCTCACATGGCCCGCCACAAGACGCCGCCTCGCCCCAGCACCCAAGTTCGCCGTTCGATTGCCAGCCTCGCGGCCCGCATGATGGCCGAGGACGGTATCAACGATTACGGCCACGCCAAGCGCAAAGCCGCCCGCAGCTTGGGAATGGGCGAAGAGGAGGCGCTGCCGACCAACGATGAAGTGGAAGCCGAGTTGCGCATCTACCAGTCTCTCTATCAGGAAGGCGAACAACCCGACCGCTTGCGCGAACTGCGCCAGGTTGCACTTGAGGTCATGGAATTGCTGGCCGAGTTTCGTCCCTATCTCACCGGTGCGGTGCTTGACGGAACTGCTGGCCGCTATGCCGAAGTGGAAATCGATCTATTCGCCGACAGCGCCAAGGATGTCGAGATTTCGCTGCTGTCGCGCGAGATTCCCTACGAGATCGCAGAACCGAGACGGCGCGGACCAGACACGCCCGAGGCCGAATTGCGGATTGACTGCGAGGGTACCCCGGTGCTGCTTTCGGTCTACCCGCTTCAACTGGAACGCCAGCAGCGCCGTAACCCACATTCCGGCAATCGCAACCAGCGGGCGCGGGCCAGCCACGTTGCCACCTTGGTCGCCGAGGAAGCAGGAAAGCCGGTTTGAAGCACTTTTCGATTTGGCTGGCCGTCGTGGCGGTTGCCATTGTTTCCGGTTGGGCAGGTTATCGCTTCAATTCCTCGCGATCTGAAAGAGGCCATGAAGAAGCCACCGGAACCATCACCCAACTGCTGGTTGCGCCGTTTCAAGACGTCGATGGACACCCGCATACGCTGGGTGACTGGAGCGGAAAAATTCTTGTGGTTAACTTCTGGGCCACTTGGTGTCCGCCATGCAGAGAGGAAATGCCGGCGTTTTCACACGCCCAGCTAAGGCTGGGGAACCAGGACGTGCAATTCGTTGGCATTGCCATCGACAGCCCAGATCAGGTCAAGGAGTTCATCCGCACGATGCCAGTCAGCTATCCGATCATGATTGCGTCCGCCGCAACCTTGGGCATGACCGCCGGCCTCGGCAACGCCAGCCAAGGGTTGCCGTTTACCCTGATAATTGATCGCCAGGGACATCTGCTATCCTCCAAACTGGGTCGCCTATCGGATGTAGAACTTGACGCGCGCATCCGGCCTCTGCTGGCGATAAAGCCTTAAAACTGGACAAAGTGCAGTGATTTGCGGCAAACTACCGGCATGACGAAGCCAACCCGCAGCCAAAATACGAAAACAAAACAAGGGGAATCCAAGCTTCCGGTGCGGATTCTCGTACTCCATGGGCCCAACCTGAACCTGCTCGGCAGTCGCGAGCCAGAAATTTACGGCCGGGTCGGACTGGCAGACATTCATCTCGCCATGGAAGCACGCGCCCGCGTGGCTGGCGTTCAACTTGAAAGCTTCCAGAGCAATCACGAAGGAGAGCTGATCGACCGGGTACAAAGCGCGCGGACGGAAGGTATCGAATTTATCATCATCAATCCGGCGGGTTACACGCACACCAGCGTCGCCCTGCGCGACGCACTCACGGCGGTGTCCATCCCCTTTATCGAAGTGCATCTCTCGAACATCCATGCGCGCGAGCCCTTCCGCCGCCATTCGCATTTTTCCGACATCGCCGCCGGTGTCATATGCGGCCTCGGCGCCCAGGGCTACGAACTGGCCGTTGAAGCCGCCTTGACCCATCTCGGCAGGCGCTAGTGCCTGCAGTTGATTTTGTGGCATTGAGCCGCCGTTACAGGGCAATGGGGCTCTTGCTGCACCCCGTTGCCATCAGCAGGGAGTAAATCCATGGACCTCAGAAAACTTAAAACATTGATCGACCTTGTGCAGAATTCCGGCATCTCGGAACTCGAAATCAGCGAAGGTGAAGAGAGAATCCGTATCGCCAAGCACGTTGCGGCGCCGGCCTGTGCGGCTCCTGCGACGGTGCTGATGAGCGCACCGCCAGCCAATCCGGGTTCAAGTGGCGCGGGAGCAGGCGAGGCTGCCGCCACATCGGCTCCTGCGGAACCCGAAGGTCATGTGGTCACCGCCCCCATGGTCGGCACCTTTTATCGTTCCGGCACCCCTGGCTCACCTTCCTTTGTCGAAATTGGCCAGGCAATCAAACAGGGCGAAACCTTGTGCATTCTCGAGGCCATGAAGCTCATGAACGAAATCGAGGCCGACGTTTCCGGCACGGTAAAGGCCATCCTGGTCGAAAACGGGCAGCCGGTGGAATTTGGCCAGCCGCTTTTTGTCATTGGTTGATCTATCGCCGCGGATCAACGCTGTGACAAATCGGCTGCAATCCGCGTCATCGGCGGTTTAAGGATGTTGAAAATGTTTGATAAGGTTCTCATTGCCAATCGCGGCGAAATCGCGCTGCGCATTCTGCGCGCCTGCCGTGAGCTTGGGATCAGGACGGTAGCCGTGCATTCCACCGCAGACACCGAAGCCAAGTACGTCAAGCTGGCCGACGAATCGGTTTGCATCGGCCCTGCGCCTTCGTCGCAAAGCTACCTGAACACGCCGGCCATCATCTCGGCCGCGGAGGTCACCGACGCCGAAGCAATTCACCCGGGTTACGGCTTTCTTTCCGAAAATGCGGACTTTGCCGAACGCGTCGAGAAATCCGGTTTTGTTTTCATTGGTCCGCGCCCCGAAACCATCCGTCTGATGGGCGACAAGGTCAACGCCAAGGACACCATGAAAGCCGCCAATGTACCCTGTGTACCCGGTTCCGAAGGCGCATTGCCGGATGATCCCAAGGAGATCGGTCGAATCGCGCGGTCAATCGGTTATCCGGTAATTATCAAAGCGGCGGGCGGTGGCGGCGGGCGCGGCATGCGGGTTGTGCACACCGAAGCCGCGTTGATCAACGCGGTGAACATGACCCGTGCCGAAGCCCAGGCTGCCTTCAGCAACCCGGTGGTGTATCTGGAAAAATTTCTCGAGCATCCGCGCCACATTGAAATACAAGTGCTGGCCGACAGTTTCGGCAATGCCGTGTATCTGGGCGAACGTGATTGTTCCATGCAGCGCCGCCACCAGAAGGTGATTGAAGAAGCCCCTGCGCCAGGCATCAACCGCCGCCTCATCGCGCGCGTCGGCGAACGCTGCGCTGAAGCCTGCCGCAAAATCCATTACCGCGGCGCCGGCACGTTTGAGTTCCTCTACGAAAACGACGAGTTCTACTTCATCGAGATGAATACCCGGGTCCAGGTCGAACACCCGGTGACTGAGGAAACGACAGGTATTGACATTGTTCAGGCCCAAATCCGCATTGCCGCTGGTCAAAAACTCTGGTTCAAGCAGCGCGACGTGGAAGTGAAAGGCCATTCCATCGAGTGCCGCATCAATGCAGAAGACCCCTACAACAAGTTCACTCCATCTCCCGGGAAGATCACCACCTGGCATGCGCCGGGCGGGCCGGGGATCCGCGTCGATTCACACGCATACACCGGCTATACCGTTCCGCCCAATTACGACTCGATGATTGGAAAAGTCATCGCTTACGGCGACACCCGCGAGCAGGCGATCCGACGCATGCGCATCGCGCTGTCGGAAATGATGGTGGAAGGCATCAAGACCAATATTCCACTGCACCAGGAATTGATGCTGGATGACCGCTTCGTCAAGGGCGGAACCAATATCCACTACCTGGAAAAGCTGCTCGCCGACAAAGGCAAATAGGTCGTACGGCCCATGTGGATCTCCGTCGCGCTGCCTGCCGATGCAATCCGCGCCGAGGCGCTATCGGAAGCCCTGCTGGCGCAGGGTGCGATCTCGGTCAGCATCGAGGATGCGTGGGCCGGTACGGAACAGGAAACACCCCAATTCGGCGAACCCGGGGATGAACCCGCAGCACTCTGGGAACAAAGCCGCGTCGTCGCCCTGTTCGAACCTGCCGATGATCTGATCGGGCGTGTCGCCATCGCCGCCCGCGCAGCCGGGCTCGACGATCTGCCGGACATTGAATTGACTGAAATCGCCGAGCGGAACTGGGTACAACTGACACAATCCCAGTTCGAGCCGATTCGCATCAATGACCGCTTGTGGATCGTGCCCTCCTGGCACATGGACAAATTTGAACAACGCCCGCTATCCACCAAATCAGCCCCTGGATCCACTTGCATCCTGCAACTGGATCCAGGCATGGCATTTGGCACCGGCTCGCACCCGACCACCCGACTCTGTCTGGAATGGTTGTCCGACACGGTGCAAGGCAGCGAGCACGTGCTCGACTATGGCTGCGGTTCGGGTATTCTCGCCATTGCGGCGGCGAAGTTGGGCGCTGCCGAGGTGGTCGGTGTCGATATCGATGAGAAGGCACTTGATACAGCCCGCGACAACGCTGTTCGCAACAAGGTCACACTACAACTGCATCATTCGCGCGAATCCCTGGACCGGAAATTCAACATTGTCGTTGCCAACATTTTGACCAATCCACTCAAAGTGCTCGCACCGTTGCTGGCCGGCCGTATCGCGCCGGGCGGGTACCTCGCGCTCTCCGGCGTGCTTGAAGTCCAGGCCGCATCCGTCATCGAAGCTTATGCGCCCTACGTTACCCTGCGTTCAGGCGCGAGTCTGGACGGATGGAGTCGGCTGGAAGGCAGCACGCCATGATGTTGACGCGGTGCCCGGCTTGCTCAACGACTTTCCGCGTCAGTCCGGAACAGTTGAAGGTACGCGCGGGCAAGGTGCGTTGTGGCCAGTGTCAGTCGCAATTCAATGCGCTGGACACCTTGGTCGAAGAGCATGTTTTTCCGGCAACGCTCATTCCCGCGCATGAAGATGTTGCCCAACCGTCCGAAGAGATGGTCTCGCCAGCCGTCAAGGAAACCGGGTCCGACGTTGTCGAAGAACTTGTCGAAACGTTGCCCGAAATATCCGAGGAAGCCACATATTCGGAGGAGCCTGAGCCACTCCACGCTGCTGAAGAGATTACAGAGACGGATGACGAATCGGAAGTCTTTGCTCTTTCGCAGGAATCGACCGACGTGGCGAAGACCATCTCGCCGACATCTTCCGAAGTTCCCTTGCAAGAGCCCTCAGCACTGGAAGAACCCTACGACACCGCTTTCGAAGCGGTGCCGGATGGTGGAGCAGAAACAGAGCACCGACGCTGGCCGTGGGCAATTGGCATTCTCGCGGGGCTACTCGTGCTGGCAGCCCAGATCGCGTTACATTTTCGGGTCGAACTTGCGGTGCTCCAGCCGGCACTGAAACCAACAATGATCGCCGCCTGCAAAGCGCTCGGATGCGAAGTGCCGTTACCGCAACACGCCGAGTTTCTCGGCATCGAAGCCTCGGATCTTCACCCAGACCCGCAACAGAAAGGGCGTCTGGTGCTTGCCGCTACGCTGCGCAATCAAGCCCCCTTCGCCCAGGAACTTCCCGCCATTGAGCTCACCCTCAACGACGTCGCGGATCGACCGCTGATCGTGAAAGCGCTCAGCCCGCGCGACTATCTGCCAAAGGAGATCAACGTTTCCAAAGGCTTTGTGAGCAATGGTGAACTCGCCGTCAACCTGACACTCGACGTCGGTGATGTACCCGCCGCCGGCTATCGCATTTATCTTTTCTATCCCTAAGCAGAAGACATGAACAAGACTTTGATCTGTGGTTCCATTGCCTACGACAACATCATGGTGTTCCATGATTACTTCAAGAATCACATCCTGCCCGATCAGATTCATATCCTGAACGTGTCTTTTCTGGTGCCCGACATGCGACGCGAATTCGGTGGCTGCGCCGGCAACATCGCTTACAACCTCAAGCTGCTTGGTGGCGAGCCGCTGATCATGGCCACGGTGGGCGACGACGCCGCGCCCTACAATTATCGGCTCCAGCAATTGGGTCTCGATGCCCGCCATGTTCGCCCGATCAGCGGCCGCTTTACCGCACAGGCCTTCATCACCACCGACCTTGACGACAACCAGATCACCGCTTTTCATCCCGGTGCGATGAATTTCTCCCACGAAAATAACGTCGGCGATGCGCGTGATATCGGGCTCGGCATACTTTCCCCCGATGGCCGTGAGGGCATGCTCGCCCATGCCAGGCAATTCCGCGAAGCCGGCATTCCCTTCGTCTTCGATCCGGGCCAGGGCCTGCCGATGTTCAATGGCGCCGAACTGATGAACTTCCTGAAACTTGCCGACTACTGCACGGTCAATGACTACGAAGCCAAACTCATCGTTGAGCGAACCGGAAAGCCTCTTGAGCGCCTTGCGCGGGAGGTCAAGGCCCTGATCGTGACACTGGGTGGCGAAGGCTCGCACATTTATGCAGACGGTCAACGCATCGACATCCCCAGTGTGACTCCCGATGCACTGGCCGACCCCACCGGCTGCGGCGACGCCTACCGCGCCGGATTGCTGTTTGGAATCGCGCAGGGATGGACGTGGCAAAAAACTGGCCGGCTGGCGTCCGTGATGGGTTCAATCAAAATGGCCCATCGCGGCGGGCAGAACCACAAACCGACGCACGACTACATTGCGGCCCGCTACAAGGCCGCTTTCAATGAAAATCTTTAATATGGAGAGATACACCATGAGTACTCCCCTTCGTATCGCCACCATTCTGATTTCATCCATCGCGCTGCTGGCCGGTTGCGCCAGCCAATCCGGCAGCAGCTACAGCCGCGAGCAAACCCGCCACGAAATGACCGTGCGCATGGGCGTGGTCGAAAGCGTCCGGCGTGTCTCCATCGAGGGTACCAAAAGCCCGGTGGGCGCCGGCGCCGGAGCGGTCATCGGTGGCGTGGCCGGTTCCACCGTGGGGCAGGGCCGCGGTTCCGGCGTCGCCTCAATACTCGGCGCCATCGCCGGTGGTGTGGCCGGCGCTGTGGTTGAAGAAAAAGCCACCAAAAAGGATGGCCTGGAAATCACCGTGAAACTCGAAAACGGTGCCTACATCGCGGTCACCCAGGAGGCCGACGAAGACTTCAAACCCGGCGAACGTGTACGCATCCTTTCCGGTGACGGCGCCACCCGCGTGTCGCATTGACGCGCGTTAGGGCAGCATTCCGCCTTGCCCGCACCGCCCTGCATGTGCTCGGCGGTGCGCTGACCGTTGCGTTGCTCTTCCCTGTTTGTCGAAACGAAAACCGGCAGCGTTTGAAGCGGCGCTGGTCAGCGCATCTGGTGAACATACTGGGCGTCGAGCTACGGTGTAGCGGTGTGGCTTCCACCAGCGGTTTGATCGTCGCCAATCACATTTCCTTCCTCGACATTTACGTCATCAACGCAATCATGCCGGCGTCGTTCGTGTCGAAAGATGACGTACGCCAGTGGCCGCTGATCGGCTGGCTCGCCGCCAATACCAACACTATTTTCATGGCGCGCGGTAGCCGCAGCGCGGCGCAGCGTACCCGCGAAACGTCTGCCGAACATTTGCGTCAAGGCAAACGGGTCGCGTTGTTTCCTGAAGGCACCACCACGACAGGCGACACCGTGTTGCCGTTTCACAGCGCGCTGCTGCAAGCGGCCATCGATACCGGCGTTGACGTGGTCCCCCTGGCGATTCGCTATACCGACACTAAAGGGAACCGCTCGTATGCCGCCGCCTATGTGGGTGACATGAGCCTGGTACAGTGCCTGTGGAACATCGCACACAGTCCTCAAATCGTCGTCTACGTAGAGATCCTGCCTCCTTTAACTGCGGACGGCGTCGACCGGCGTCATCTTTCGTCGCATGCGCACCACATGATTGCTCATCGGGTATCTCATCCTCTGCTTTAGAGCGACAGTGCCCTACAGCACGCGCAATAACCCATTCACTGCACAACCCGCGGCCCGTATCACTAGGCGGTTCAGCCTTTTAGGCAATCAAATCGTCACGCGTCAATACAAATGCGCGGGGCGAGAAACCCAAGGCCTGTGTCGCTTCCGTGTGATCGAACACCAGGTCGCGATTCATGCGCTCCGCCATGGCGCCGGACCACTTTCTGAAACGCGGGAATATCCGCAGCACCACCACCGCTGAACGGAACGCCCAAAGAGGCATCGAGACCAAACGCGGGCGCTTGCCCATCGCGACAAATACCCGCTCCACCATCTCGCGATAGGGCAGAATTTCGCCGCCCGAGAGATTGAAGGCGCAATTCTCCGCCGCCGGATTTCCAAGCGCCGCGACACACGCCGTCGCCAAGTCCTGCGCATGTACCGGTTGACGCAAACCGTGTGCCTTGCCCAACAGTGGAAAAAATCCGAAGCGACGAATGAGACGAGCGATTTCACTCACATTTGAGTCCTGCCCAAAGCCATAGATCAGGGTAGGCCGCAATACCGTCCACGCCACCCCGTGGGCCTGCGCCCAGGCACTCAGCCGATCTTCGCAAGCCGCGAATTTACAGGCAAGCGCCTGCTCCGCCGGATCACTGGAATCAACCTTGGTAAAGCGGCTGGTCGAAGACAGCGCCACCACGTGCTTCGCCCCGCACTCGACGAGCCAATCGAGATACGCCGGCAACACCCAGATCGGCGCCAGACAAATCCATACGGGTATGCTCGGACTACCGGTCAACAATTTTCCCGGTTCCAGCCAGACGACCGGTCCCACTTCTAACCCCTTGTGCGGCCGCCGCGAAAACGCCGCCACCTGCCATCCCCGTTCGACCAGCAATGGCAACAGTCCGCACCCCACCAGACTGGATGCGCCCAGCACTCCGGTCCACGGCCGATCGGCGGAAGGCATTGGCGCCACACTCTGCCGTGTCGCATGATCCTCACGCGCAGCAGCATCAGGCTCAGACCACGGTCGACGAACTGCTTGGTTGATCCTTCCTAAGGCATAGCGGGACACCAACAGAGCAAAACGCAGCCATATGCCCGCAGCAACGAACCACATCAGAATGCCGGGATATTGATGCTGGAAAAACTTGCGATAGAACCGCATCATGCCCTTGTGTTTGTGCCATTCCACAAAAACGGGCCGTGACCGGCTGCACTCTCCCTTGTAGTGCACAATTCTTGTATCCGGCACGAATAAAATCTTCCAACCCTTGCTTCGAAAGCGCATGCACCAATCCAGATCCTCGCAGTGAATAAAGTAGGCCTCATCCAGCAGGCCGACATCTTCCATTGCATCCCGCCGTACCATCATGCAAGCGCCCGATATCGCTTCAACTTCGATGTCGTGTTCGGGCAACGGCTGTTCATGCAAATGAAAATCGAAAAACAGTTTCGGCCAGCGAGAAGCAAGGCTCGACAAACCGAAAGCGCGCACAAACGAGCGCCATGGCGTCGGCACAGCACGACGACCGCCGCCTTGTTCGGTGCCATCAGGATCCACCAATACCGCTCCTGCCATTCCCGCACGGTCATGCCCTTCAAGCGCAGCGACCAGCCGCGAAACAACCATCGGCTCGAGGATGCAATCCGGATTCAGGAACAGCAAAAAATGTCCGGACGCAACCTGTGCCCCGATATTGCAACCCTTGGCGAATCCCAGATTCAGTTCGTTGCGGATGATGTGCAATTTCTCGCATCCGGGAAAGGCGGCACTCAACGTCGCCAGGCTGTCATCTGCCGACGCATTGTCAATAACAATGATTTGATCGCATTGCGGTAGCGCCGATGCCACACAGTCCCTGAGCATGGCGCCGGCGTTGTAGTTCACGACGATGATGGAAACCATGACATCAGCCATACTCAGTCAACCTCCAACTTTCCAGCCCTGCCCAAAAGCCCATGCAGAATGCCAAGGCTCATCATGCGAAAGTGCTCCAACCGCGGTTTGGCAAAGAGCGTATAAAACCCGTACTTCAGCACGAGGCGCCAACCATCCACCAATTTCCAGTTCAAAGGCAGCCACGTTTCTCGATAAAGCAGGATGGCATTACGAAAATGGTAATAGTGTCTCAAGGCACTATGGAGCGGCAACTGCCGGCCTAAAAAGTGAATGGGGTGATCGCCCAGACTATGCGCCATATGCGCGGCGCAGACCCCAACACTCTGGTAACCAAACCGTCTTGCCCGCAGACCCCACTCGATATCCACGTAGTCAATGAACAAGTCTTCGCGCATGCCGCCAACCTGTTCAAGAACCGCCATGGAAATCAGGCAGCCGGAGGCAATCAAATAATCGACCGGCACCACCGAGTCCGGAGTGGTACATTTGCACCGTTCCAAACGCAAACCACGGACGCGAATAAACGGCGGCGGATTCTGCTGGCGGGTGTCAAGATAGCGCGGACCGGCACAAGCCACTTGTGTCCCACTCACCCGCATCTTTTCGATTGCCACCATCAGCTCCATGACCATGGCGCCATCGGGAACGCTATCCTGATCCGACAACAACACATAATCCGCCCCCATCGTCCTGGCGCGGGATATCCCGATATTTTGAGCGGCAGCAATACCAAGGTTGCCTTCAAGAGCGACCAGTTCCACAGCGCCGGACCGCACGCGCTGGAGGCACTCGCGCATATCGGTGCCCGAACCATTATCGACAATCACGCTGGCATTTACTTGCGGAGCAAGGGCAGCAAGGAGCTCAACGAGTTTTTCCAGAACGGGATGGTAGGTGACTATGACAGCGACGATCATCGTTGCGGCTCACTCTCGACACTGGAATGATCGGTCTGGCCAAATTTCGAATCCAACAAAACCCCCGCCGCAACAAATCGGCTGGCAAACGATTCCGTTCCATGCGGCCAGACATAGGAAAAATCGTGACGATCCGAGGCAAGTTTGGGGCTGTAAGCATGGTCGTCTCGCATCGGCGGCCGGTACTCGGCTTTGACCGGGTTATAAACCTCGGCTAACTTGCGCCCCCAAGGAATATCACTGAAATCTGGATTGGGGTAATTGATCATCTCGAATTTCGGCCTGTCACGAGATACCGCCTTGCGCACTCTTTATATTTTCCATGAAGCCATCCATTTCAAATGACTTCTCATAAGTTTCCCGACCGGCTTTACCAATGGAATTTAACGCATCTGGATTCAATATGGCCCAGGTCATTTTCTCTGCAAGCATTTCAGCCGACCCGGTCGCAAAAATGAGGCCACTTTTGCCATCTTCAAGCAATTGCGCATGGCCAATCGCGGATGAGCACAGACATACGGCAGAAAACATTAGCCCTTGCGTAATGACAATGGGCATCGGGTCATCACGCGACGGCGAAACCACCACATCTGTTTCAGAATAAAGCGCTTGAAGCCGATCGGGTGGCACATCAGGAATGAGTTCAACCTCGGGGTAACGACCGGCGGTTGCCTGAATTTTTTTATAAAAGGCCTGAGAGTCAGCAAAACCAAGCGGTGATCCGATGATTCGAAAGACTGCCTTGCGCCGCAACTCATCTGGCAAGCAGCCGAGAGCGTTAAGGAAAACATCTTGTCCTTTACGGGGCTCCACCGACCCAATGACTGAAAACACAAGCTTGCCATTTTCCAGCGGACGATGGGGCGTAGCGGTGTCATCGCAGCCATACAGCAACAAGCGCAGTTTGGCTCGTGATGCATATTGTGATGCATAAGGGATACAAAGTGGGCTCCCAAGCCATATCGACTCACATGCGGCAAACAGCAAAGCAAGGTCAGATGCCATGACGCCAAACGACGAAAATCCCGATTCGGTTTCATGTATCCACCAGGAAAGGTGCTTGGCAATGCCCCTGAAGTAACGGATAAAAGCGTATGAGGACAAAGAAGTCACGATCACGCTTTCAAACCCCGCTACAAAATTACAGGCACCGAATGAATAGCTTTGGTAGCTGAATAGTTGGGGATCAACGACCGTCGCGAAGCCCTCTTGTTCGAACTCATCGCGCATCGGGCCGTCCGATGGTGAAATGATCACCGGACGAACACCGTGAAGACGAAAAAGTGCTTTGGCTAGAAATAGCACTGCGCGGGGCGCACCCGTGCGGGAAAACTGATGGGTGACCAATAAAATCTTGTGGCGCTTTCCGAACGACAGCGTTTCTTCCGTGTAAGGCTTCAACACCTGCGGTTTGGGGCCAGACCCGTCATGCGGCTCTGACACAAATTCCTGCTGTTCGGTAACGCCTTCCAGGTAAGTAATAAGCAACGACACCATCTTTCTCTGGTTTTCATATCGACGTAAAGACCAAAGGAAGCGTGGGACAAAGGTTGGAATTCGCTTACAACAGCGCCACAACAAGCTAAACCAGCCTTGCTGTCGCGTCTCCCGAAATCGAGCCGACTTCATTAGCAAGAATAGCGAAAGGACACTGCCATCAAAGCCATGAGACAAGCCCGGAATAATCGGATGCGCGCCATATGCTCGTTAGGACGGAAATAATTCATGGATTCGTTGAATGCAAAGTCGATCATGTCACCGGCAATTTTTTCAGCACCACAATCACTTCACTGACATTTCTGACGAAGTCGCCCACCGTAAATAAAAACCCCAGCTCCGTTCGGCATTTTTCAAAAAATGCACCTAGCGAATTGGCGGACCAGGCATGGAAGTGGATGCTGTAACCCCTTTGCATGAGTTGCGAGGCGGTAGCTTCAATGTCTTGTTCCCGCACTCTCATTACATTCCGAGTCCAGTCCAGATAGTGCATTTCGCGAGAATGCTCAGCCCCATCCTGAAAGTCCTCCAGCACGTGTTTCCAGTCCGTCGTGGTTCGCCGATAGTCAAATGTAAACCGCTTGTCCGGTATCGCTATGTAGGCTATCCCGCCAGCCACTGCAGCGTCCGCTGGAGACCCACTTTAAAAGATGTACGTGGCGCCCAACCAAGAACCTCTCGGGCGCGCGTGATATCGAGAATATTTACGGGTACATCAAACTTGCGCGCGGGCAAGAAACGTCGATTTACCGGGCGCGCCAACAGCTCTTCCAGGGTTGCCAACAGTTGATTCAGGCTGAGGCCATGGCCCCCACCAATGTTGAATATTCGTTCCTGCCCCTGATAGCTTGCTGCCAAAACAAATGCCTCGATCAAGTCCGCGATGTAGATGTAGTCGCGGGTCACGCTGCCATCACCCCATATCTCGATGGTTTCTCCTGCAAGGGCTTTTTTGGCGAACACCGCCACCGCACCTTGCGCCATATCCGTCCGCTGTCGTTCGCCATATGGATTTGCAACCCGCAACACAGCGTAGTCGAGTCCATGCAACTCATGATAGAGCTTCAGGTATTTTTCTATGGCGAGTTTGCTGATGCCGTAAGACACCAGCGGGTCGGTCGGGTGTGTTTCCGGAATCGGAATCTGGTTGGGAATTCCATAAATTGTGCCGCCGGATGAAATAAATACGATCTTGCGAATTCCCAAGCGCACGGCAGCGTCAAGCAAATGAAGACTGCCGATGACATTGGTGCCGACGTCGTATCCCGGATCATCATTTGAATTCTTTGGCAGCGTGGTCGACACAAGGTGAAAGATCAACTCCACGCCATCGACAGCCGCCTGTATGTCAGCCACACTCAGAAAGTCTCCCTGCATCCACTCGATTCCATGACACTCCTTGAGCTCGGCTGGAATCTGAATATGCGGCCGATCAAAAATTCGGACTTCATGCCCTTGAGCAAGCAGGGCTTCGGCCAGATGAGAGCCGATGAAACCAGCGCCACCGAGAATCAGGGTTTTCATAACAGGGCTTTCTTTCCATTCAGATCGGTGCAGACGTTTTCAATTGTCTCGACATATTTGTAGCTGTCGAACCGTTCATGGTCCGTCAACTCCCGAACGCCCGGGAAACCCGTAAAGATTTTCACATTATGTTCGCGGTGGCGCAGCTCGCGGTCAACACCGAGGGTCAGGACCTCGGTGCCCGAAGCAGAGTCAGGCAAAAACTGATGGGCGGTAAGAAGGGTATTCATGTCGTTGCTTCATTCGGCACGATAATCCGGCCGTCGAAAAAAGAGGAGAGCTTACTCTGGGCGTTTATGGAACTTTTGCAATGACATTCATGCTTGCTCCGTCAGGCACCAGGCGTGCAAGTTCGGCAACCGAATTCGGAAGCGGGCTTCCATCTTCCAACCGAAAGAAGCGATAGCCCGGCACGGTCAGTAACGCAACGAGTTCATCCAGAGTTCGCCCTCGTTCAATGAGAACGTAGGGTGAGAGCTCCATGACAATCACTGGTTTTAACTCAGCAAGCAGATTGCTCGCGCCACCGAGCACATGGCATTCGAAGCCGTCTACGTCCATTTTTACCGCCTCGACGTGATTGATGCCATTCAACTTGATGTAATCGTCAAGCTTGAATGCTCGGGCATGTGCCGTCGATTCGGCACGCCCCAAATGCTTATCGTGTACCGGGCCATCCGCCTCAAGCGGCCAACTGGAATAAATTTCTGCTGTCGGTATTGTCGCGGCCGAATCGCCGAGGAAGGCTTGCTCCGTCGTGACACGTGAGACCAGTCCAGGGTTAAGTTCCAGATTCATCTGCAGCTTACGGAAGGCGTAGTCCGTTGGCTCGAAAGCATGCACATGACCCGCAGGCCCGACGAGTTTTGCAAGTTGTAAAGTGTGCGCCCCAATGTTGGCACCGATATCGAGAACGGTGGCGCCAGACTTTACGTAGCGCTTGCAGGCGGCAACCGTAGAACGCTCGAACACGCCAAGGTAGAGTGCAAAGTCGATGCCTTCGCTCAGGTCGAGCGACCAGCGCAGGCCATCTCGAGTGACTTCCACGATATCGTTTGCAGCTCCGCCCAAACGGCGCGCCAAGCGAACAGTCTTGGAGAGTCCCGCAGCGATACCGATCTTTGTCTTGGTTTTCAGCATTTCGAAATAATCCGCTGTGGTTTCGGTGAGCGATATCTGCTCACGCGTGCTTCTCGATCGCAAATATCAGACGAAAGCCGAGCAACTTGCCCCGTGACGGATTCAGTCGGCTTTCCAGTTTGATCATGGGTGACACGCAGCGTGCCGGCAATAGACTCCATGCTTTGAATCCTCCCGAAAGCGGATAGGCGAACAGGCTGAGCCATTCGTCACCGACAATAGAAAGATTTGGGAAGGCTTGAGCGGAGAGAATAACAGCGACCATTGGCCAGCCTCTGTCAGAAAGCCTTCATCTTGCGCCAGGCGAATACGACCATCCGGACGAGCAACCAGCCATGAGAGAAGCGCGAAATTTGTGTCTCGCCGTAACTACGATCGGCGTAACGGATAGGCAATTCGACCATCTTGAGGTTCAACTTGGCGGCGCCAAACAACAGATCGAAATCTCCAAAGGGATCAAATTCCCCAAAGTAGTGGCGATTCGCGGCAATGTGTTCATAGTCACGTCGCCATAACACCTTGGTGCCGCATAGAGTGTCGGTGAAGCGCTGGTTGAGCAGATACGAGAATATGCGCGCAAAGCCACGATTCGCGATAAGGTTGAGCGCGCGCATTGCACCGCTTTGCATGGGATAGACCAGTCGCGTGCCATTCACAAACTCGCCGATTCCACGGGCAATGGCGGAGTAGAACTTGGGCATCGTCTCCGGGGGCACCGTCAGATCTGCATCAAGAATCATCACAATATCCCCTGTCGCGTTGGTAAAGCCTTTGCGAACCGCGTCGCCCTTGCCCTTGCCTTCCTGGCGGAAAACCTTGATGCAACGGTCTGCGTAGGCATCGCGCACTCGTTCGCATTCCTCGTAGGTGCCGTCCTGGCTGTGGCCTTCGACGTAGATGATTTCCTGACGCGACCCAAACTGTGGAAGCCGCGTTATGGCCGCTTCGATGTTGCCACGTTCATTGCGGCAGGGAACAATGATAGACACCGACGGCCAATAGGCGGGTGCCGGCAATTCGCGCATTCGCGCCACAATAAAATTGCGCAGGCATATGCGCCGCACCAGTGGCAACGGAGCTATATAGCGATTAATCAGCGCGCCCAGACCGAAGAGCCGCTTCGGCAGCAGTACCCGCCATTCCCGTCGTACGGTCTCATAGCCTGCCAGCGCCAGCAGGCTCGTGGTATCTGGGGTTGACAGCCAACTTTGAGGCATCTGCGGCATCTTTGCGCCGCTGCGTTCGCCGATGGATAAAATTGGCTGCCAAAGCCGAGAGTAGTATGAGACAACGATGCGCGTATGTGGTCCCGCAACACTACGCAAGGCGAGAAACAATTGCTCGCAGTCTTCCACCAGGCCAATGGTGTCTGACACCACGATAAAGTCGAACGGTCCGCCCACTTGCAACAGATCCTCCTCGACTTCTGCGTTTCCGGCCATGAAGGTGTGCTGTGGGAATGCTTCCTGAGCGACACGAATCATCTCCGGACTAATGTCGATGCCGACACCCCGCGATGGCTCGAGCGCTGCCAGAAGATGGCCGTTGCCGCAGCCCACTTCGAGCACCGATGACTCGCGCGGAATGAGGAAACGAAGATACTCAACGTCCTGCCGGTAAAAAAAAGCATTACGCTCGATCCAACGGCTGCGGTGTGGCGCGAGGCCGTCAAAGAAAGCACGTACGCGTTCGTAATGTAGCGAGTTGAGAGGCTTCGGCGGGTTGGGTAAATCGGACGGGTTCATGCGATAGCGCCGGGTTGGCGCGGAAGAAACAAGCGCGAGAGTATAGTCAATCCGGTCTCCCATTTCACTTCTGTGGTGGTATAAACCTTCGTCATTGGTCAGTGATCCCCTTCGTCGGCAGGTACAGATGCAGCGTGTTCCGCCATGCGGCCGGCTACGGCTTTTTCCTCGAATGCGGCGGCCTCGGTGTAGATCTCCACCGAATCGCTTTCTTCTGCCCTGTTGAGGACTTCCGCCAATTCGTCGCGATCACCGGAAGCCGATTCGCCGACGAAGAACATCACTCCCCCGGGGATTGATGCGACCAGCGTCGCAAGACCCACCAGCAGCGAAAGAATCAAGCCTTCAGTACGGGGAAAACCGAGCAGGGTCATGCCGGTGACCATGGCCCCTTCCCGCAGACCCCATCCGTTAACGGAAATCGGCAGCATGGCGATAAGCATCGCCGACGGTAGAACAACGAGACACGCCAACGCATCAATTGCAAGGCCCAACGCGCGGGCGATGAACAC
>JAYUGL010000309.1:0-8973 GCA_043738385.1 Sterolibacteriaceae bacterium
GACTGGAAATAGCGGCACCGGACTTGGCCACGACTTTGCGAAGGCTCTTGCACGGAACCTGGCTACTGTGTTCAAGGATTTTGGTGGTGAGACGATCACTGCTGGGAGCCATTTGGAAAAATTGAGCCTCCTAAACGGGGGTGTGGGCAGGGACCACTTAAGTGATTTCACAACAAACCTTATCAAGGGCTTCTTGCTTGAGTACACCCAAACGTTTGCGCGAAAGCATATCGACGCCGACAAGCGCAGGTCGTTCATGGTCGATCGTGTAATGTTTGACTACGAGTCCCAGCGCTGGGCGCGGGGGGCGTTTGATCTTCCGTATTGCGATGGTGACTACGTGCTGCTCACGCCAAAGGAGATTCTGACGAGGGACAACGCGTGGATTAATCAAGGTGACCTTCTGGATCAGTTCACACAGCTCTGTGTGTCGGTTCCAGATGAAGCACTACGCTCGCAGGTGAACGAGCACTTCTTTGCTCAAATTACCAAACGCACGAAAGTAAACGAGCGTCGGATAGCAGCGCTCAAAACTATCGAAAAGTTTCATGAGCTTTTGGACTACTACATTCTGCGAAAAGAGGCGAACGCGCCGGATGCGCACCGACAGAGCAGCGCAAAAGTGCTGAAGACAGAACAGCAGTTCGTTGACAATATCAAGGTCCTTGTCACCGAGCACCTTGCCAACAGCGAGTTCTATGGGCACGGGAACTCATATGAGGAGAGCCTCAAGCGTGTTCAATATCTAAAGCACGTGATTGAAGACAACGGTGGGCATCGGGTGTTCTATGTCGATGGAAAGCCTGTGCAACGCGAAAGCGACCTCCACATCATGTTCAGACTCACATGGTTTGATACGAACTTCGATGTCAACGCTGAAGTGAACAATGGCCGAGGTCCCGTTGACTACAAAGTTTCTAGGGGTCGTGCAGACGCCAGTCTCGTGGAGTTCAAGTTAGCGAAGAACACTGGCCTACGCAAAAATCTCGAGCATCAGGTCAAGATTTATGAGAAGGCCAGTGAGGCGCAATCATCGATAAAGGTCATCATGTATTTCTCAGACGATGAGCTTTCACGTGTCAATCGGATTCTAAAAGACCTCAGGCTTGAGAGTCGAGAAGACATCGTTCTGATAGATGCAAGCCTGGACACTAAGGCGTCCGCTTCAAAGGCTACGTTTTCTTAGCGCACTGAGGCCCGGTTGAGCGGCCGGTTTGGCCGAGGTACGGACCTCCAGACTAATTTCCATAAGGTCTGCTTCACGCCCGTAAGCCGACGATTACCATTCGGAAACTCGAATGTCTCTTCAGGGTCGAACTGAGACGATTGGGTAATTGTGCTTTGACTTTGTCGACTCGCCTGAACGTTGCTCAGCAACATACGGCCGGTCTATCAATCACGAAATGCGGATACCCCTTTGTTTACTGCGCGGGCCGGGTGCTCTTGCCGCGTCGCCTGCCGGCTGCCAACCCGGTATCAGATGGCGCTGGCCGTTGCCAATCAGATTGGCGCGACCCATGCGCTTCAATGCCTCGCGCAGCATCGGCCAGTTCTTCGGGTCGTGATAGCGCAGGAAGGCCTTGTGTAGCCGGCGTTGGCTGCCAAGCTTGGTGTCTTCTGCGTTGCGTTCATAAAGTTATTACCCTCTTTATTACCTCTACCAAAAGGTAATTACCCCTTCTTCTTCCATCGCGCCGCAGGCCCACAACCCTGGCACTGGATGACGTTTGCGCTTTGCCGTTCTCTCAGCACGCGTCGGGCGTCATGCGCGCGGCCTCTGCGAGCGGCAGCGCCTCGATGTTGCGGCCCAGCGGAAATCGCTCGCGGCCGGCATGCACGACATAGAGCCTGTCGAGGCGCAGGTGTTCCATGGCCGAGGCCATCGACGGCGTCATGCGCGGCGCGTCGCTGCATTTGAATTCGAAGCCGAGGCGGCGCCCTCCGTCCTGCACGAACAGATCGAGTTCGGCGCCGGTATGCAGCTTCCAATAGTGGCAGGCGCTCCATTCGACCCCGAGCCGCCGCACCACCTGATGCAGGGCGAAACCTTCCCACGAGGCGCCGGTCTTGGGATGGCCGCGCAGCGCCTCGGGCGTGTCGATGTCGAGCAGGCCGTGCAAGATGCCGCTGTCGGCCAGATAGACCTTGGGTGCCTTGACTTGACGTTTGCCCAGGTTGGCATGCCAGGGCGGCAGCACGCGCACCATGAAGGTCGCGGCGAGAATGTCGAGATAGTGACGCACGGTGCGCTCGGTGACGCCGAAGGCGCGCGCCAGCTCGGAACCGTTCCAAGTCTGGCCGTGGTAGTGCGCGAGCATGCTCCAGAAGCGGCGCAGCGTGGCGGGAGCGAGGCGCAACCCCAGCGCCGGGATGTCGCGCTCCAGGTAAGCGCGGATGAATTCCCTGCGCCAGCGCAGGCTCGACGATTCGCTGGCCGCCAACAGCGACTTGGGAAAGCCGCCGCGCAGCCACAGCGCATCGAGCTGGCCGGCGCCGGTTTCGCCGAGATCGAGTCCGGGCAGTTCATGGTAGGCAACGCGGCCGGCGAGGCTCTCGGCCGATTGGCGGGTGATTTCCGGCGCTGCCGAGCCGAGGAGCAGGAAGCGGGCCGGCGTCCCCGGCCGGTCCGCCAGCACGCGCAGCACCGGGAAAAGTTCGGGATGGCGCTGGATCTCGTCGAGCACGACCAGGCCGCGCAGCGGTTCGAGCGCCAGCATCGGCGCGGCGAGGCGTGCCTCGGTGCGCGGATCTTCCAGGTCGAAATGATGGCGTTCGCCCGTCCAGTCGGCGGCGATGCGCCGCGCCAGCGTGGTCTTGCCGACCTGGCGCGCCCCGATCAGCGCCGCGACCGGGAATTCGGCAAGCAGGCCGCGAACCTCCTCAAGATGACGGATGCGTTCAATCATGGGAAAAATATACCATGAAAACACAGAGTCAGACTATGAGTTTTCATGGTGTTGCGCCTACCACGCGTCGCGCAAGACGGTGCAGAAACCTCAGACTTTGGAAACGATGGATGCGGCCGTGCTCTCAACGCGCGCCAAATTTTGTCCCGGCTCACGCCGGAACAAGTCTGCTCCAATTGCGGCGAACAGGCGCAGGGTGTTCATCTCGGCCTTCTTTTGACTCCAGGTGTTTTGCTGCGCAGGCCGGGCGCTCTTGCCGCATCGCCGGCCGGCTGCCAGCCCGGTATCAGGTGACGCTGGCCGTTGCCGATCAGATCGGCGCGGCCCATGCGCTTCAGTGCCTCGCGCAACATCGGCCAGTTTTTCGCGTCGTGATAGCGCAGGAAGGCCTTGTGCAGTCGACGCTGGGTGCCGGACTTGATGATGGTGACTGTCTCAGAAGTGTCGGTCACTTTCCGCAGCGGGTTCTTGCCGGTGTGCCACATCGCGGTGGCCAGCGCCAACGGCGTGGGCAGGAAGGTTTGCACTTGATCGAGACGGAAGTTGTTGCGCTTGAGCCAGAGCGCAAGGTTGAGCATGTCGACATCGGAGGTGCCGGGATGGGCGGCGATGAAGTAGGGAATCAGATACTGTTCCTTGCCGGCCTCCTTCGAATACTTGTCGAACATCGCCTTGAATTTGTCGTAGCTGCCGATGCCCGGCTTCATCATTTTTGAGAGCGGGCCTTCTTCGATGTGCTCGGGAGCGATCTTGAGATAGCCGCCGACGTGGTGGGTCACCAGTTCCTTCACATACTCGGGCGAACGCACGGCGAGGTCGTAACGCAGGCCGGAGCTGATCAATATTTTCTTGATGCCGGGCAGCTCCCGTGCTTTCTTGTAGACCTGGATCAGCGGTGCATGATCGGTATTGAGGTTTTCGCAGACGCCGGGATAGACGCACGACAGCCGGCGGCACGCGGATTCGATCTTGGGGTCCTTGCAGGCCAGTCGATACATGTTGGCGGTCGGCCCGCCGAGATCGGAAATGACGCCGGTGAAGCCCGGGGTCTTGTCGCGGATCTCCTCAATCTCGTGGAGGATCGACTGTTCGGAACGGCTCTGGATGATGCGGCCTTCGTGCTCGGTAATTGAACAAAAAGTGCAGCCGCCAAAACAGCCGCGCATGATGTTGACCGAAAACCGGATCATTTCCCACGCCGGAATTTTCGCGTCGCCGTAGCCCGGATGCGGTTGACGTGCGTAAGGCAGGCCGTAGATGTAATCCATCTCGGGCGTGGTCAGCGGAATCGGCGGCGGGTTGAGCCACACATCGCGATCACCGTGGCGCTGCACCAGCGCGCGCGCGTTGCCGGGGTTGGATTCGAGATGAAAAGTACGCGAGGCGTGGGCGTAGAGGATCGGGTCGTCCTTGACGATCTCGTAGTCGGGCAGGCGGACGACGGTATGTGCGCGTGCATCGCGGCGCGCGGCGAGACGTTCGGCTTTGGGGACGATGCGGATCGGCTGCGATGTCCCTCCCTCCGCGTTCGATGCCGGCGCGGCAGTCTGGCGCTGGGGTTCCATGGCGTAAGGGTCGGTGTGGACATGCGCGGCGCCGGGGATGTCCACCGTGATCGAGTCAGCCTCGACCCACTCGGCGGAAGGTAGCCATCCAGCCGGCGCCATGAAGGCGGTGCCGCGCAGATCGCGGATAGTTTCAATTTTCTCGCCCTTGGCCAGACGATGCGCAAGTTCCACCAGCGCGCGTTCGGCGTTGCCGAAGATGAGCAGGTCGGCCTTGCTGTCGGGCAGGATGGAACGACGTACCTTGTCTGACCAATAATCGTAATGCGCAATGCGGCGCAGCGAGGCTTCGATGCTGCCAATCACCAGCGTGGCGTCGGAGAATGCTTCGCGTGCGCGCTGAGCGTAGACAATCACGGCCCGGTCGGGACGTTTGTCGGGTTCGGCATGCGGGGTATAGGCATCGTCGGAGCGGGTCTTGCGGTCGGAGGTGTACCGGTTGACCATCGAGTCCATGTTGCCGGCGGTAATGCCGAAGAACAGATTGGGTTTGCCCAGCCGCTTGAAGTCCGCAGCCGAATGCCAGTCCGGCTGGCTGGTGATGCCGACGCGAAAGCCCTGCGCTTCCAGCAACCGGCCGACCAGTGCCATGCCGAAACTGGGATGGTCGATGTAGGCATCGCCGGTGACGAGGATGATGTCGCACGAGTCCCAGCCGAGCTGGGTCATCTCGGCACGCGACATCGGCAGAAAAGGTACGATGCCAAAACGCTGCGCCCAGTAGGGACGATACGAGGCAATCGATTTCGGGCTGGTGGCAGTCTGCATCATGGAAGTGAAGGCGCGTAGCGCCCCTGGGTCAGGCCGCTTTAACGCGGCTTTGCGATGGCACGTGACGCGCCAGAAAATCCATCTGATCGGCCAAAATGTGGCGATTACAGAGAATCAGGTACTCGGCCTTGTTGGGCACATAGGGCGCATAAAGCAATTCCATCCCGGCCTGCTCCGGCGTGCGGCCGCTCTTGCGCTGATTGCAGGATTTGCATGCCGCCACCACATTCATCCAGGTGTCGCGGCCACCCTGCGAGACCGGCACCACATGGTCGCGGGTTAGTCGATTGCCGGGCAGCAGGTCAGCGCAATAGGCGCAAATCTGGCGATCGCGATGAAACAATTCGCGGTTGGAAAGTGGCGGCACCTGGTGCAGCGACTTGCCCGTCAACGGCTTGCCGCGGATAGCGATGATGCTGTTGGCGTGAATTTCCGAACGCATTCCGGTGAGCCGGCTAACACCACCAACAATGACAAAACTGTGCGCACCCGCGGCCCACGCAACAAGATCCTTGGCGTAATAAAAACACGCATGCTGCCAGCTCACCCAGCGGTTCGGTGAACCGTGCTGGTCAAGGGTCAGGATCAGCGGATGAGCGCTCATGGGTGGTTCAAGGGCTTCGATTAGAATCAATAGTTTATAAGCGTACCAAACCTCCGTGACTTTTCCCAGCTATTCCGCTTCCCGCAGGCTTATCTGGGCGCTGGCGATCTCCGTGGTCGCCCATGCTGTTTTGCTGGTGCAGGATGATTTTCAGATGCCGAATCCGCGTTTGGCGCAGCCCCTGATGGCGACGCTGAGAAGCTTCGGAGTCAATACCGACAAAGTTCCCACGACTCCTGCGCCTGGTCTGCCCCCGCCCGCAGCGCAGACACGACCTGCCGTTCACAAGCCGGCGGCAGTGGTTCCATCCGACTTCGGCAGGCCGCAAACGCAGCAGCAAGCGCCGGTCGGGCCCAGTCCGGCGGTATCACCAAAAGCAGCTTCAGCGGCTTTGGCCAACGAGTCTCAACCCGGCGTTACGGTAAATGTGTTTCCTGATGAGGGATTGGATCCCGATGGCTTACGCGCTTACCGCATCGCGCTTGCAGGTGAATTACGGCGCTTTAAAAGCTACCCGCCGCGTGCGGTGGAAGCCGGCTGGACCGGGACAGTAGAAATCGGTATTTCGATCAACGCCACCGGTGACGTGCAGACAGTACTGCTAACCAAGACAAGCGGGTATCGTGAATTGGACGAGAAGGCGCTGGACATGATGCGACATGCAGCGCCGCGAACCGCCATTCCCGGAGCGCTGCGTGGTCAGCCATTTTCGATCAAGCTGCCGATCGCATTCACCCTCGACGAGGAGTGAACCAGAATCACAGAATCAACTGCGAGTGCTAGGGCGGAAGGTGCTAGGGCGGAAGAATATCCCCAGTATGAAACTGAAAACTTCCGGTATTGCGGTCGGAGAAATAATGCTTGAGCGTTTGGGTTACGGTACGGAATGCGATTTCGTTCCAGGGAATATCTTCTTCGCGGAACAGCGCAGTCTCAAGCGTTTCAATACCCGGCGAGAATTCCAGGTCGAGCAGTCTGGCGAGATAGAACACGTGGACCTGGCCGATGTGAGGCAGGCTGATCAGGGTGAACATTTCCCCGAGATCAATGTTGGCGTTGGCCTCCTCAACGGTTTCGCGCATGGCGCCTTGGGCGACGGTTTCGCCGTTTTCCATGAAGCCGGCCGGCAGCGTCCACTTGCCGTGGCGTGGCTCAATGGCACGACGGCAAAGCAGCACCTTGTCTTCCCATGCCGGCAGCGTTCCGACGACCATCTTGGGGTTGCGATAGTGGACGACGCCGCACAGAGTGCACACCTGCCGCGGCAGCGAGTCGCCTTCAGGCACTTGAACAGCCGTCGCATTGCCGCACGTACAGCAAAAATTTATTGCGGGATCCATGAGTGGGCCAATTCTAACTCAGCGATTCAAGCACGAAGGATCAGGTGACCGCATAAAAACTAGCTCTAAATGAGCTTTGTTTTTGTTCTGCCTGAAAAATTTTTACTCAGACACCCGGAATAGCGGCTTTTTGTTGCCCGAGATCCACCAAACAAAATTGGCGGAATTCGGCGGCAGGTCAAATTTTGGTAAATTTACTTAAATTAATCAATTGATTAATCGGTAGTTGTAAGGATTTATCTTACAAAATATTGCTGGATTATCTGGCAGAAAATTCCGTTCTCCGTGACTGGTCCTATGCATGACACTAAACCAGAATGCACACGCAGTCTCAACGGTTTATGAGCGATCTTTCAAGGAGCGCATTATGAAAGCAGCGGATATCTACGGCGACATCAAGGAAGTCAATCTGGCCTATTTGATGCTGGCGCAACACCTGATTCGCTCGGACCGGGAGGGCGCAATATTCAGACTTGGCATCAGCGAGGAAATTGCAGACATCCTGGACAGCCTGACCCCGGGCCAAGTGCTCAAGATGGCCAGTTCGGACATGTTGATATGCAGCTTCCGCTTCGACGATTCCCTGCTGCTTAACCTGCTTGCCAACCATGAGCGGGAGCGCGGAGTCGGCCATGTGCATGCGGCGATACTCGCCGCCGGCAAGCCCGTCGAATCCGTCGCCTGAACCCCGGAGTGATCCATGCGCAATAAATCTGTCATCTCCGAGGCGAGAGATATTCGTCTTGCCATCGAGTTGATCGAACTCGGCGCCCGTCTGCAATTGCTTGAAGTTGAGACCAAGTTGTCGCGCGAGCGTTTGTTGAAGCTCTACAAGGAAGTCAGAGGCGAATCTCCGCCGAAGGGCATGCTGCCGTTTTCGACCGACTGGTTCATGACCTGGCAGCCGAATATCCATGCTTCGCTGTTTTCCGCCTACTACCGGTTTTTTGAAAAGCATACGCAACTGCGCGGCCTGGAGTTGATCATCAAGGCTTACCGCATGTACCTTGACCAGATTAAGCGTGGCGGGATGGATACCGTCCTTTCGCTGACGCGGGCGTGGACCATGGTGCGTTTCTTCGACGCAAAAATGTTGCAGATGGCGACATGCAAAGAGTGCGGTGGCGAGTTTGTTGCCCATGCCTACAATCCCACCAAGGGCTACGTCTGCGGTCTGTGCCACATGCCGGCCCGTGCCGGCAAGACCCGCAAGGCATCGCTGGCCGCCGCTGCGGCCTGAATTCCCCGCAACCCGCTAAGACCACAGATTCAACCGCTGGTGCTAGTGCCAGCGGTTGAATCTGTGGTGCTAGCGAATTGCCGCAGGTTTGATCCGCGCCGCGATCACGTGGCCCTTGCGTGCCCGCGCTCCGCGGAATTGCGCGATTTCCTTGCCGCCAATGACGAACTCGGTGAGCTTGCCGGTACGACCTGCGCCCTCGATCACGACTCTTTCTTTGGTCGTTATCGCAGCCCCTGCCAATGCGTCGTTGCGGTCGAGGTCGATGATCACCAGGCCGCGTCCCTTGGCCATCTCCTTCATTTCTTCCGCCGCGAATACCAGCAGCCTGCCGTTCTTTGAAACCGCGGCGAGCAGTTCTCCACCGGCACGGGATGGGCGCAGCGGCAATTCTCCGGCTTCGAGGGACATGAAGGTTTTGCCGGATTTGTTGCGCGACATGACATCCCCCAACGTTGCAATGAACCCATAGCCGCCGGAGTTGGCAAACAAATACTTGGCTTCCGGTGCATCGGAGATTGCCTGTACAACTTTGCCGCCGTTTTGC
>JAYUGL010000310.1:0-8955 GCA_043738385.1 Sterolibacteriaceae bacterium
CGTCAACGCCTTTTCGCCGCCCGACAGCAAATGAATCGTCGCATTTTTTTTGCCCGGCGGCTGCGCCATGATCTGAATGCCGGCGTCCAGAATTTCATCTCCGGTGAGAAGCAGTCTGGCCTCGCCACCGCCAAACAACTGCGGAAACAGGGTTCCGAAATGGCCATTCACCGCATCATAGGTTTCCTGCAACTGCTCACGCGTTTCGCGGTCAATACGGCGAATGGCGTCTTCCAGCGTGTGAATTGCTTCGGTCAAGTCATCCGACTGGGCATCGAGGAAGCCCTTGCGTTCCGATGCCGACTTCAATTCTTCCAGCGCGGCCAAATTGACCGGGCCCAGCGACTCAATTTCCGCGTTGAGTCGTGTGATGTCGCCTTGCAGGACACTTTCCTTCAGGCCCGGCACCAGATCGACGGCGATCAACGCCTCATCGGTCTCGCTATGAATATTGGCTTCGCCCAAACGTTGTTGATACTGCTCTTCGTTGAGCTGCGCTGCCTGCTGCTTGAGCTTGAGATCGTTGATGCGATCCCGCAATGGGTTCAGTCCTTGCTCCAGCTTGAGGCGGGTCTCATCCAGAGTGCGTAGCTCGAGCGCAGCCGCTTCAAGCGCATTGCGACGCTCCACCACCAGTGCCTCACGACCTTGCGTGGTTGCCAGTGCAGATTGCAACTGCTCTTGCAGGACACTATCGCTGATACCGGCCAACTCTTCGCCGGCATTTGCTGTTTCTCCGCCAATGCGTTCCAGTTGCCCGCGCGCCGTTTCCGCGGCGCGGCCTAGGTCTTCAAGCTTGGCGATGCATTCGCGCTCGGAAAATCCAGCTTCCTGTGCTTCGCGTGCAAGCTGCTGTTCGAGTGCGCGCGCTTCGCGCAAGGCGGTGTCATTTTGCCGCTGCTGCTCTAGCGCCTGTTCATGCCTGGCGCGTATCAGGTCCAACTGCTCGCGCCAGCGACCCGAGTCGACTTTGGCGTGCGACTTGGCGGTGTGCTCGGTCTCTTCGCCACGCACGATGTCTGCCAGATCACGGGCAATCTGCGCCGAGCGTTCATCAAAGCGCGCCTGTGTCTGAATCAACTTCAGGACTTCGACCTGAACCGCGTGAGCCCTCTGTTGTCCATCCTGGAGATCGCGACGACACTGAGTCAGCGCGGTCTGCGTTTCCGTGAGATGTTGCTCTGCTACCTGCTGCGCCGCTCGGGCAACCTCTTCCGCCTGCCGACAATGCTTGATCAGAACATCAAGTTCCTCGATCTCACGCTGGCGTTCAATCAGCCCGTGTGCACGGGTATCCGGCACATACAAAATCAGGCCGTGGACCGTGCGCAGATGCCCATTCTGATTCACCAAAACCTGGCCCGGCCCAACGGTCGCCACAGACAGGTCGGCGACAACGGTAACGCCAGCCAGCCATTCATCCAGAACGCAGGTCCAGCGCGGGTCATCGCAGCGGATCTTGCTACGCAACGAGTTCAAAGCAACGGTTTGTGCGACAGACCTGTCGGGCAAGGCCAATGCCAGTGTCGCCGGCGGCGGCGAGGCAAGCGCATTGTTCGCAGTACCGATATCGGTCGCCAGTGCCGCCAAGCGCTCACGCAATACCGCCTCAATCGCAGTTTCCCAGCCCGCGTCGACGTGGAGCGTCTTCCACAACGGTTGGGCGGCGGACAAGCCATGCGTTGCCAGCCAATCGCCGATCTCGCCACTCGGCCGAACCCGTTCTTGCAACTGCTGAAGAGCGTCGCGTCGCGCGCGGGTTTCGGTCGACTGACGATGCGCGGCCTGCAGGTTTTCGCGGGCTGCCTTCAGCAGCGCTTCTCGCAGGGGAAGCTGCATTTGCAGCTCGGCCAGTCGCTGCTGCTGTGATTGGAGATTTTGTTCGGCTTTGCCCTGGGCACTCCTAGCAGCCTCAAGTTGAGCGGAATCGGGGGCATCGAGAGCTGTTTTCTCTTCTTCGAGCCTGGTTCTTCGCTGCGCCAGATTTTCCAATGCACGCAGCGCGTGCCCTTGGTTAACGTCCGCCAGTCGCGCGCCCTGCTCTGCCTCGCTCAGCGCACGTCGTGCTTCGGCAACCGCGCTACCGGCCACCTGCACGGCACTTTCGATTTCCGGCAGGCTACGCGCGGCTTCTTCGTGACGTGCACCTGCGGTGGTGGCGCGCAACCGGGCATTGTCCAGCAACGCGCGCCAGCGTGTTTCATCCTGCGCCAACTGTGAACTCTGATCACGCCAATGGACGTCCTCGACCGACAATTGGCTGAGTCGCTGCTCAAGGCGCTGGCGCGATTCGCGCAGATGCTTGATTTCCGATTCGAGCCTGCCAACCTCAGTGTTGGCGGCGTACAACTCGGCCTGCGCCGAATGCAACGTGTCCGATGTCGTGAAATGGCTCTCGCGAGAGCGCTCAACCTGGACCTCGGTTTCCCGCAACTGGGCAGTTTGAGACTCAATCTGAATGCCGGCTTTGTCAATCTCGCCAGAGAAGCGGATCGAATCGGCACGGGCATCGTTACGTTTTTTTAGCCAGAGTAAATTTTGTCGCCGCGTCAGGTTCGTATGCAAATCACGATACTGATGGGCGACCGCCGCCTGGGTTTCCAAGCGCGCAATCTGCCCTTCCAGCTCATTACAAATATCGTCGACACGGGCGATATTTTCGCGGGCGTCCTCCAGTCGATTCTCTGTTTCCTTGCGCCGTTCCTTGTACTTGGTGATACCAGCCGCCTCTTCCAGAAAGAAACGCAATTCTTCCGGTTTGGCTTCGACAATGCGAGAGATCATGCCTTGGCCGATGATGGCATAGGCACGCGGCCCGAGCCCGGTGCCGAGAAACAGGTCAATCACGTCGCGACGACGGACATGCAGATTGTTGATGTAGTAGTTGGAGTTGCCCTCGCGGTCGAGCACACGCTTGACGGTAATCTCCGCGTACTGGGACCACTGCCCTGACACGCGGCCCTGATCATTATCAAAAAAAAGCTCGACGCTGGCCCGGCTCACCTCTTTTCGAGTCCCGGAACCTTTGAAGATCACATCCTGAATCGATTCACCACGCAACTCGGACGCCTTGGACTCGCCCAGCACCCAACGCACTGCGTCAATGATGTTGGACTTTCCGCAGCCATTGGGCCCTACAACCCCCGCCAGTTGTCCGGGAAAAACGACAGTCGTCGGGTCCACAAAGGACTTGAACCCGGATAATTTCAGTTTTATCAGACGCACTCTTGATTGTTCAGACCGGGTTGAGTTGAATTTTGGACGATAAGATATCCATGACGCTGCATTATAATCGCTCCCACTGTCCCGTCGTCACGCCATCACCATGCCCAGCAAGCCGAACAAAACACTGGAAACGTTTTCCAATCCGGCGCCTCATCGGGACTACCAGATTCACATGGAAATCCCGGAATTTACCTGCCTGTGCCCAAAAACGGGCCAACCGGACTTTGCTGTGCTCACCCTGGACTATGTCGCCGACAAGCTTTGCGTCGAATTGAAGAGTCTCAAGCTGTACACATGGAGTTTCCGCAACGAGGGCCATTTTCATGAAGATGTTACCAACCGGATCCTGGACGATCTGGCAAAGGCAATCAAACCGCGCTTCATGCGGCTGACCGCGCGTTTTTACGTGCGTGGCGGAATTTTTACCAATATTGTTGCGGAATATCGCAAAAAGAGCTGGAAACCGGCTCCTAGAGTCGAAATGATGGAGTTCGTGACCCAGCCAAACACGCGCGGTTAGCTTTCCAAAATTCGGAGGTGTGGCAGAGTGGTTAAATGCACCGGTCTTGAAAACCGGCAGGGGTTAACACCCCTCGTGAGTTCGAATCTCACCGCCTCCGCCAGTTTAGTGTCCGAAGAAGTCCAGAGAAGTCCGATAAAGTACATAAAATTGTTTATTTAACAATTAATTAGTAAAAAACGTGGTCCAATGCAGTCCGAGAAAACCCGGTTGCATCCCGTGGTAAATCGTGGTAAAAAACCGTGGTATCGATTTCCACGGTTAGAGAGTTACCACGATGGCCGCAATATTGAACCTGCTCCGTGACTACGAATGTCGCAATGCCACCAGCGGCGGCAAGAAAATCGCCAAGCTTCATGATGGTGGCGGCCTTTACTTGTGGGCCTATGTTGATGGCCGGAAATACTGGCGGCTTCGGTATTGGATTGGCGGCAAGGAAAAGTCCCTGTCCCTCGGGGTGTATCCCATAGTCAGCCTCAAGAAGGCCCGCGAAGGCAGGGACAAGGAGCATAAACAGCTTGCTGACAACCTGGACCCGTCTGCGGAACGGCGGGCTGTGAAGTATCGACTCCAAGCATCCTCTGACAACCACTTTGAGGCCGTAGCGCGCGAGTGGTATTCAAAACAACTCCATACCTGGGTGCCGGGTCATGCGTCCGATGTACTGAGGCGCCTGGAGAGCAACACATTCCCATTTTTGGGGATGCGCCCGATTGACCAAATCGAGGCCCCCGAACTGCTGGCGATGGTGCGCAAGATCGAAAGCCGTATGGCCTATGACCTCGCCCATCGTGTTCTGCAAGTCTGTGGGCAGGTCTTCCGCTACGGCATTGCTACTGGACGCTGCAAGCGCGATCTGTCTGCCGATCTTCGGGGTGCACTCACGCCTCACGTCAAAAAGCACCAAGCGGCAATCCGGCCTGAAGAACTGCCGGAGCTGCTGCGGGCCATTGCCAGATACGAGGAGATTGGGGGCGAGCAGCAAACCCGGCTGGCGCTTCAGTTGCTGGCGCTGACCTTTGTTCGTACCAATGAGCTGATTGGCGCAGAGTGGGCGGAATTTGATCTTGAGGCGGCGCTCTGGGTGATTCCCGCCGCGCGCATGAAGATGAAAACCGAGCACGTTGTCCCCCTGCCCCTGCAAGCACGCGCAATCCTGGAGGAACTGCAACAAATCGGCGGCGGTAGTCGTTTCGTGTTTCCCGGCAGGAACCGCGACAAACCCATCTCCAACAACACGATGCTGTTTGCACTTTACCGCCTGGGCTACAAGGGCAAGATGACCGGCCATGGCTTCCGTGCCGTGGCTAGTACTGCACTCAACGAAATGGGCTTCCGGTCGGACGTGATCGAACGCCAGCTTGCCCATTGCGAACGGGACGAAGTGAGGGGTGCCTACAACCGGGCGGAATACCTCCCTGAACGGAGAGCGATGATGCAGAAATGGGCGGACCATCTGGACAAGTTGCAAGCAGGGGCCGAAGTCATCCCGTTCAGCGGACACGCTGCTTGACGAACGAACAAGAGAGAAAGCCATGACACCAATCGCCAGCCAGTTTCTGTCCTACCTTGCCGTTCTGATCTGCGGGTTTTTCGTCGTCCTGCTATGGATGAAAAAATTCAAGCTGGACTACAAAAACCCACGAACCATGCTGGCTTTGAAACTTGCAGCTACCGTTGCCCTTTCAGTCGGAGGGGCCTACGCAGTCAAGCATGCCGCCCCAACATCTATCCTTGACCGCCCTGATCATTAGTCCCTAAACTGGCTCGCCAAACCAGACAAATCTGGGCACTGGATTGAGGTAGTTTCGATGCCTTGAACGGCAGTTCTCGACCCTCACCGGCCTGATGACATTCGCACACGCTTTGACAGCTTTCTGAACACAAGGAGTCGTTCAAGAAAATAAACTATCGGACAGCACTTCGGCCTTTGCCGCCGGTCGCGGCTTATTCATTCAATGGCCGTTAAGCTGTTGTTACCAGCCGTAGCCCTGAAAATCCTACCGAACGGCAGCTTTCACTTCCTCGCAAAGGCAGGATCGTTCCCACTGCGGTCATAGCACCGACAGTCTTCCAGACGCTGATCCTAGGTGATTAACGGATTTGCGACACAGACGGATTTGTGGCGGATTTATGATGGGACGCGACGACAACGAAACGTAGCAAGGATCGTCAGCGTTGGGCCGTAAGCGGCTTGCATATCGCAGGTTAGAGAGACCCTTCAATTGGCACCCAGAACCATTAAAGCGGCCATTCCACCGCGCCGCAGAAATCTCGCTGCTAATCCGCCTTGATGCCCGCGTCCTTAATCACTCTCGCCCACTTCGGAATCTCGGATTTGATGATTGCGGCGAATTCGTCGGGCGAGTTTGGCGTGCAGGTCGGGTAACGCGAGGATCTTGACGGTTTCGAGATGGAGCTTACGGACGATCTCCGCTGGGCTAGATTAGAGTCACGCCACCTGTGGGATGCGAATGGCTAAATCACAGCCTGACCGGACCTTCCCGCAAAGTTTTGCGAATATTGCGAACGTTTCACCAACGCGTCGATTAGCGTATCCTCTCACGATGTCCACCCAAGATCCGCAGGAATCGCCCGAGCGCGCGCAGACTGACGATAGCCTGCGCGAGGAACGCGAAAAAGCCGACGTCGCGCTCGCAGCGATCCAGGGTGCCGTCGAAGACAAAGCTGACGCGGTGGTCGAGCGGGCGCGGGAGAATGCCGACGCGGTCCTTGTGGCGGCCCGCGACAAGGCCGATGAACAAGCGGACCCGGCGGCTGCCTGCCCCGTCCCGAGCGCCGCCATTGCCGAAGAGCGGGTGGTCGAGGACGAAACCCTAAGCGATGAGCGGGCCGAGGCCGATGAGCGCGTGCGCCGCGAGCGCGAAGTGATGGCCGGTGTGCTGTCGCGGCACCTGCCGCTTGAGCGAGACGCAACCGATGAGCACCTGCTCACCGAACGTGCGTGTTCCGACGATGCGCTTGCAACGCGGGACGATTTCCTTGGCATGGTCTGCCACGACCTGCGCGATCTCCTGAACGGGATTGTCGTAACCGCAGCAATGCTCGGCGAAAAGCTTGCAAAACGCGACGACAGCCAGAAGCTGATCGATGAGACCGTGCGCATCCAGCGCTACGGTGCGCGCATGAACCGGCTTATCGGCGATCTGGTCGATGTCGCCAGCATAGACGCCGGGAAGCTGGACGTCTGCGCGACTCAATGCGATGCGATCTTACTTGTAGGCGAGGCGGTGGACGCGCTGCGGACCGCAGCCGAGGAGAAGGGCCTCTCCCTTGTGGTCGAGCAAACGGAGCCTTGCCTGCCGGCGCATTTCGATCACGATCGTATATTGCAGGTGCTTGCCAATCTGATTGCAAACTCGATCAAGTTCACCCCCAAGGGCGGTAGCATCCACGTACGCTGTGAAAGCAGCGGCGGCGGGCTTTCATTCTGCGTCAGCGACACCGGCGGGGGCATCGCCGAGAATATGCTGGAAGCCGTTTTCGAGCGGTTTTGGCAGGTCGGCAAGAACGACCGCAGAGGCCTTGGACTCGGTCTCTACATCTCGCGCCGTATCGTGGAAGCCCACGGCGGGTTGATTTGGGCCGAAAGCAAGGTGGGGGATGGAACGTGGATGTTCTTCACACTCCCCATCACCGCGCCCGCCTGATTACGTGACGTCGATTTCGGCTAGGTTGAAACGTAACACTGAATGGCTGGAGAGGGCGGGGTGTGGAAGTCCATCCGCCAGGGCGAGCGGCAGCTTACGCTGGTCTAGGGACTCTGACGGGCAGCAACGGGCACGTTTGAGCCGGTCAAATGATGTTAAAGCAGCCGTTCGAGGAAGGCTTTTGGCCAACGACTGGTAGGAAATCCAGAGCAGACATTTTCGGCGCGGAACGCCACTGGCAGCAATGGCCGATGACCGGGCCGAGCACCTACGGGGCCGAATTGCCGGTATCAGATGAATGACCTGTCGTTCGAGCAGCTCCATTTTTCGGGGCTGCTACGTCCCTTCCTGGCCGGTAGCAGTCGTTCCTATGAATTTACTTAAGTGACCGCTTTGGCCGACGAACGGGCCTATGCCTGCCAGGATCGAACGGCAGGTTTCTGATCAGTAACCGGCCGTTCAGTCCAATCTAATTTCGTGGGGCTGAACGTCTCTTCTGTGCCGGAAGCAGTCTTTGCTCATTAGAGACATCTACGCTCTGCATTCATTTGTTAACGCGGCGATCAAGATCAGCTAGCCAGCGAAGAAAGCTTGCTCCTTGACTTACTGAAAGTACAGCTACGTCATCGGGTAGAACTAATGGCTGTTCGCGGTCGTGACCATGCCTGAACGGATGCACTGCGTCTACCCATTTGCCAAAACTTGAGAGCAAGCTGTTAATTGTTCTCTTGAGTTGTGCATCTATCTTAAGTTGCTCATCTCCCTCCAAACACTTATCAACGACACGCCGTAGGTCTTTATTTACGAACCCCTCGTCCAGACTTGAACCAGTGCCACAAACAATTTTTGTCATGGACTCCGCTGCTTCGAAAATGTCGCGTGCAGCACCCTTACCATTCATCGGTATAGCCTCAAGTTGTTTGAATGCCGATTCAGCTGCATGGAGTACAGCGGTATAGCGCGGAGTTGATAGCGTCGCTAGAGACGACGCTCGGTTACGGTCAAACTCTTGGTCTATCGCCGGATGAATTCCACATTTGCTGTCAACCCGATAGCTGAGACTCTCTTCAATAAAGGTTCTCTCAATAAAACGTCTCCAGTCTTCGCTGTTTTTTCGGTAGGTATTTAGGCATTTCCAAATAATAGTTAAAGCAGCGAAAACATCATAAATAGAGGATTCTTCAAAAAACTTATTGAACTCTTTTGCCCAATGAGTTTGCGAAAAGCGGTGCCCGGTTTCGATTTCGATCTGACTGCCAACCATATGCACGAATTCGCTGTCGAATTCGAAGTGTGTCCGTTCGAAGTACGCACTGAGACGTCTGCGAAAGCGATCACTGTCACTTGTCGGAGCGCCAAGTTTGACGTAAAGCCTTGCGTAAAACTCTCCCTCAGGAATATTCTCGGCCATTTGCTTTTTTTATTTGGAACGTTATCGAGTCCCCGTCCAAGTAACATACATGGTCGCCCCTGTTTGCCAAGCCTTCAATTGATGACGGTAAGAAGGTAAAGATTGCAGCCATACATCCGGACTTTCGG
>JAYUGL010000311.1:0-8916 GCA_043738385.1 Sterolibacteriaceae bacterium
TCCTTGCCGGTTTGCGGATTGCGGCCGATGCGAGCGGCGCGCTTGGAAGACTTGAAGGTACCAAAGCCAATCAAGGCAACAGTACCGCCTTTGGATACAACCTTGACAACGGCGGCGGTCACAGCGGACAACGCCTTCTCGGCAGCGACCTTGGTAATGTCGGCTTCCGCGGCAATGATTTCGATCAGTTCAGACTTGTTCATGTATGACCTCCTTGGGTGTGGTTTGAACTCCGAGCGCGAATAGTAACGCAGGGCGCGGAAATAGGGGAGCCCCGGTGCAATAGACTTTTCGGGGGGGCAAACCCGGGACGCCAGACGCTGCAAGGGGGATAGTGAAATTTATCCTCATGCACGCCCGATTGACGTACTCGCGGTGCGCATTTTGCGCGCTGCAAAAACCGCAGAAACGGCAGTCAGGCCCGACATGATTTATGATTCCAGCGATGAGCACCTTCAAAGTCCTGCAATTCAACATGCAGTTCGGTCAGGGTTGGGACGATAACGATCCCGACCACGCACCCATCAATCTCGACCAGACCATCGCTGAAATCCACCGCCACGACGCAGACATTGTGTTGTTGCAGGAGGTCGAGCAGGCGCATCCAGGCGGCGCGCAACCAGACCCGCCGACCAATTACACGAAGCTACGCGCCGCATTGAACCAATACGACGGATTTTTCTCGATTCGAAAACCCGATCCGCGCGAACTGCCTTTCGGTACCGGATTGGCCATCCTCTCCAAAACGCCGTTGCGCGACACCATGCTGCACGACCTGCCGTCACCGCCGATCAAATTTGAATTCGAAGGCGAAACCAAAACGCCGACCGACCGCCTGCTCATCGGCGCAACGACCTTCATTGCCGGACATGCGTTGCGCATTTTCAATACCCACCTGCTGGCGTTTTTCATGCTCAAGGCGTCGAGCGAGGAGCATATCGGCCAGCGCGAACTGGTGCTTGAGCAACTGCGCGCGTCGCAAGGCGCCACGCTGCTCGGCGGCGATTTCAACGTCAGCCAGCACGAATCGCTGGTGCGGCAGTTTGCCCACGCGGGATACAACACCGTGCAGCAGGACCAAATCACCTGGCGCCGCCGACCCTACGTGCTTGACCATATCTTCTATAGCCGGCAACTGCGTGTGGTCAGGCATGCGGTGCTGCCGACGGTCGCATCCGACCATCACGCGCTGGTCGCGGAGTTCGAATTCGGCGACTGAAGATTGGCACGCGCGTTGCGGAAGTCGCGCGGCCGGAACGCCGCCGTTTTTGGTTGATAGCTCCGGCGCGACCGCGCGCGATCATTCAATTCCCATCAGCCCCGCCTTGAGATAACGCGGACCGGACACGCGGTCTGGCGTGAAGAGCGTATCCAGTTCCGCAATATCTTTCAGCCGCAGCTGGCAGTCTACCGCAGCGGCATTCTGTTCGAGGTAATTGATGCGGCGGGTGCCTGGAATTGGCACGACGTGGGGATGCTTGTTCAACAGCCAGGCCAAGGCAATCTGGGCATTGGTCATCCCGCGCGCGGCGGAGAACACGGTCAGGCTTTCGACCAGCAGGCGGTTCGCCGCTCCTGCGTCGCCGGTGAAACGCGGATTGCGTTTGCGAAAATCATTGTCCGCCAGACTCTCCGCGTCCACGGTGCCGGTGAGAAAGGCGCGACCCAGCGGGCTGTAGGCCACAAACGTGGTGCCTAGCTCAGCGCAGACCTTGAGCATTTCCTGTTCGGGTTCGCGCGTCCACAACGAGTATTCGCTCTGTAGTGCGGCCACGGGATGGACAGCGCAGGCGGCGCGCAAGGTCTTCGCCGACACCTCGGATAGCCCGATCTGGCGCACCTTGCCCGCCTTCACCAGATCGGCCATGGCACCGACCATATCCTCGATGGGGATGTCCGGATTGCGCCGGTGACAGTAGTAGAGATCGATGGTGTCGACCCCGAGCCGTTGCAGCGAAGCCTCGCAACAAGCACGGATGTAGGCCGGGCTATTGTCGATGGTTCGTTCGTACTTGCCCGGCTCGCGCACGATGCCGAACTTGGTGGCGATCACCACTTGCGCGCGTCGTGCCGCGCCGCCCTGTTTGAGGAACCGCCCAAGCAACGTTTCGTTGTGGCCCGACCCATAGGTATCGGCCGTATCGAAAAAATTCACGCCGAGCTCCAGCGCCCGCGCGAGCGTCAGCAGCGACACCTTGTCGTCGCTGTCGCCATAGAACTCACTCATGCCCATGCAGCCCAAACCGATGGCGGACACGGGTGTTTTGACTTGCCCCAACGAACGTTGTTTCACAGCATCGACCTCCAAGGTTAACGAATGGTTTCAATCCTGCCCTGACTCATGCGAAATCGCAAGGCCGACAGCGCATTCATCATGTGCCGAAACCGCCTGTCGGCCCACCGCTCGCCCCTTATAATCGGGACTCCACGACACTTTCTGCCGCCCCTTTTTCGGCGCCGTGACTATCATGCCCGAGCAAACCATTTCCCGACTGAAGATTGATCGCAATGCGCCGCTCAAGCGTTCATCACGGCGGCGCTGGTGGCCGGTGTTAGTGGCATTGCTGATCGTGGGCGGAATTTTTTTCCTGCGCTCCAACCGGGATATTTCCGTCGAAACGATCAGCGTGACGACGGCCTATCCCTACCAAGCGGTGACGGATCTCAACGCCACGGGTTATGTGGTGGCACAGCGCAAGGCGGCGGTGGCCACCAAGGCCACCGGGCGGCTGGAGTGGCTCGGTGTGCAGGAAGGCAGCGTGGTCAAGGCCGGGGAAATCATCGCCCGGCTCGAAAGCAAGGATGTCGCGGCGGCGGCCGAACAGGCGGCGGCCGGCGTGCAATCGGCCAAGGCCGAATTGCAGGATGCAAAAGTCTCGCGGGACCGGGCGCAGGATCTGGCCAACAAAAAATTCATTCCGGTTTCGCAACTGGATACCGCCAAGGCACGCTATGACAAAGCCCGCGCCGCCGTCGCAGTGGGCGAGGCAAACCGGCGCGGCGCCGATGTGGCGGTCGAGCAGACCCTGATCCGCGCGCCGTTCGATGGCGTGGTGCTGACCAAGGCCGCCAACATGGGCGACATCGTCACGCCGTTTTCCTCCGCCACCGACAGCAAGGGCGCGGTGGTGACGATGGCCGACATGGAAACGCTGGAAGTCGAGGCCGATGTGTCGGAGTCCAGCCTGTCCAAAGTGAAGGTGGGTCAGCCGTGCGAAATTGCGCTCGATGCCTTTCCCGATCTGCGCCTGCGCGGCGAGGTGAGCCGCATCGTGCCCACCGTTGACCGTAGCAAGGCCAGCGTGATGACCAAGGTGCGCTTCATTGATCGCGATCCGCGCGTGCTGCCCGAAATGAGCGCCAAAGTCGCGTTTCTCTCTGCGGCGGTTGCCCCTGATCAGCGCAAGCCGTTGACCGTGGTGCATCCCGACGCCATCGTCGAGCGCGATGGCAAGTCAACGGTATTTGTCGTCACCGACGGTGTAGCCAAAGCCGTCACCGTCACCACCGGGCGCAAGATCGGCGACCTGGTCGAAGTCAGCGGCGTGAAGCCCGCAGACAAGGTGGTGGTCAAACCGACCGGCCGCCTGCACGACGGCAGTCAGGTGGTGCCAGAAAAGAAATGAACAACGACACTGTGCAGCCGCTGGTATGCCTGCACGACATCACCAAGTCCTACCGCCGCGGTGCACAGATCGTGCCGGTGCTTGCCGGGATCAGCTTCGACATCGGCGCCGGCGAGTTTCTCGCGTTGATGGGGCCTTCGGGTTCGGGCAAGAGCACGCTGCTCAACCTGATCGCCGGCATCGATCAGCCCGACAGCGGTGAACTGCTGGTCGACGGCGTGAACATCGGCACCCTCAGCGAGGTCGAACTGGCCGACTGGCGCGCCGGCAACGTCGGTTTCATTTTCCAGTTCTACAACCTGATGCCGGTGCTCACCGCGTTCGAGAACGTGGAACTGCCTTTACTGCTGTCGTCCCTTTCCCGCGCCGAACGCCGCGACCACGTCGAAGCCGTGCTCGATCTGGTGGGGCTGCAAGACCGCGCCGAACATTATCCGAACGAGCTGTCCGGCGGCCAGCAGCAGCGGGTGGCGATCGCACGGGCATTGGTCAGCGACCCCAACCTGATCGTCGCCGACGAGCCGACCGGCGACCTCGACCGCGAGTCCGCCGAAGGCATCCTCACACTGATGCAAACGCTGAACCGCGAGTTGCACAAGACCATCATCATGGTGACCCACGACGCCCGCGCCGCGGCCTATGCCCATGCCATCATGCATCTGGAAAAAGGCGAACTGTCGGCGCGCGAGGAAGTGGCCGACGGCACCAAGAGCGCGCTCTAATGCACCTGCTCAAGCTGATCTCGCGCAACGCGCTGCGCCACAAGCTGCGCACCTCGCTCACCGTTCTCGGCCTGGTGGTGGCGGTGCTGGCCTTTGGCTTGCTGCAAACCGTGGTGGGCGCCTGGTATGCCAAGGCCGAAGCGGCAAAAGCCAATCGACTGATAACACGCAATGCCATTTCACTGGTTTTTTCCATGCCGCTGGCCTACCGCCAGAAAATCCGCGCCATCGAAGGCGTCAAGCAAGTCTCTCTGGCCAACTGGGTCGGCTCGATTTACAAGGAGCCGAAAAACTTTTTCGCCCAATTCGCCGTCGACGATGCGTACTTCGACGCTTATCCCGAGTACGTCATGTCGGAACAGCAGAAGCATGACTACCTGCACGACCGCAAGGGCTGCATTGTCGGCCGCCGCCTCGCCGAGACCTACGGCTTCAAGGTCGGCGACAGCCTGGCCATGCGGGGCGCGATTTATCCCGGCGACTGGAACTTCGTCATCCGCGCCATCTACGACGGCGCCGAAAAAAACACCGATACCGCGCAGATGTTTTTCCACTGGGACTACCTCAACGAAACGGTCAAGATCCGCTATCTGCGCCGGTTGGATCAGGTCGGCGTGTACATCGTCGTCGCGGCCGACTCGGACAACAGCGCCCGCATCGCGCTCGACGTCGACAAGCTGTTCAAGAACTCCGCCGCGGAGACGCTGACCGAAACCGAGAAGGCCTTCCAGCTCGGCTTCATCTCGATGTCGGCCACCATCGTCGAAGGCGTGCGCCTGATTTCCTATCTGGTCATCTTCATCATCATGGCGGTGATGGCCAACACCATCGCCATGACCGTGCGCGAACGCACCAGCGAGTACGCAACGCTCAAAGCCCTCGGCTTCGGGCCGGCGTTTGTCGGCGCGCTGATTTATGGCGAGTCACTGGTGATCGCGCTCACCGGTGGCGTGCTCGGCATCCTGCTGACCTTTCCGGTGGCTGCCGGATTCGCCAGCCAGTTGGGCAAGTTCTTCCCGGTATTCCAGGTCTCTCTCGCCACCGTGCAACTGCAAGTAGTCTGCGCGGTGGTGGTCGGGCTGGCTGCCGCAGTAGTACCGGCGCGCCATGCCGGCCGGAGTCGCATTGTTGACGGCTTGCGGAGCATTGCTTAATGGCGCTGCCGCTCTCTTACAGCCTGCGCAACTTGTGGACACGCAAGCTCACCACTTTGCTCACCGCCGGTGGCATGGCGCTGGTGGTATTCGTGTTCGCCGCGGTGCTGATGCTGGAGGCCGGCCTGAACCACACGCTGGTCGATACCGGCAATGTCGAAAACGTGGTGGCGATTCGCAAAGGCGCCGGCGCCGAGATCCAAAGCGGCATCGGACGCACGGCGGCAGCGTTAATCGAGAGTCAGCCACAAGTGGAAACGGGACCCGGCGGCGCGCCGATGTCGTCGAAGGAAACCGTGGTGCTGATTTCGCTGCAAAAGCGCTCCGACGACAAACCCTCCAATGTCACGGTACGCGGCGTCGGCACGCTGGCGCTGAATTTGCGTCCCCAGGTGCGCATCGCCGCCGGACGCATGTTTCGCACCGGGAGCCACGAACTGGCGGTGGGCAAGAGCATCGCCAGCAAGTTTCAGGGCGCCGGACTGGGGGAGGTCATCCACTTTGCCGGTGACAACTGGATCGTGGTCGGCGTCATGGACAGCGACGGCAGCGGATTCGATTCCGAGGTGTGGGGCGACGCCGAGCAATTGATGCCGGCGTTTCGGCGCCCGTTCTTCTCGTCCATGGTCGTCAAACTCACCGACCCGTCAACCTTCGACGCGCTGAAGCACGTCATTGAGTCCGATCCACGCCTGACGGTGGAATTGAAACGCGAGCGCCAGTTCTACGCCGACCAATCGGAAGCGATGGCAACCTTCATCCGCGTGCTCGGCATGACGCTGACGGTGATCTTCTCCATCGGCGCGATCATCGGCGCCATGATCACCATGTATTCGGCGGTGGCCAACCGCACCGGCGAGATCGGCACGCTGCGCGCGCTGGGTTATCGGCGCAGCGCGGTGATGGGGGCATTTCTGGTCGAGTCACTGTTGCTGGCGCTGGTCGGCGGCGCAATAGGCTTGTTCATGGCCTCGTTCATGCAACTGGTGACGGTCTCAACGATGAACTTCCAGTCGTTCGCGGAACTCGCCTTCGGCTTTGACATGACACCCGGCATCATCATCAAGACCCTGCTGTTCTCGCTGCTGATGGGACTCATCGGTGGCTTCCTGCCCGCTGCGCGCGCCGCGCGGATGAACATCGTGACGGCCTTGCGTTCGGTGTGAACGGAAGATTCCAGCGACGCGTGGCATCAGTGAACCACCGTCAGGTGCGGAACATTCCTTAGCGTGAGGTTGATCACCAGCACGCGATCACCGAGCAAGACTACCGTGCCGCTGCATCGATTGTTGCCGGTATCGCTGTACTCGAAACCATAGATACGGCGGATGCGCAGTACGCCATCCATATCCCGCGACAGGGCCACGCGCTTGATCGCTACCGTGTCATCGAGCAGTTGCAGTTGTTCCGAATCACAGGCAGCTTTCACGGCCAGCACCGCAGTGTCGCGCGCCCTAAGGCTGTCGAGCCAGAGCCAGACGCCTGCCGCAATCGCCAGCAGGCCAGCAAGTGCTGCCAAATCCATGTGAACTGCCTTTGCAGGGTTTGCGGGATTGACGAGAATAACTCACGTGGCGGCGTACCCGTGGATTTCAAGGCGCGCCGTGCCAGACGCCTAGAGCGACCGGCCCAGCCGCTTTTCCACCTGCTTGCGTTCCCACTCGGCGTTGAAGAAGGGAAATTTGCCGAACACGCCCAACCCGTGGGCGAGCACGCCGATGCCCCACCCCAGCGCGACCCAGATCACCCAGAGCTTATCCGGCGTGCGCAGCAGATTGAGAATCGTCAATAAAAAAACCACGACGAGATACCGGCTGAAGTGAATGTAGAACCCCTTGAGCTTACGCACCTGCCGGAATGCAAGCGCTTCTTCGGGACTGACCCCCTGGTTGAGATTGGTTTTCATGTTGGACTCCGAATTAAGGCTGGAAAAGTCGATCTCAAAGACCGACGCCAGTGACTTCAGGGATTCCGCGCTTGCACCGTGCGCACGCTGAGGCCGCTCAATTCCGCCAGTTGTTCTTGAGACCAGCCGCGTTGCAGCCTGAGTTTCTGTATCAGCACGTGAATCTCCTGTCATCATCAGGGGCGATATTCGGGTACGGCGGGGGTTTGCGCCACGTCAGACAGGCGACAGCAACACGACACGGGGTAGACGCCAGCCCGCCAAGGCCGGTGCCAACGCGTCCGGCGCAGAATAGCGTATTACATACCGCAATCCGGGGATTGCTTACGACCATCGCGGACGCCCGAACCCGATGGCCACTGCCCGATTCAAGGCGCCGGCGTTGTCTCCACGCACTTCACATCGACGTACGCGATCTGGAACTCGCCGAACTTCCTGGCGGGATAGCCAAGGGTGGCGCGCTTGCCCGGGACGATGGTGGTATGACGCATCTCTGTAGGCGTGAGTTTGTGCTGATGATCGGCGAATCCGGCAGTGCAGCGCGCCGTCTTGTCCGAACGGTTCTCCAGTCCGACGGTGATTTCAACTCCGGCGAACGGGGTCACCACGATATCCAGACCGCCGGTGTCCTGCGTCAGTTCGATGCGGTAGTTCCAAGGCAAGCTAGTCGAAACGCTCGCCTGGGCAAAACCGAAGACAGCGGCCAAGCTGGCCATCACTGTGAGTTGAATGAGTCTGTGCATGTCAGCCTCCCAAGGAAAGTAAGCCTGTTGGACAGGCGCCGATGCGGGTGGTTCTGCCCGCGCCGCAAAGTGCGCCGGCGACCGCCTCAAATCGTGGTGAAGGTGCCCAACGCTTGAATTCACCGGCCTGCGCGGCTTTTCGCGCAGGTCCGGTGCAATGATGGGTTGGGCGTCATCGTCGTTAGTTCGCCGCGTATATAACCCGAAGGGAACGCGCCCGATCACGCTCAGGAATCGCATTCAGCGCCCGCAGGTAGGCAACGACCGCGGCGCACGCCGCAGCCGGCGCTGCGGCTCTCTTCTCTTCAGATACGAACATTTGAACTTGATCTGAGGTGAGTGAACCCAAGACATTCATGACTACCCGATCAGACTCTTGCTTTGAGAATTTCTTCGCATTCCGGGCGTCGCTACCGCGAATCAGTTCGTTCATGAACGCTAGTTCGCGCGCAGCTAAATCAGGCGGCAGAATTGCTGCTGTGTTCATCGACTTGCCGGTCGGAAAGATAAGCTCTACACAAGCGGCAGCGCTCTTTCGGCTTAGAGCCTCAGCTTGGTCAAGAATTAGGCGATTGAAGTCTAAGAGCGACGGGTCAGACGCAATCGGAAGTAGCCTGCCCATCAGTTGGCCGACTTGCTCCCTTCCTGCGGCCATGACTTCACCATCCGACTTCCTCGCCTCGACCTTCGCCCAAGCCTTGTCGATAATCTGTTCGAACTCGCCCGGGTACTTTAGCGATAGAGCGTCATACGCGGGGATCTTCT
>JAYUGL010000312.1:0-21803 GCA_043738385.1 Sterolibacteriaceae bacterium
TCGTCGGCCACAAGCCCAGCCTGGGATGGCTTTCGTCTACAGGACTGGTGCCGGCCTGCCGCTCGCTCGACACGATCTCGATCTTCGCCCTCACTGCGCTGGATGCAGAGCGGGTGACCCGCATCGCAGCAGTCTTCGATGCGGATGATGCCTATTCACGCCCGGTGGAAGGCCACGGTTTTGACTTCGGCGCCTCGCGCAATTTCCGCGTCGGCATCCCGCGCGCAACGCAGTTGCAGTTCTTCGGCAATGCAGAAGCAGAGCGACTGTTCAAGGAAGCAATGGCACACATCGCGGCGCTGGGTGGCGAGTGCGTGGAGATCGATCTGCAACCCTTCCTCGACACGGCATGTCTGCTCTACCAAGGGCCCTGGGTAGCCGAGCGCTACGCCGCGATTCGCGAGTTTTTCGATGCCAAGCCGGAGGCACTGCTACCGGTGATTCGCGAGATCATCGGTGGCGCGAAGCGGTGGTCCGCCGCCGATGCCTACGCCTGCGGGTACCAAATCAAGGCCGCAAAGCGGACTTGCGCTGCGGTGTGGCGCGCGGTGGATTGCGTTGTCACACCCACCGCCGGCACGATTTACACGATTGCAGAAATGGAAGTCGATCCGATCCGGCTTAACGCGGATCTTGGCTACTACACCAACTTCATGAATCTGCTGGATTACGCCGCGACGGCGATTCCGGCTGGTTTTCAGGCCGACGGTCTGCCGTTTGGCATCACCGTTTTTGCGCCCGCGCATCAGGATGGCCCGCTGCTGCATTTGGCCGCTAAATTGCAGGCGGCAACAATGACGCGTCTCGGCGCGACCGGAACATTATTGCCGGCAGGTGCAATTGAAACAGGTTTGTCATCTGGCCAGATACGGGTCGCTGTGTGCGGCGCACACCTTTCCGGTTTGCCGCTCAACGGACAATTGACTTCGCGCGGCGGTCGTCTGGTCTCGGCGACTTGGTCGTCTTCCAACTACCGTCTGTACGCATTGCCCGGCGGCCCGCCGTTTCGACCTGGCATGGTGCGCGTCAATGAAGGCGGTGGTGCAATCGAAATCGAAGTGTGGGAACTGCCCGCGCGCGAGTTTGGCTCGTTTGTCGCCGGTATTCCGGCACCGCTCGGGATCGGCACCATCACGCTGGCCGATGGTGCCGCCGTGCAGGGTTTTGTCTGCGAATCCGCCGCAGTGGCGGGAGCTGATGACATCACGCATTTTGGCGGTTGGCGCGCCTATCTGAAATCGTGTTCCTGAATTGACAGGCAAAAAAACGGGCACCCGAAGGTGCCCGTTTTGTCGAACCTTTCTACTTCTTAGTTGTGATAGGCAGACTCGCCGTGTGAGGTGATGTCCAAGCCTTCGCGCTCTTCGTCTTCCGGGACACGCAGGCCGACGATCAGGTCCGCGATCTTGAAGGAGATGAACGCAGCGACGCCTGACCAGACGAAGGAGACACCGACCGCCTTGGCCTGAACGATAAACTGGTGCAGCATCCCTCCACCGGCTTCGTAACCGGGTTTCATCGAGAACCAGTCGGCGTAGAAGCCAGGCCCACCCAGATCGGGTGAGTTGAATACCCCCGTCATCAGGGCACCGAAGATGCCGCCAAGCGCGTGTATGCCGAACACGTCGAGCGCGTCATCGGCACGGATCAACTTCTTCAGGCCGGTGACGCCCCAGAAGCACAGGGGGCCGACCAGCAGGCCGATGGCGAAGGCGCCGGGGATGCCAACGTTGCCGGCAGCCGGGGTGATCGCCACCAAGCCTGCCACTGCGCCGGAAGCTGCACCGAGCATGGAAGGTTTGCCTTTGAATATCCACTCAGTGCCCATCCATGTCAGTACCGCGCAGGCAGTCGCCAGGTAGGTATTCATGAAGGCCAGCGCAGCAGAACCATTGGCTTCAAGCGCGGAGCCGGCGTTGAAGCCGAACCAGCCGAACCACAGCAGCGAAGCGCCGATCATGGTCATCGTCAGGCTGTGCGGCGAGATCGCTTCCTTGCCGTAGCCAAGACGTTTGCCGAGCAGGAAGGCGCCAACCAGGCCAGCCACACCGGCGTTGATATGCACCACCGTGCCGCCCGCGAAGTCGAGGGCGCCCCACTGCCAGAGCAAACCGGCGGTGGCGTTGGTGGCATCGACAACTTCGGCCGAGGTATAGGCATCCGGACCCGCCCAGAACCAGACCATGTGCGCGATCGGCAGATAGCTGATGGTGAACCAGATCACCGAGAAGATCAGGATCGCCGAGAACTTGACGCGCTCCACCAGCGAGCCGAACACCAGACAGACGGTAATCGCGGCAAACGTAGCCTGGAAGGCGACGAATACGATCTCGTACATCGGTGTGGCTTTGCTGAACGTGGCACCGAGCGAGAATGCGCCGGTCGCCGAGTCAAACACGCCCTTCAGGAAGAGTCGATCAAATCCGCCGATGAACGCGTTGCCGCCGGTGAATGCCAGACTGTAGCCATAGACGCACCACAGCACGGTGATCAGCGAAAACACCACGAACACCTGCATCAGCACCGACAGCATGTTCTTGCTGCGCACCAGACCGCCGTAGAACAGGGCCAGAGCAGGAACCGACATCAGCAGTACCAACGCGGTGGACATGAGCATCCACGCCGTGTCGCCCTTGTTGGGCACTAGCGCTGGGGCAGCAGCAGCCTCCGCGGCAGGTGCGGCTATGGGAGCAGCGGCTGGAGCAGCCTCAGCGGGTGCGGCAGCAGGAGCAGCGGCGGGCGCGGCAACGGCTTCGGCGGGTTTGTCATCCGCCCAGGCCAAGCTGCCGACGCCGACAGCGAGCGCCGTCAGCACAATTGCGAGCATTTTTTTCATGACGGGGTTCCCCTTAGAGCGCTTCCTCACCGGTTTCACCGGTGCGGATGCGTATGACGGTTTCGAGGTCGTAAACGAAAATCTTGCCGTCGCCGATCTTGCCGGTGCTGGCGGATTTTTCGATCGCTTCGACCACCTGATCGAGTATGCCGTCGGCGACGGCCGCTTCGACCTTGACCTTGGGCAGAAAATCAACGACGTATTCGGCGCCACGGTAAAGCTCGGTGTGGCCCTTTTGCCGGCCGAATCCCTTGACTTCGGTGACGGTGATGCCTTGCACGCCGACGGCGGCGAGGGCCTCACGCACCTCGTCAAGCTTGAATGGCTTGATGATGGCGGTTACCAGTTTCATGGCGCTGTCCTTTTGAGTGGTGGATAAAAAATTTCCCCTGGTGCCGGCCGGGCCGCCAGCGGAATTTGGAGCGAAATTAGAAAGTCTTCAGGAAAGTCAGCATGAGTTTGTCTTTTGAGACATCCGTGAAGCCGGATGTAGAGCCGACACCGGAAACGAAATTGGAGTCAGGCCAGTTATAGGGCTGGCCTGACTTGCCCCGGGCGTTGGTGCTTGAATAAGCCAAGCCAACAATACCGAAACCGACATCTTTGGTGCCGCCAATCTTCCAGTCGCTATACGAAGCGGGACTGAAGCCATCAACTTTCTGATGTCCGACGTGACCGGTGATGCCCCAGCCGCCACCGAGGTCGTAACTGCCATTGCCTTCCAGATAACCGCTGCCCTTCGTATCTCCACCGGTACTCGAATACCAGCCGACGAAATGGCTCGAAGCCGTATAGGAATACTTGACGCTCAACCATTTGTAGCCGAGCGCGGCATAGACTTCAGTGGTATTCGGATTGGCACCAAAGGCATTCGCATCACCATGACCAGGATAGTTGTAGGTGATCAGGCCGAGGTCGTAGTTCCAGTCGCCACCGGCAAAGGTGCTCCTGAAGCCACCATACAGATCCACTTCAACGTCGCCCTTGTTCGTGTAATCCTTCACCCAGGTGATCGTGGACGCCCATGCGCCAAGGTAAAAGCCGCTGGGATGGGCGTAGTCGATCCCGCCTTGAATTGCGGGGTCGCCATGCGTCTGGCTGATGCCGCGGAAAATGTAGTCGGAGACCACGCCAACGTTGTAGGTGATGGGCGAAGCCGGCGCTGCGGGAGCGGCATCTTCCGCCATTGCAGATGCCGCAAAAGTCAGCAGCGTGCCCGAAACGGCGGTGGCGATCAGGGTTTTCTTCATTGTGAATCTCCTATGGGAAAAATAAACGTGCGCGGACACTAGTGCACGGAGCGTGCCAACAGGTGTTAGCTTATCGTATCATGTACTTACGATACTTACAGGCACCCAACGGTGTGGCGCCGCACCTTCTTGTCTCGGTGGCGTAATGTGATGCACCAAGCAGGTGCTCCGATTTTGGGTTTGCCCGCCATGCTAAACTCGAAATGATTTCTTTCAGGACAAGGACATGATCAACAACAAGCTTTTTGACGAAATGTCTGCGCGCCTGTCGCAATTTGCTGCCAGCGGCCCGCTTGCCGATCTGGACAAGAACATGCGGGCGCTGCTGTCTTCGCTGGCTGCGCGCCTCGATTTGGTGACGCGCGAGGAGTTCGATGTGCAGCGCGAGGTGCTCGCACGGACCAGGGAGAAGCTCACTGCGCTCGAAGCGCGGATCGCCGAACTGGAACAGCGACAGAGCAAGTAGCGCACGGCGACAGGCAACAAAGCACATGTCGCTGGCCGTATTAAAAAGCCGCGCCCTTGCCGGCATGGACGCCCCCGAGGTCACCGTCGAAGTGCATCTTGCGCCGGGTTTGCCTTCCTTCACCCTGGTCGGTTTGCCGGATACCGAAGTTAAGGAAGCGCGCGACCGGGTGCGCGCCGCGATCCAGAATTGCCGCTTCGAATTTCCTGCGCGGCGCATCACCGCCAATCTCGCACCGGCCGATCTGCCCAAGGAGTCGGGCCGCTTCGATCTGCCGATTGCCCTGGGTATTTTGATTGCGTCAGGACAGATCAAGGCCGACGGACTTGACGCCTACGAATTCGCCGGAGAACTTTCGCTTTCCGGCGAATTGCGCCCGATTCGCGGCGCATTGGCGATGTGTCTGTCGGCGACCAATCGCGAGCGACTTTTCGTACTGCCCGTGGAAAATGCGGCTGAAGCCGCGCTGGTCAAATCGGCCCGCATTCTGCCGGCCCGCACACTACTTGAAGTTTGTGCTCACCTTGCCGGCGTCCAGCCCATTGCGCCGCATGTCGGTGCTGCCAGGGTTGTCGCGACGCACTATCCCGACCTGTCTGAAGTGCGCGGTCAGGCGCAAGCCAAACGTGCGCTTGAGGTGGCGGCGGCAGGCGGTCACTCGCTGTTGATGAGTGGTCCGCCGGGCACTGGCAAATCGATGCTGGCCAGCCGTTTCGCCGGCGTGTTGCCGGGCATGACGGACACCGAGGCGCTGGAAAGTGCTGCAGTGCATTCATTGCATGGCCGCTTTCGTATTGAGGATTGGGGACGGCGCCCATTCCGTGCGCCGCATCATTCCGCGTCCGCCGCCGCGCTGGTGGGTGGCGGCAGCGTGCCTCGTCCGGGAGAAATTTCGCTGGCGCATCATGGCGTGCTGTTTCTCGACGAACTGCCCGAGTTTGAGCGGCGCGTATTGGAGTCGCTGCGCGAGCCTTTGGAAAGTGGCCACATTTGTGTCGCCCGCGCCGCGCGCCGCGCCGATTTCCCGGCGCGCTTCCAATTGATTGCGGCAATGAATCCCTGCCCCTGCGGCTTTCTAGGACACCCCAACGGCAAATGCCGCTGCACGCCCGATCAGGTGGCGCGTTATCGCGCCAAACTCTCCGGCCCACTGCTTGATCGAATCGACCTGATGATCGAAGTGCCGGCGCTGTCCGATGCCGAATTGCAGGGCAAGGCTGCGGGCGAGTCGTCAGCGCAGGTGCGCGAACGGGTGATTGCGGCGCGTGATCGGCAACTGGCGCGGCAGGGCAAACCCAACGTGCAGTTGGGACCGGCGGAGATCGACCGGCATTGCCAGCCGGACGAGCAGGGGGTGCAGTTGCTCAAGCAGGCCATCGCCCGTTTCAATCTGTCGGCGCGCGCCTACCACCGCATTCTGAAGGTTGCCCGCAGCATCGCCGATTTGGCGCAGAGCGCCAATGTGAATGCAGCCCATGTCGCAGAAGCTGTCCAGTATCGCCGTGGCCTCGCAAACTGATACCAAATCCGCCAAGCTCGGGCTGACCGTGATCATCGCCGGGTTGTCCATGCTCGGCCCGTTTTCCATCGATACCTATTTGCCGGCCCTGCCGACGATTGGTACCAGTCTGGGTGCGACACCGGTCCAGATTCAGCAGACGCTGACTGTGTATCTGGTCATGTTTGCTTTTATGGTGCTGTGGCATGGTGCCATTTCCGACGCGTTTGGCCGTCGTCGGGTGATTCTCGCGAGCCTCGCGCTTTATGCGCTGGCGTCGCTGTTTTGCGCGTCTGCCACCCGCATCGAAATGCTGTGGCTGGGCCGCGCGCTGCAAGGCATGGTCGGTGGCGTCGGGATGGTGGTGGGGCGGGCCATCGTGCGCGACCTTTTCGACGGCCCGGCCGCACAACGACTGATGGCGAACGTCACTGTGGTCTTCGCCATCGCACCTGCGATCGCGCCCGTCATCGGCGGCGCGCTGCTCGCTTTCTTCGACTGGCACGTGATATTTTTCTTTCTGGCGCTGGTAGCGATGCTGCTGTTTGTTGCGTGCTGGCGTTTTCTGCCGGAAACGTTGCCACCCGAGAAACGACAACGATTGTCGCCCGCAAACATGTGGCGCGGCTACCGCAACATTTTCAGCTCACCCGAATTCTTGTTTTTATCGATATCGCTGGGGGCAAATTTCGCAGGCTTTTTCATTTATGTAATGTCATCTCCGGTTTTTCTGATCCAGCATCTGAAGTTGACGCCGCAATCCTTCGCCTGGCTTTTCGTTCCGATTGTGCTGGGCATGATGCTGGGTAGCTTGATCAACGGACGCTTGGCTGGCCGATTGAGTCCGCGGCGCACCATTGCATTGGGATGCGCAATCATGCTGATTGCAACGATTGCCAATATCGTCCTCAATGCCTTGATGACCCCACGTCTGCCGTGGCCGCTCATTCCCCTTTTCTGTTATGTCACCGGGATGGCGTTGACAATGCCCTGTCTGCAATTGCTGGCAATGGATTTGTTTCCGCAAAGACACGGCATGGCCGCCAGCTGCCAGTCGTTTCTCCAGTCATCGCTCTATGCTGCTGTCGCAGGAGTGGTTGCGCCTCTGTTATGGAGTTCGACTCTCAACCTGGCCCTTGGCATGGGGGCATTTTTGACTGTTGGGCTGCTTGCCTTTGTTTTTTCTCGAGCGGGAAGAGTTGCGAAACGTTGAGCAGCTTCAGCCCGAAGAATCACCGAGCAGACCACTCACTTCATCAGCTTTTCCGTGATGAATTTCCATTCGGCGGGGTCCACCGGCGTGATTGACAAGCGGTTGCCGCGCTGGAGCACGCGCATGTTGGCGAGCGCCGGTTGGCCGCGCAACTCATCGAGACTAATCAGCCGGGTTTTCTTCACGATGCGCACATCGACATTCACCCAGCGCGGATTTTCCGGCGTCGACTTCGGATCGAAATACGGACTCTTGGGATCGAATTGAGTTCGATCCGGGTAGGCCCGCTTCACCACTTCTGCAAGTCCGGCGATGCCCGGCTCGGGACACGAGGAGTGATAGAAAAAAACCTTGTCGCCAATGCTCATCTGATCGCGCATGAAATTGCGTGCCTGGTAGTTGCGCACGCCCCACCAGTCCACTGTCTGTTTCGGCATTGCCAGTACGTGGTCGATGCCCACCACGGACGGTTCGGATTTCATCAGCCAGTAGCGCATATTGTTTCCTCAACGTTCCCTGTGGGCGTTTTGACACTTCCTTGCGATTGCAGTGTTGTTTCGCCAATACCCGATTGCCAAACGGTATTTTGGACAAGAGATGACCCATATGTACTGATGACCATCCATTGAAACATTATCCCAGTATCGCTTCTTGAATTGCATTGCGCGGATAGTCAAAAAAACTGTTGAACCGGCCACCAGAATTTTGGCGTATGTTGCAAGCATTGCCTATAGAAAGGTTTCGAAAATGACCAAGACTAAGCGACGCCTTCTGACTTCGGTCATTGGCTTGATGTCGGGGTGTGCGATGGCCGATTGGGTTCAGATCAGCAGCGATGAAGAGAAAAACCTTGGTTTGTATGTCGACACTGCAACCACCAACAAAAATGGTAACGAGGTGAGTATTTGGAGTTTGGCCGATTTCAAGGAGACACAAACCATCGTCGGTAACCGGTTTCACTCTATCGAGATTCAGCGCCAGTACGATTGCAGGAAAGAACAAAGCAGAACCTTGCATGCCGTATGGTACGCGGGAAACATGGGGGGAGGCACGGTGGTTTTTTCAACGAATACCGCCACCGAATGGAGTCTTGTCACGCGCGAAACTATCGCCTATGCGGAGTGGAAGTTCGCCTGCAACAAGGTTGGCCATGCCTGATGGCGAGTTTGGTGAGCAAGGAATCACGAACATCAACGCCGCGTAGCAGGATTGTGATTCACGCCCCAGGAAAAAAAGCGCTGAAGAAAAGTCTTCAGCGCCCGTGTCCTCGGTCTCAGCAATTTTTCTGCGGGAGAGGGACGGAGTCATGCGCCGTCGTGACGACGCATGTGTGTAAATTCCCCCGCCTGTGCCGTTAGGCCTGCATCCCGAACCTGGGTTCAGGGAGGTCGCGTTCCTGCCGCATCAGGTGCGCCCGTGAAGGGCGCTCACAACAACGGCGTCTTGGGGCGGCGGCCATGTCGTTAAGACATTGGTTCAAGGAAACTACAGCCTTGACAAACACCGCAGGGGAAACCGGGGGAGGCCGTCCGGAACATTCAAAACAGATCTTGCTGTTCGGCGATCATCGCATCCAAACGCGCCTCGATGGAAATGATTCTACGCTGGAGATTGTCCGCGTCAAGCGATATATCCGACCCCTGCCGGAGCGCCAAAAATTCGTGCGCAATATTGAGCGCAGCCATCACTGCAACCTTCTCTCCCGACCCCTTGACCTTGCCAGCAATTTCACCCATTTTGCCATTGACATAGTCCACCGCGGCCAGCAGACCCTCGCGTTCCTCGGGCGCGCAGGCGACACGGTATTCCTTGCCCTGTAAGGTGATATCGAGAGTGGTGGCGCTCATTTTTGGGGAAGTTTTGCCTTGAGGGATTCGAGCCGGTCCCGTGCCGTATCGATCTTGACGGTCAACGTCCTTCGTTCCGCTTCAAGTTCCGCCACCTGCGTGCGCAACTGGCGGGTTTCTTCGCTCAGGTGGCGGCACAATGTGAGCACCTGAGTGACCTTGCTTTCGAGTGAGTCGACGTTAACGCCCATCCGGCAAGTTTGGGGGAAATGTTTTTTCCGGTCAAGAAGTAAAGGACGTTAGTGAAGGTAAGTTAGCAGCTGCGGCGGCGATTGGCACGGTTCTGCTAGAATTCGTCCCTTGTTCGCGGTGCCCGTCTGCCTTCACGGCAGCGGGTGAAACGGGAAGCCGGTGAGAAGAAATTCAATCCCGGCGCTGCCCCCGCAACGGTAAGGAAGTGTGGAACCGTCACTATGCCACTGGAGCAATCCGGGAAGGCGATGGTTCAAGACTTCCGAGCCCGGAGACCGGCCACGGACAATCAGCGGAAGCGTTGCGGGGATGCAACGGCCGGTGCAATTTCATTGCCCCTGCTTATCCCTGTTGCGCCTCCACCTTCGTCAATGACCGGCTGCGGGGACGCTCGCCGGAAACAGGGAGTCATCATCATGCATCGCCATTTCAAACACGCCGCACTCGTGGCCGCAGTGCTTTCCACTTTCAGTGTTCATGCCGCCGACGAGTCGGAGCTGACCCAAGTCATCGTTACCGCCACACGTTTTTCGGAGAGCGCTCTGAAAACCGCTTCGAATGTTACCGTCATCACGGCCGAGGACATTCGCAATTCGCCGGCCATGAATCTGCCCGATGTCCTGAAAGGTGCCGCCGGCATCGATGTTCGGCCGCTCTATGGAAACGTGGGAATTGACGCCACGGTCGATATGCGCGGCTTTGGCGACACCGCATCAAGCAACACCTTGATATTGCTTGATGGTCAGCGCCTGAATCCGATTGACGCCGGAGGCATCAGTTGGTCCGCGATTCCGCTGAACAGCATCCGTCGCATCGAAATCATACGCGGCGCCGGCACGGTCCTCTATGGTGACCAGGCCAGTGGCGGTGTTATCAATATCATCACCGACAAATCCGGCAGTCCCGTCGCTTCGGTAACAGCAACCGGTGGCAGCTATGGCTATCGAGGCGCCGATGCCAACTTGGCTGGTGGAAATGAACAAGCTTATTTCAATCTCGCCACGCACTATGCGGATGCCGACGGCTGGCGCGACAACAGTGAGACGAACCAGCAATCGTTAAGCGGCCGCATTGGACTCCATCTCCCCAGTGGCGAAGCATTTCTTGATTTCGCCAGCTACAAGGACAAGTCCGGTTTGCCGGGCAGTCTCTTGAGCGCTGCATATCAGAGCAATCCAAACAGCGCCAGAACGCCTTTCGATTCACAGGATCGTATTGGCTATCGCCTGCGCCCCGGAGTTTCCTTCAAGCTTTCCGATACGGCGACAATCGAAGCGGAGCTCTCCGACGCCAACGAAAAATACCATTCCAACAACGTCTCGTTCGGAAGTACTTTTGATCGCACCCGCGATACCCATTCATTTACGCCGAGGTTACGCTGGCAGCATGGCCTGGGCTCGTTGTCGAGTGAAACTGTCATCGGTGTCGATTATTACTCAGGTGAGGTGAAGGGAATATCCTCCACCTATGCCGCGCAAGGTGCAAAGCAGATCAGCAAGGCACTCTATCTGCAGAACACCACAGAACTCGATCAGTTCTGGGGGGTTACGCTCGGCGCACGCAGACAGCGCATGGACCAACGTGCGCATCAGGACGCCTATGCACCTTTCTTTTTGCCCGCTTTCTCCGGCGACAGTATTCGTTCGCGTAATGCTTACGATCTGGGGTTGGTCTATCAAACGTCAGGCTGGCGCGCTTACGGGAAGGCTGGCACGACTTTTCGTTTTGCCAATACCGACGAATTGTTTGGTTTTGATCCATTTACCGGCAATCCGGTGTTTGCAGGCAGCCTCAACCCGCAACATGGAACGATCCGCGAAATCGGCGCCAGCTTTACGCAGGGTGAGTTGCGTGGCAAGGCCAGCCTCTATCAGTTGAAACTAACCGATGAAATCGGTTTCGATGGCGCCGCATTCGCCAATGTCAATTTGGCCCCCACGCGCCGGAACGGGGTGGAAACGGAACTGGATTGGCACCTTGCTGCAAACCTCAGGGCACGGTTTTCCTACACCTACACCGACGCAATTTTTCGCGACGGTGCCTATGCAGGCAAACAAGTTCCGCTGGTGCCACACAACAAGACAAGTGCGCAATTAACTTGGAAGGACGGAGCTATCGGCACCTATTCAGTTGTTGCCAACTATGTTGGCGAACGCATCTATAGCGGCGACTTCGCCAACATACGCGGCAAACTGCCCGCCTATGGGACGATGGACTTGCAGGGAAGCTGGGACTTGAAACCATGGACCATCACCGCGAAACTGCTGAATGCTTTCGACAAGCGTTACGCGTCATCCGGTGGCTATTCCACGTTTTACAGCGACCATTATTATTTTCCCGCCGATGCGCGTAGTCTTTTCGTGAGCGCCCGTTACATGTTCCAATAACGCATGCCCGCCCGCCGCCGCGCCCTGCTGTGTCTGCTCCTGTTCGCGCTGTTGGCAGCGGCGAGTCTGACAATCAGTCTGGCGGCGGGCAGTCTCGGTGTTTCACCGTGGTCGGCCCTGTCCAGTCTGTGGAGCGGCGACAGCCTGACGCGCCAAGTAGTGCTGGAGCTGCGCCTGCCGCGCGCCCTGGCTGGCTTCGCCTGCGGCGGGTTGCTGGCGGTGGCCGGCGCCCTGATGCAGATTCTGTTGCGCAATCCGCTGGCTGATCCCTACGTCCTTGGCGTTTCCGGCGGCGCGGGGGTGGGCGCACTGGCCGCAATGTTTCTTGGTTTGCCACTGCTCGCGGTCAATGGCCTCGCCTTTGCCGGCGCCTGCGGCGCGATGCTGCTGGTGTTCGGTTTGGCCCATGGTGAGAGTGCCTGGACGCAACCGCGCTTGCTGCTTACCGGCGTGGTTGTTGCCGCCGGCTGCGGCGCCGTGATTGCATTGTTGTTGTCGATCGCGCCGCAAGAAGGGCTGCGCGGCATGCTGTTCTGGTTGATGGGCGATCTGTCCCATGTTGTTGAACCGCTGTCGACCCTGATCGCGCTGGTCGTTGCGTTGGCCCTGACTTTGCCCTTCGCGCGCGATCTCAATCTGCTGGCGCGCGGTGAGCACACCGCGCAGGCGCTCGGCGTTTCCGTACAGCGTCTGCGCTGGCTGATTTACGCCATCGCCTCGCTCGCCACGGCGGTGGCTGTCAGCGCCGCCGGCAGCATCGGCTTTGTTGGATTGATCGTGCCGCACCTGGTGCGCATGGCGCTGGGCAATGACCAGCGCCTGCTGTTGCCTGCTGCAGCGCTGGTGGGCGGAACCTTGCTGGTGCTGGCCGATACCGCCGCGCGTACCTTGTTCGCACCCCAGCAACTACCTGTGGGTGTGCTCACCGCGCTGCTCGGTGTGCCGCTGTTTCTTTACTTGCTGTCACGGCAGCCGCGATGAGCGCAGCCCTGCTCGAAACGCACGATCTTGCTGTCGCCATCGGCGGCCGGGTGTTGTGTCGTGGGCTCGATCTGACACTGCGTTGCGGCGAACGACTGGCGATCCTGGGCCGCAACGGTGCCGGCAAATCCACGCTGCTCGCTACCCTGGCCGGCCTGCGCGATCCCGCAGCGGGCGAGGTGCTACTCGACGGACAAAGCTATGCCGCAGTGAACCCACGACAAACCGCACGGCGGCGCGGCTGGCTGCCCCAGGCCAGCTACGATGCCTTCGCCTCGACCGTGCTGGAAACCGCACTGGTGGGTCGTCATCCCCACATCGGCCGCTGGGCTTGGGAAGACGAACAGGACATTGCGATCGCCCGCGCCGCACTGGCGTCGACAAGTCTGGCAGGACTGGAGCAGCGCACCGTACATTCACTTTCTGGTGGCGAACGCCAGCGGTTGGCCCTCGCCACATTGCTGACCCAGCAGCCGGCGCTATATCTGCTCGACGAGCCGCTGGCGCATCTTGATCTCAATCACCAGATCGCCACCCTAGAGTTGTTCGCCGCCGAAGCGCGCGACAGAAATGCCGCCTGCGTCATGGTGCTGCACGACCCGGGGCTGGCGGCGCGCTATTGCGATACCGCCTTGTTGTTGTTCGGCGATGGCGAGTGGCGGGCCGGCCCCAGCGCGGAGGTTGTTACCACGGAAAACCTGTCGCGTCTCTATGCACACCCCTTGCGCGAACTGCGTGATGGAGAACAACGCTGGTTCGTTCCGGCCTGACAAGAGAGAAAAATCATGACTGACATCGAAAAGAACGAACGCCATGCCGCCCGCATGGTGCGCAAGAAGGAAGTCGTGGACGCCGCCATTGCTGCCGCCATCGAGGAGCGCGGCGTGTTCCTGGTTAACACCGGCAACGGCAAGGGCAAGTCTTCCGCCGCCTTCGGGCTTGTCGCGCGTGCCCTCGGCCACGGCCAGCGGGCGGCGGTGGTGCAGTTTGTCAAAGGTCGCACCGACACCGGCGAGGAGGGTTTCTTCCGCCGCTTCCCCGATCTGGTGGATTGGCACGTGATGGGCGAAGGCTTCACCTGGGAAACGCAGAATAAGGAACGCGACACCCAAACGGCCGGCGCGGCCTGGCAAGTGGCAAAAAAATATCTGGCCGATCCCGCATTCGATTTGGTGGTGCTCGACGAATTGACCTACGCTTTCAAGTACGGCTGGCTCTCTCTCGACGAAGTATTGGCCGCGATCAAGATGCGGCCGCACCATCAGCACGTCGTCATCACCGGCCGCGCCGCGCCCGATGCCCTGATCGCCGCCGCCGATACGGTGACCGACGTCGGCATGGTCAAGCACGCCTTCGCGGCGGGTGTCAAAGCCATGCCGGGCATGGAGTTCTGATGTCCGCTTGTCCAGCCGACAAGTTGACAACCGTTCGTCCTGAGCCTGTCGAAGGACAGATGGTCAGACTCCGGGCTTCGACAGGCTCAGGACGAACGGAGGATTTGCAATGGCTACCTGCCCTGCGTTGCTGATTGCCGCACCCGCCTCCGGCCAGGGCAAGACCACCGTCACTGCGGCGCTGGCACGCCTGCATAGGCGCAAGGGCCGGCGCGTTCGGGTGTTCAAGTGCGGGCCCGATTTTCTCGATCCACAAATTCTCGCCGTCGCCAGTGGCGCGCCGGTCTACAACCTGGATTTCGGCATGTGTGGCGAAGCCGATGCGGCGGTTCGCCTTGCCCACGCGGCGCACGAAGCGGATCTGATTCTGGTGGAAGGCGTCATGGGCCTCTACGACGGCAATCCTTCCGCCGCCGACATCGCCTGCCGCTTCGGCATTCCGGTGCTGGGCCTGATCGATGCCGCCGCCATGGCGCAAACTTTTGGCGCTGTCGCGCACGGACTCGCCACTTATCGTGCCGGACTGCCGTTTGCCGGTGTGCTGGCCAACCGCGTCGCTAGCCCTTATCACGCCGAGTTGCTGCAAGGCAGTCTGCCACCAGGCATGGGTTGGTACGGCGCGCTTGGCAACGAAGCCGCTGCGTCCTTGCCCGAGCGCCATCTTGGATTGCTCCAGGCCAATGAGATTGTCGATCTGGAGCAGCGTCTGAATCTGCTGGCGGATCGTCTGGCCGCCACAGCGGTGGCCGATTTGCCGCCGAGCGTGGAATTTGCCGCTGCCGTCGCGGCGGAAATTGCACCGTTGCTCTGCGGCCGCAGCATCGCCATCGCCCGCGATGCCGCGTTTGGTTTTATCTACCCGGCCAACCTCGACACCCTGCGTCAACTCGGCGCGGAGCTGCGCTTCTTCTCGCCATTGGCCGGCGACGGCTTGCCCGAATGTGATGCCGTCTGGCTCCCCGGCGGTTATCCGGAACTCCATGCAGCGCTACTCTCAACCCGGCGCGAACTCTGGGCCGCGCTGCAGGCCCACGTTGATGCCGGTAAACCGTTGCTGGCCGAATGCGGCGGCATGATGGCGTTATTCGAAACCCTCGTCGACCGTGAAGGCAGGCGCCACGCATTGGCCGGCTTGCTGCCCGGCGCCACCGCCATGCAGCCACGTCTCTCCGCTCTCGGCATGCAAATCACCGAACTTCCTGAGGGTGCATTGCGCGGCCATACCTTCCATTATTCGAAAAGCGAAACTCCCCTCATGCCACTGGCTCGCGCCGCCACCGCGGAGGGGCGCAGCGGCGAGGCCATCTATCGCATCAAGCGTCTGACCGCCTCCTACGTGCATTTTTATTTCCCTTCCAATGCATCGGCGACAGCCGGACTGTTCCTTCAATGAGCAAATTCAAGCGTTCAGCCAGCCGGGTTATTTGACCTTGCCTCGACGCATGTTCCGGGTATAGCTACAAGCGCTAGATTGCTAAACTTTTGACCGTAGCAGTAATTTTATATTTCCATTAGCCAGGGCAATGACTGGTGCAGCAGCGAATGACCGCTTGCGATTCCGCGAGTGCGTACTATCGACCCAAAGCGGTCCGTCAGTTATGCCAAAAGCAGCCATTCAATATTCGGCCTCAGGCGCGCGTCGCCTGCAAGCCGCTGTCGGTGGCATCGGAATCCGAATGCGCTCTGCAAGTCATCTTTCGACCAAGAGCGGACACTGTTTTTTACTTTCGGCACGGGAAGGCCTCGTAAAGAGAATCCAGCAGCACGGAGCTCGCAAGGTCTTTTCCGCGTCCAGGATGTGAAGCCATGTATCCCACGTAGATGTCACCGATTTGCTCGTGCGTAGGAGCCGAGTCTGGCAGACACGCAGGCGCATCGTGCATTGACCTTCGGCCACCAGCCGCCTCGCTGGGTATCGCAACGTTTCTGACCCAATAGGTCATTGCACCGTCATAGACCCCATTGAGGTAAGCAAGGCAGGCGGCTTCATTGTTCGATGGCCCCCGCCGACACCACGCATACACCGTCGTGGCATCCGTTTGCCCGTGAACATCAGACGCGATGATTGCACTGGCGAGCAGGAGAACCATCGTTTTCGTTTTTGATTGGCGTCCCATTCAGCTCCTCATCTTTTCTACTAGAAAATGGCCCCACAACGTCTCATATTCTAAACGTCCGCTTCGCGTCGCAAGTAGTCATATGAACTTCGACTCTGACGGTGCTTCATCGTGCCACCTAACGCCTAAGATAACGGGCAGCAATGCGTAGCATTGACGTCACTGTTGAACGACTAGTTATGCATCGACGTTTTATTTCGCGGATCATTTCGAGGACTCCGGAAACAAATTTGTGATCGATTCCTTGTCCCGCGAGACAAGCCAGATGCCTCTGTCAAAAGGGACTGTAAGACCAGCTAGATTGGACTGCACTAGGTGGGCGACGTCATCCCAACTCCAAGGCACGCCGCTTGTGTCTCTCACAATGAGGGCGGTATTTCTGCCGTACCTCATGTTCAGCTTTGCCTTGATGCGTTGCAAGAGGATGTCCATGACGTTACCGGCCAAGGTGCAAAATCGCAATTCTTCCTTGCCTTGCTTCACAAGCTGAAGGTGCGCCGCGAGCGCCGTGCCGGACTTATGTTCGCTCCTTCCTAAGGTTGAAGCGATGTCTTTAGCCCTATCTTCTGTAAGCGTCACCTCCATCCCGAGTTCATTCCCTTGAACGTCTCGGGCCAGCACGTCTGGTATTTCGCCCTCGCCGGCAACTTTGTAAATTTGATAGCTCGTGCCGCACTTTGTATTGTAGTAGGCGACAAATCCCTCGGCGGACGCCAACTCGATTTTTTGCTTTTCTGATAGCTCGGTGGGAATCATGATGCCTAACAGTTATTAGTCGGACAGTCTTGTCCAGTTTTTCTCAATCATACTGACACGCCAAAAAGTGAGTTAGGTTACTAATTTGAATAAGGCTATCCCATTTTCATCCTGATCACAATCCTTAATCATACGGACAGGGCAGCCAGCTTTAATACCCGATCTCTATGCAAATTGGATGGGGTAGCCGAACGTCGGCTTCGTGCCGATAGTACGCGTTGAATTATGTTTCCGCAAAGCGGACCAAGTGATGTTGCATGGGTTCCTCTGCAACCGCGCGCTTGGCCGATTTGCGGCCGGACGGCTACACATTTGATTAAGCATCGTGTTCCCATCACACACCAATTCCATGACCATAAAACATATCTTGTCACTGCGGTCAAAAGTGTAGCAACCTGGCGCTTGTAGCTATACCCCTCCGCGCCCGGTCCGTGCGATCTGCACGTCGGCGCACCTTCAGCGCGCCGGGTTTTTGAGTTCCAGCGGCAAACCGGCCGCCACCAAAGTCACACGCGCACTGAGCGTGGCGATGCGTTGATTGAGCCGGCCCGCCTCGTCCACAAAGAGCCGCGTGGACGCGCCCATCGGCACGATGCCCAGCCCCACTTCGTTGCTGACCAGGATCACGTGTCCCGGCAGTTGCGGCAGGCAGTCGAACAAGGCGCTGGTTTCGTTTTTCAGCAGCGCGCAATTGACTGCGTCGCCCGCCTCTGCCTGCTGCGCGGCTTGCCCCCGCAACAGCAGATTGGAAAGCCACAGGGTCAGGCAGTCGACCAGCAGGCAACGGTCGGCGGCGGCGTGCGCGCGCAGCGCGGTAGCGAGATGAAGCGGCTCTTCCAGCAGCGCCCAATGGGCCGGACGGCGCATCTGGTGATGGGCGATACGCGCCGCCATCTCGGCGTCGCCCGCAGCGCCGGTGGCGATATAGGTCACGGCCAGGCCGGAATCCCGCGCGCGCTGTTCCGCCAATGCGCTCTTGCCCGAACGGGCGCCGCCAAGGATCAGTTCAATCATTTCATTTGGTCGGCGGCAGGGGCGCCAGCAGGGCGCGGATGTCGGTCTCGGAAAACTTGACCTCACCAGCCCGGTCGTCGGAGAGGATGCTGGCGGCCAGTGCGGCTTTCTTCTCCTGCAAGATGAGAATTTTCTCTTCGATGCTGCCGGCCACAATCAGCTTGTAGACAAAGACCGGCTTGGTCTGGCCGAGGCGGTGGGCGCGGTCGGTGGCCTGGTTTTCCACCGCCGGATTCCACCACGGATCGTAATGAATCACCGTGTCTGCTGCGGTCAGGTTGAGGCCCACGCCGCCGGCCTTGAGGCTGATGAGAAAGATGGGGACTTCACCCTGCTGAAAGCGTCGGACTTGTTCCTCGCGATCCTGTGTCTGCCCGGTCAGCAGGGCATAGTCGAGGCCGACCGCTTTCAGTTCGATTTCGATCAGCGCCAGCATGGCGGTGAATTGGGAGAAGACCAGTACCTTGCGGCCTTCGTCCACCAGTTCCGGCAGCATGCCCATGAGTTGATCCAGCTTGGCCCGTTGCTTCACTTTTTTTGCCGCGTCGGATTTGACCAGGCGCGGATCGCAGCAGACCTGGCGCAATTTGAGTAATGCATCCAGAATGATGATCTGGCTGCGGGCGAAGCCTTTGGCGGCGATTTCGTCGCGCACCCGTTTGTCCATGGCGCTGCGTACGGTTTCGTACAAATCACGCTGGCCGGCTTCCAGTTCCACGCTGCGCGGGATGATGGTCTTGGCCGGTAACTCCTTGGCGACATCTTCCTTGCGCCGACGCAGGATGAAGGGGCGAATGCGTTGCGCCAGCAGTTCCCCGCGCAGATTGTTACCGTGTTTTTCGATGGGCGTGCGCCAGGTCTTGGTGAATGTCCTGGCATCGCCGAGAAATCCCGGCAACAGAAAATCGAACTGCGACCAGAGTTCGCCCAGATGATTTTCCAGCGGCGTGCCGGTCAGGCACAGACGGTGGCGCGCCTTGATCTGGCGCACCACGGCGGCACCCTGGCTGGCGGCGTTCTTTACCGTCTGGGCTTCGTCGAGAATCAAAAAACTGTACTCGTGTTGCGCCAGCTCTTTGGCATCGCGCCAGAGCAGCGGATAGGTCGTTAGCACCAGATCGTGGCGCGAAATTTCGGTAAAACGCTCCTTGCGCGCTTTACCTTGCAGGGAGAGCACCGACAGCCCCGGGGCGAAGCGGGCCGCTTCCAGCTTCCAGTTGAATATCAGCGAAGTGGGCAACACGATCAGGGCCGGATGATCGAGCCGCCCCGCTTCCTTTTCCAGCAGCAGGTGGGCCAACGCTTGCGCTGTCTTGCCCAGGCCCATGTCATCAGCGAGGATGCCGGCAAGTTCGTGTTCGCGCAGATATTGCAGCCAGGCCAGACCCTCAAGCTGATAGTGGCGCAGCGTCAGCGCAAACCCTGCCGGAGCCGCCACGGCTTTCACCGCAGACAGCCCGGCGATTTTTTTCGCCATCTGCGCGACTGCTTGCAGACCATCGGTACGCCAACCAGGGCTGCTCAGTTCAGAAAGTCTGGGGGCATCGAGGCGGGAAACCCTTAGCCGCCCCTTCGGCAACGTGTCGAACAGGTCAATCAGGGTTTGCGCCAGGGGTTTGATGCGTTCAGCCTTGACCCGAATGCGCAGGTCTTGCGGGGTGAGTAGTTCGATATCTTCCCGGTCACCAATGCGTTTAAGCTTTTTTGCGTCAAGCCAGCGCGGGTCGTTGCGGAACAGCTCGGCCAGCAGCGGCGCCAGGGGCAGGCGCTGACCCTCGACGACGATGCCCAGGTCAACATCAAACCAGCCGTTTTCCGTTTCCGTGACCTCGGCTTCCCAGACGTCTACTTCCAGGAAGTGATGACGGAAGTCTTCCGGCATCGCGATCTCCCATCCCTCGGCGCGCAGACGGGGCACGGTTTCGCTCATGAAGCCAGACCAGACCTCTTCACTTTCCAACACCAAAAAACCGGACGGGTCGACAGACCGGGAAATCGCGATGGCATTGCGTGGAATGGGCTCAAAGCCGACGGCCTTCAACCGCTCCAGCCAGCGCGACTCTTCGGCCGGACGGCGCTTGATCTGCGCCGGCTCGCCGCTGGCAAGGGTGACAATTTCTCGTTTGTCGTTTGACGCGAACACGGTTTCAGCGTAGCGAAAGCCGGCTTGCGCCACGTCCAGCGCCAACCCCCAGCTGCGTGGAAGGTACTTGCGCAGTTTGTAGAGCGCTGCGATGTCGATCGTACCCAGTCCCAGCAGAGGCCTCGGAGCCACATCAATCACCCGAGCTGCCATCACCGCGGGCGGCGCTACGCTGGGCGCGGTTTCAGCCAGCACTGTGGTTGCCAGCCGGGCCTCGGCCTCGTTCAAAGGCGGAGCGGCAAGAATGCTGGCAGTAATGGCGGAAGGGATATCGAACTGCAACGCGCCGATTTCGTGACGCTCGCCATCCACATACCAGGGCGGGTCCAGCGGTAGCGCCCAGCTTATGCCTGGCGCCGTCTTGGCTTGGGCGCAAAACCGGCCACGCGCATCCTGATACCACTGAATGTGGGCGGGTCGGGCGGCGCCGGGCCTGAGCGGCGTCATCGGGAAGCCATTGGCGTAGAGTCGGCCCGTGTCCAGTAATCGGGCAAGAATGTCGCCGCCGTGGCGACCGATGATCGAAAGGTCGCTGCGAGCGTAATCGCTGCGACCGTTTTGGGCCAGCAGCAGTCGCAGGATCGCCAGATCGTCATCGTCGATGAACTGAAAGGGGCGCGACAGCGCCTGGTCGAAGTTATTCCAGCGGACCAGCTTGCCCAGCGGGAGTCCATCGCCATCGGCGCGGCCCTTGAGGCAGCCGACGCGGAACTCACGTATCTCCGCGATATGGCCAAGCACCCAGAATAGCCGATGCTGCTGCTTGGGCGTCGCAGCGGCCTTGCCCGGCCCCGCAGTCAACTGACGCAATGCCTCGATCCATTCAAACGCGGCGGGCGTGATGCGGTCCACGCGGCCGCGTACATCAATGGTCTTGATCAGCGCCGCCACCACGTGCTTGCAATGGCCGCCGACAGGGCAAGTGCACACCATTCTTGGCGGGAGGTTGCGGCTATTGGTTGCCAGGGTCACTGTCACCCGATAAGGCTTTGTGGCTGTTCCCTGAACCTTGGCGGCAATTTGCGTAACACCGACTTCCAGGTCGCTGATTGCGTTGAGGTAGGCTTGCGCCTTGGCAATCTCGCGTGCGGAAAACCAGTTGCCAACATCAACTGCTGAAAATTGATCGGAGGGATTCATCGTCGGATTTTAATATGGCGGGGCTACTGGTTTGCGCCGATGACGTATCAACTTCAGCGCAGGACTGTTTTTCCGCCTGCCTCCGCAAGAAATGTGCGGCGAGGGGATGCGACTCAAACATCGCTTTGCAGCATCCACGGGCATTGCGTTGGCCTTGTGCAACCACCATAATCCGCCCACGATTGGGTGAGCGCCGCGCCGCGGCGCTCAGGGAACACGGTGCGAATCCGTGGCGGGCCCGCCGCTGTCATCGGGGACGAGTGTCGTACAAGGCCACTGGGCAACAACCCGGGAAGGCGCGACACGAGGATGATCCGAAAGCCAGAAGACCGACCTGATCAATGTCGAGAAACCTGTGGCAACGGTTTCGTCGTCGCGCATGGCTGCGTGGTGGCGAAACCCTTTTCGTTTTTCCGGAGAATGAATCGTATGCATTCGAACACTTTCAACATCAGTCAGGTCGATCGCACACGCGCGGCAGACCTGCAACGCAAGATCGACCAGAAGACCAAGCCCTTGGGCAGCCTGGGCCGGCTCGAAACGCTGGCGCTGCAACTGGGCCTGATTCA
>JAYUGL010000313.1:0-21722 GCA_043738385.1 Sterolibacteriaceae bacterium
GACCCTGCAGACCGCCCTGCAATATTTTGAACTCGACGGCAAGATCGCGGTGGTCGGCTCACGCGGCGGAACCGAGGACCACCCGCTGTGGTATCTGAACCTCCTCGCTCATCCGCAATGCGAGATTCAAGTCGGCAAGAACGCCTATCGTGCAACCGCCCGCACGATCGAGGGCATGGACCGGGACCCATGGTGGAAGGTGATCCTCGTCGACCAACCCATTCAGGCCGTCTATCAGGCCAGAACCGCCCGGGTGATTCCGGTGGTGGTCATGGACATCATCAAGGATTAGTGACGTCGCACAGCAATCGCCTTGCCGACGCCACGCGCAGAGCCGGTGAGATTGACCTCGTGATCGATGGGTCGTATAGCGCTGTTCAGATTTGCGGAGCCATTTCTCCCAGATCAGTGAGCTACCCTTTCTTGGCAACCATCAGGCGACGAGCAGCTTTCTGTTCGACCAACTGCGGCGCTAGAAAGCGGGTAGTTGGAAAAGTGAATTACGTGGGTGGCTGTAAAGATATTTTGTCTGCCCCGCCTTCACGTGAATATGTTCGCGTTCAATCAGCCTGAACCGCTCACCAAGGTGACAGGTCAGGACGAAGAATTCATACCCGGCCAAGATACTTGACGCGACTTCGTCGATCGGGGTAGCAGTGCCATCACAAGCTACGAACGAACCGCCGTCGCGACGAATTGAATGCACCAGGCAAGACTCCACCTCAGTCCCGGCAATGTTCCGCCGGATTGCGCTTACGCCAAAAATGCTCATGACGCCTCCTTTCCTCACAACTACCTGCCTAATAAGCGAAGAAAAATGCTTCACACCTCCGCTCTGCAAGAACGCCCTGCTGATGTTCGTTATGGGATTTCATGTTTCATTTCATGTTCCCGTGTCAGCTTGAAAGCTAAGTCAATTGTGTGCCGAGTGCACGTCTTGATCCGTGCGGTAGCGAACTTACGCAAAGACTTTTTTTATTACCTCTCGATTGACCGGCAGGCCGCATAAGCCAATACTGCGTATTGAGTCGGCCAACCCCACGCTAATTAGAATCGCATGGAAGCTTACGTCCGCGTCAGGTGATCCAAGTGAAATGATCGTTAAATCAGTGCGTGGGCCATGTTCGCGAAGTTGTGACACCGAAACGCCCGATACAGGAGACCCACCATGTTCTCGGAATTAAGCTGGTTTGTGCCCGTCGTTATTTTTGTGGTAATCATCTTCTTGATCTCCGCAGTCCGAATTTTTCGAGAGTATGAGCGCGGAGTCGTCTTTACCTTGGGCCGTTTCTGGAAGGTAAAGGGACCGGGGCTGGTCATCATAATCCCCGCGGTTCAGCAGGTGGTGAGGGTGGATCTGCGCACTGTGGTACTGGAGGTGCCGACCCAGGATGTGATCTCGCGCGACAACGTGTCGGTGAAAGTCAGTGCCGTGGTGTATTTCCGTATCGTCGATCCCCAAAAGGCGATCATCCAGGTGGAGGATTACCTCAATGCCACCAGTCAGTTGGCGCAAACCATGTTGCGATCAGTACTGGGCAAGCACAGTTTGGACGATATGCTGGCGGAGCGGGAGAAATTGAATCAGGACATTCGGGAATCTCTGGATGCACAAACTGATTCCTGGGGGATCAAAGTCGCCAATGTCGAAATCAAGCAAGTCGACCTTACCGAATCCATGATCCGGGCCATTGCCAGGCAGGCCGAGGCGGAACGCGAGCGGCGCGCCAAAGTCATTCATGCCGAGGGAGAATTGCAGGCTGCGGAAAAACTGTTCGAAGCAGCCAAGATTCTGGCGCAAGAGCCGCAGGCAATCCTGTTGCGTTATCTGGAAACCTTGACCGTGATCGGCGCAGACAAAAATACGACCATCGTATTTCCCCTGCCGATGGATTTGGTAAAGCCTTTCATGGACAGACTTAAGCCTTGATGTGCCGTCCGGAAACAACATATGCCCATGGAACCCGGAAGTCGGGAGTCATTGAATCGTCTCGAAGCGGATCGCGACCTCCAGCTTATATACGAATGGAATGCCCCGGCTGAGGGTCCGAAATATGGCGCATGTCTGCCTCGATTCGCGCACAACCTGGACGCGAGCCTCGGGGCTTGCGTGCCGTGCCATACCGTTTCAGTTATTCAGATTGCGGAATGGCCGCCATCGACCGGGAAGGCGGCGCCGGTAACAAAAGAGGCCTCGTCGGAAAGCAGCCAGCGTACGGCCGCGCCGATCTCGCGCGGCTGGCCGAAGCGGCACATCGGGTGCACGGCGGCAAGCGCCGCTTCCAGTCCTTTGTCCTGCGCCATCGCACTCTGTAGCATCGGTGTCAGCGTGCCGCCGGGCAGTACCGCGTTGACGCGAATGCCCTTGGTCGCATAGTCGATCGCCGCGCCACGGACGAGGCCCATGACACCGGCCTTCGACGCACAATATTCCGCGCCATTGGGAAAACCAACGACAGCGGCAGTCGATGCGATGTTGACGATGGCCCCGCCGCCCGTCTTCAGCATTGCGGCGATCTCGTATTTGTTGCACAGGAACAATCCGCGCAGATTGACTCCGTGGCAGCGGTCCCATTCTTCCAAGGTCACATCGTGCAACAGCTTGCCGCGCTGGGAAACGCCCGCTGCGTTGCAGGCGCCGTCCAGTCGGCCGTAGGTGGTCACCGCGCTGTTCACCATGCTCTGAACGCTGGACTCGTTGGACACATCGGTCTGCACAAATTGCGCCCGGCCACCGGCTTTTTCGATGGCGCTAACCGTGACTGCGCCGCCAGCAGCATTCAGATCGGCGACAGTGACATTGCAACCAACCTCGCCCAACAGTTCCGCAGCGGCCTGGCCGATGCCGCTTCCGCCGCCGGTGACGATGATGGATTTACCTTTCATGCTGCTCATTGATCTCTCCTCTTTAATTGTTTTTTGTTGATTGATGCATTAGCACCTGCCGTTGTTACTTCGGCGCCAAACGTACCGCGCCGTCGATGCGGATGGTCTCGCCGTTGAGCATGGCGTTCTCGATGATGGAGCGCACCAGTTGCGCATATTCGCTGCCGTAACCCAGACGCGACGGGAACGGGATGGTGCGGGCGATGGAATCCTGGACCTCCTGCGGCAAGCTGCGCAGCATCGGCGTCTCGAAAATTCCGGGAGCGATGGTCATGCAGCGGATGCCGAAACGCGCCAGTTCTCGGGCGATGGGTAGGGTCATGGCGACCACGCCGCCCTTGGATGCGGAATAGGCGGCCTGCCCTATCTGGCCGTCGTAAGCCGCCACCGAAGCGGTGTTGATCAGCACGCCGCGCTCGCCGCCGTCGTTCGGCTCGCCCTTGCTCATGGCTTCCGCCGCGAGGCGGATCATATTGAAGGAACCCACCAGGTTCACCGTCACGATCTTGGTAAAGAGATCGAGGGAATGCGGCGCCGTCTTGCCCAGCACTTTTTCGGCCGGCCCGATGCCGGCGCAGTTGATGAGGCCATGCAGTCCGCCAAAGGTCTGCACCGCCGTATCCACCGCAGCCTTGGCGCTGGCTTCGTCGGCGACGTTGGTGCTCACGAAGCGGGTCGCTGTTCCGAGTTCCTTCGCCAGCGTTTCACCGGCCGCGTCATTCAAGTCGGCGATCAGCACCTTGCCGCCGGCGCCCACCAGCATGGCTACGGTCGCTGCCCCCAGGCCTGAAGCACCGCCGGTGACGATGAATACGGAATCCTTGATCTGCATGGTGCGGGTCCTTTTTTATGTGGAATGGATGTCATCAGAGTACGAGGGGCAAAACTATAGCAGCCTTGGCATGTGGGCCCCAACTCGGCGCCAGAGAAGCGGCTCATCGACCGCATCCGGTTCAGTGATACGCTGTACTCCATGTTTAAAAAATTGCCCGGCAGTATTCAGTGACAACGCAATGAATCCACCAGACAGCACCAGTCAAACCGTAATCGACCTCGTCTGTGGCATGACGGTCGACCCCGCCACCGCACGTTCGCATCTGCATGAAGGCAAGCCGTATTACTTCTGCGCCGAAAAGTGTCGCATCAAGTTCATCGCCGATCCGCAGCACTATCTGTCGCCGGCGCCTGTAATCGTCGAGGTGGCCAAGCCGGGCACCGAATACACCTGCCCGATGGATCCGGAAATCGTTCGCGATGCGCCGGGGGCCTGCCCGATCTGCGGCATGGCACTGGAGCCGCGCACCATCACGCTGGACGATGCCGAGAACCCGGAACTTATCGACATGACGCGGCGCTTCAAGGTCAGCCTGGTGCTGACCTTGCCGCTGCTCATCGCGACCATGGGCGCGATGGTGCCGGGCTTGAACCTGCATCATGCGCTGGGCGCAACGATCTTCGGCTGGCTATAGATGGCGCTCGCCACGCCAGTGGTGCTGTGGGGCGGCTGGCCGTTCTTCGTGCGGGCATGGATTTCGTTTCGTACCGCCAAACTCAACATGTTCAGCCTGATCGGGCTGGGCACTGGCGCTTCCTATTTGTTCAGTGTCATTGCACTGTTGTTCCCCGATGTATTGCCGGAATCGTTCAAGGACATGGGTAGTGCGCCGCTGTATTTCGAGCCCGCTGCGGTCATCACCACGCTGGTACTGCTCGGCCAAGTGCTGGAACTGCGCGCCCGCTCGCGTACTACCGACGCCATCCGCGCCCTGCTCGGCCTCGCGCCGACGACCGCGATGCGCGTGGATGACAACGGCGGCGAAAGCGAAGTCCCGCTGGAAAGCGTCGTCGTCGGCAATCGCCTGCGCGTGCGACCCGGCGATAAGATTCCGGTCGATGGCAAGGTCACCGAAGGCTCCAGTGTCGTCGATGAATCCATGGTCACCGGCGAGTCGGTACCGATCCGCAAGGAGATCGGTGCAACGGTCACCGGCGGCACCATCAACCAGACCGGCAGCTTCGTCATGCGCGCCGAGAAAGTCGGCGCCAACACGCTGCTCGCCCGCATCGCGCAGATGGTTTCGGAAGCCGGCCGTTCGCGCGCGCCGATCCAGAAACTGGCCGATACCGTGGCCGGCTGGTTCGTACCGATGGTCATCACCATCGCTCTGGTCTCCGCGCTGGTGTGGGCCTTCGCCGGCCCACCGCCGATGCTGGCGAATGCATTGGTCGTGGCGGTATCCGTACTGATCATCGCCTGCCCCTGCGCATTGGGGTTGGCGACGCCGATCTCGGTGATGGTCGGCATCGATCGCGGCGCCGGCGAAGGCGTGTTGATCAAGGATGCCGAAGCGCTGGAGATTCTCGAACGCGTGGACACGCTGGTGGTGGACAAGACCGGAACATTGACCGAAGGCAAGCCGAAGATCGTTACGCTCGAAGCCATAGGCGGCTTCAGCGAAGGCGATTTGTTGCGCTGTGCAGCCAGCATCGAGAAAGCAAGCGAACATCCGCTGGCGGCGGCGATTGTGACCGGCGCTGGGGAACGTGGCGTGATTCCAGTCGCAGTAACAGACTTCGATTCAATCACCGGCAAGGGCGTACGTGGCCGCGTAGACGGCAAACAGGTACTGGTCGGCAATCCGGTATTCCTCAAGGATGCCGGCCTCGTCATTGATGCACAGGTCGCGCGTGCGGAGGTCTTGCGTGCTCTAGGCCAGACGGTCTTGTTAGTTGCGATCGAAGGCCAGGCCGCCGGACTGATCGGTGTCGCCGATCCGATCAAGGCCTCCACCGCCGAAGCCGTGCATCTGCTCAAGGCCGATGGCATCAGCATCGTCATGCTCACCGGCGACAACCGCACCACCGCTGATGCCGTGGCCCGCACATTGGGCATCGATCAGGTGTTCGCCGAGGTTCTGCCGCAGGACAAGCACCGCATCGTCAAGGAGCTTCAGGCCCAGGGGAAAATCGTCGCCATGGCCGGCGACGGTGTGAACGACGCGCCGGCCCTGGCCCAGGCGCAAGTTGGCATCGCCATGGGGTCCGGTACCGACGTCGCCATGCACAGCGCGCGCGTGGTGCTGGTCAAGGGCGACCTGCGCGGCATCGCCAAGGCGCGCCAGTTGTCGCGCAAGACCATGCGCAACATCCGCCAGAACCTGTTCTTCGCCTTTATCTACAACTCGCTTGGCGTGCCGGTCGCCGCCGGCGTGCTGTACCCGTTCTTCGGCATCCTGCTGAGCCCCGTCATCGCCAGCGCGGCGATGAGCTTCAGCTCGGTCTCGGTGATCAGCAATGCGCTGCGGCTGCGGCGCGTGAGACTCTGAAAAAGCACGCGTCCTACCTTGGGCGCCGGCTGTTCGCGATTGTCCAGTCGTAGGGTGTGTAACGGATTTGATAGTCGATGGGCGCCGGCGGCGTGGCGTACCGGTTGGCATAGTCGATCAGATTACGGCCATGCGCCGGCACAAAGTCCTCGGGGTAGAACTCCAGTATCTCGCTGAACCATACCGTTCGGGTCGCGGCATCGACCCGATAGTTCTCGGGCCTGGCGAAAAAAGCCCTCGCTTCACGCTCCAATTGCCCGTCGAGTCCTGCGCCGGTGAAGGGAACGCGCGGCAGCGCCGGGCAAGAACGCGCGCTGCAATTCAGGGCGAAGTGCGCCTCCGGTCGGCCCAGCTTGCGCGCGAATGGCCGAATGACATCGTTCTCGAAGGCGTGAAGCGACAAAGCCCGTCCACCGACGGGCATCTTGCGGATCACGAAGAAGACGAGTTTGTTCCATCCGGCATGCGTTTCAGGAATGTCGCTGTCGATAACGTTGTACATCGACAGCGCGTTGTAGGCATTGATCATGTGGGCCAGGCGCTCGAAGTCATCCGCGTCGTCGAGCGGCGCGTTGGCCACGTAACCGACATAGCGATCAAGATCGGCGCGATCTTCGGCCAGCGCGGCAAAGTCGACTTCGCCGCGCTCGTTGACAAAGCGATCAAGCACACGGCTCCACGCCTGCCGCGCTTCGGTCGGCGATCCGGCGACAGTCGCGGGCGGCGGCACCAAGGTCGCGCAGCCGGTCAATTCCGCGCACAGGGCAACGATGATCCACAAGCAGCGGTTCACAATCCATTCTCCACGCCGCGTCGACGCCCGGCAAGCCACGCATCTCGAGCACGTCCCTTGAGGAATTTGATCGGGAAGGTGCGCGCATCAGGCGCGGTCGCCACGAGCGGCTGCCATTCGCCGGCTGCGGTATGCAGCGGTTGCAGCAGGTAATCGTCGCGCCGCGCGTTATAGGCGCACATGCTGAGCGGGCCGTGCTGTGTCATCGCCATGAAGACGCAGGCGTCGATGCGCTCGCCGTCGAGCTGGCGGGCGTCCATGAAATTGTGAGTGAAGAAGGTGAGTTTGCCGACCTGCCCGCGCGCGGCGATGAGATCCCGCCGCGCTTTCCACGCCAGGGTCAGCGCCCGCCGCACGACGCCAAAGCCAAGGGCTGGGTGCCTCAGCGCGGCGCCCAGCAATGATCGGAGCGAACGCCACGGTGTGCCCCGGTCGACCCGGCAGGTAACCGTCTCATGCATGAAGCGCTGGACGAACGCCACATCCGCGAAGGGATTCCAGACCCGTCCGTTGATGACCAGCATCACCGCGCTGCGGTTGCAATCGTGGTGACCCGCAGCGAGGACGTTAAAGTCCAGCACGGTGTCGGTGCCCTGGCGCAGTCGCGCGGCCACGCTATCATGGGAAATCGCGTCGATGCGCGCGCCCAGCACGCCGCGGCCGGTATCGGCCTGCAACTGGAACGAGGCGAAGCGGACCACCTCCGCTTGCGCCACGAAAAATTCCGCCAGCATGGGAATCTCGTCAAGATTGCCGGCGTGCACCGTGGTGTTGAAGAACACGCTGATCGGCAGGCCGCGCGCGCGTTCAATGTACTCCCGGCGCAACGCGTTCAAGTCGCGCTCGGTGCGGTATCCGCCGCGCTGCTGGGTACTGTCCACGTGAAACGCCACATCGGTCAGCCCGGCGTTGGACAGATCGACCAGCAACGCGCGGCTCGCCTTGATGCCGTTGGTGAACAGCGACGCGCGCAGGCCCTTTTGCGCGAGCCGCGCGACGATGGACACCAGTTCGTCGCGCCGCCGCAATGTAGGCTCCCCGCCCGACACCTGCACGTCGGTGCCCGGGCCATAGTGCGCCGCGATAATTTCGATGCGCCTGAATACTTCTTCCAGCGGAATGTCACGCACGGCCTCGGACGACTCGCTCAGGTAGCACAGCGTGCAGTCGAGATTGCAGCGTTGCGTGATTTCGAGGGCGACGCAGGCCACCGGCCACCTGCGACCGGCCAACTGATGCGCCCCCCATTGTCCAGTGCGCCGCATGCGCGAACGCATGTCGGCCAGAGCATCGGGCAACGGCGAACTTTGGGGCACAACGCTCACCGCGTCGGCGAATTCGCGGGCGTGAACCAAGCTAGGCGGATTGACCGAAACAGTGCAAGGCCATGGACGCCCGCAGGGCAAGACGCGCGCGGTGCAACAGCACCCAGCAGTTAGACGTGGTGATCCCCAATTCCCCACAAATCTCCTCGGTGGAAAACCCGAGAAGCTCGCGCATCACGAAAACGCGGCCGGTTTTGGCCGGCACTTGCTCAAGACAGCCTTCGAAAACAGTCCAGAACTGACGCTGCTCCAGTGAAGATTCCGGATCATCCCAGGGACTCGACTTCCCGGCCCAATGACCGCCCGAGGCGAGTAACGCCTCGGGATCATCAGCATCGTCGTTCGCCAGCGGCGGCAATTCGGGTTCACGGGTCCGGCGGCGAATGTCATCGATTATTTTGTGGCGCAGGATGGCGAACACCCAGGTTTTTAGCGTCGCCACGCCGGTAAATCCTGCCTCGCCCGCCAAGGCCGCAAGCAGGGCTTCCTGCACGGCGTCTTCAGCCGCCGCATCGCTGCTCAACTGCGCGCGGGCGAAGCGCAGCATCTGAGGCCGCAAAGCAACCAACGCCCGGGAAATGTTGGTTTCGTGCAATGGATTTGTCGACGCCAAACCGGCTTGCCCGCTATGCCACTTGCGGCAGCAGGAACTCAAAGCGGGTGCCGCGTTTGAATTCGGAGCTGACGCGGATGACCGTCCCATGGAGATCAAGCATGCGTTTGACGATGGCCAGGCCGAGGCCTGAACTCGTTCCGGGCGTCGTCTCGTCGGCGCCGGCGACGCGCCAGTATCGTTCAAAGATATGCGGCAGGTGTTCCGTGGCGATGCCGCAGCCGGTGTCGGCGACGCTGATTTCCATATGCTCGCCTCGCGGCCGGATCGCCAACCTGACCTCGCCGCCGTCCGCGGTGTATCGCAAGGCGTTGTCGATGAGGTTCTGCAACACACGTTCGATCATGGCGATGTCGGCGCGAACTTTCGCCGCGGTGTGGCTGCCGACCGCCAGGCTGAGGCGAACACCACGCCGCCCGGCGGCGAGTTGATAGTTCTGCACCACGTCCTGGAGCAACTCGGCCAGGCAGAATACTTCCTGCTTTGGTTCCACCCGGCCCGCATCCAGCTTGGAAAGCTCGAACAGATCGCCGATGCGCTGGCCCAGCAGGGCGACATGCCGCAACGCGGTGCGCAAGTGTTCAGCGCGGGTTTCCGGATCGAGTTGTTCACCGCGCAACAATGCGGTCTCGACATAGCCCTGAATGCTGGACAAGGGTGTGCGCAAGTCGTGCGAGATATTGCTGACCAGCTCGCGCCGCTGACGGTCGGCTTCTTCGAGTTGCCGGAACTGGCGGGCGATCCGCTGCTCCATATGATCGAACGCGGAACGCAGCACGTCGATCTCATCACCGGATTCGCGAATTTCTTCGTGTCCGTCGTTGCCGCGGAAGGCCTTCAGGTCGCCGGTCAAGCGCCGCAGGGGCCACGTCAGTTTTCGCAACGCGATCAATAACACGATGGCCGCCAGGCCGACGGCGGCCGCCAGGCCGATGGCCGTCGCGCGCAACGTGCCGGAATTGGACAGGCTCGCCGATACGTTCCGGACGGCATTGCCGTTCAGCACCACGTAGAGATATCCCCCCGGGCCGGCGGCGGCGGGAACCCGTGCGACCGAGAAGATGTTCGAACGTCCGGCATTGCGCGGATCGGTTCCGCTCACCGGCAGGGAAACCTGATCACTCTCGCTGTCCAGAAGCCAGTGCACGGGCGCGATGTCAACCTGCTGCCCGACCGGATCAGGCCCTTGCAGGCCTTCCAGCGCATGCGCCATGACCCGGCCCTGGTCGTTCAGCAGATAGACCTCGACCGACGGATTGATCATCATCACATGCAGCGCCAGTTCCTTCATCCGCGCCCGGTCAGGTTGTCCGTCGGCGCCGATCAGGCCCGGCGCCTGATGCTCGACGATGTAGCGGGCAAGCCCGAGATTCATGCGCTGCGAACCTTCGAGCGCGGTTTGCGCGCTGTAATGGCGCAGAAGGAAGAACATCATCGCGCCGAGGACGACAAGCGCGGACACGGCGACAAGAGCCGCGCGCACGTGCAGTTGTCGCCACATCGGTCCGCGCGACACCTGCCTGGCCGGGCTCATTTCGTCACCTCAAAGCGATAGCCGACACCCCATATCGTGTGGATGAAGCTCGACTCCGCGCGGTCGTCGCCAAGCTTGCTGCGCAACCGGTTGATATGGCTGTTGACCGTGTGGTCATACCCGTCATGCCCGTAGCCCCAGACGTCGGCCAGCAATTCACTGCGCGTGAACACGCGACCTGGGTGCTGGGCGAAGTGCCACAACAGGTCGAACTCTCGCGGCGTGAGCACGATCTCGACATCGGCGATCCACGCGCGCCGCTGCACGCGATCAATCCGCAATGCGCCCGACTCGATGAGGGAGACCTCCCCGGCGGAGCCCTTGGCGGCGCGCGCCGCGTTCACCATGGAACGGCGCAACAGCGCTTTCACCCGGGCCTGCATTTCCAGAACGCTGAAGGGTTTGGTGAGATAGTCATCCGCGCCCAGCTCTAGCCCGAGCACGCGATCGAGTTCGCCACCGCGCACGGTGAGCATCAGGATCGGCACATGCGACAGTTGCGCACGCAACTCCCGGCAAAGATCCAGGCCGTTCAGGCCGGGCAGACGAATGTCGAGCACGATGGCGTCCCAGTCACCTTGCAGCGCGAGTTCCAGCCCGCGAATGCCGTCGTGCGCCAGCGTCACCGCCGCGGGAAGATCCGACAGATGCAAGGCGATCAGTTCGGCGATATCGCGTTCGTCCTCCACAACGAGGATTTTTCGGGCAACGTGGCTGATGGTCATTGACGGGGTCTGGGTGAGTCTGTCGGCGACATTATCCATCATGAGGGTGGGCTCCTAAGGCATCAAACGCATGGCGAGACACATGACAAATGGGGAACGGCTCGCATCCGCCATCCATTTGGCGCCTTTGGGTGACGATAGTGGCCTGCTTGCGCCGGGAAATCCTCACGAAAAAATCACCATTGCGTGAATCGTTGCAGAAATTCGATTCCGCGATCCCTGTTTTCGTAATCGTTCATCAAAGCGTGATGCCTTCGTGATGAGTTGCGCGCGATCAAGCGATTAACTAGCGGCTCCTCCACAGCCGACGGCAGCGGGTGATCGCTCCTGCCGATTTTCTTGATGGTTTCTTCTTCAACTGTCAGCGCGATCATCCCTGCGCGCGACGAGGCGGCAAGTATTGGACAGATCGTCATCGGGCTGCTGGCGTTGACGACACCCGGCGGCGCGCCCCTGATTCACGAAGTGGTGGTCGCCGACAATGGTTCAAGCGACGGCACGGGCGAGATCGCCCACCAGGCGGGGGCGCGGGTTGTCGATGTTCCCCGCCCGGGCTACGGCCAGGCCTGCTGGGAAGCCGTCCGCGCGAGCGGCGGCGACATCCTGTTGTTTGTCGACGGCGATGGCGCGGCCGATCCGGCGGATGCCGCCGGATTGCTGGCCGCGATCCGTTCCGGCGCGGAGTTGGTGATTGGCCTGCGGCGCGATCCCGACGCGGGTTCGATGTCGTTGCCGCAGCGCTTCGGCAACGCGCTGGCCTGTTTTCTGATGCGTGCGATATGGCGCATGAAAGCCGGCGATCTCGGCCCGTACCGAGCGATTCGTCGCGCTGCTTTTGACGCCCTTGACATGCGCGACCGCGGCTTCGGCTGGACCGTCGAGATGCAGGTGCGAGCGCATGTGCTCGGGCTGCGCGTGCGGCAAAAGCCCGTGCAATGGCATGCCCGCGGCGCCGGAAAATCGAAAATCAGCGGCACCACGCGCGGCGTGGTCGGCGCCGGGTTCGGCATCCTCGGCATGATCTTCCGCTTGTGGTGGCGCGAACGTCATCGCTTGCCGGTTTCTATTTCGCATCTGCATCCCGAAAGTGCGCCGGCCGTCACCACGGCTCGGCGTTGATTTGTTCAACCACCAGAGAAGGAGTTTTTCATGATTCGAAAAGTGATCGTGTGCGGCGCCGCCGCACTGACCATGGCGCTGAGTGTGAGCGCCGCGCGGGCTTCCGGTTCGGATGCCGGCGGAGGCGCCGAAACCGGCGATGCCGCCGCCTACAACATGGGCAAGAGCGTCTATGCCAACAAGTTCGCCTGCACCGGCTGCTCGATGGCCGGCAAGAGCCTTGATGTCCCCATGGCGAAGAAACTGCTCGGTGAAAGCATGGACAAGATGGACAAGATGCATGCCGATTTGACGCCGGACGAAAAGCACGCGCTTGAGGTTTACCTGAAGCGCCGCTTCAAGCTGTGACCCGACCCATGACAACCGACAGGAGCACCACCAACATGCATATCCGCACCCTGCTTGCAGCGGCGATCGTCACCCTGCCACTGACCGCGCTGGCCGAAGGCGATTCGCCATGGCTGCCGATTCCCGGCGATCTCGCCGTGACGATCAACTACACGAAACAAAGCGGCGACGACGCCTACCTCGGCTCGACCAAGGTGCCGATCTCCGCCATCACCGGCGGAGCCGCTACAAAGTTCGAGCGCTCGACGACGACGCTGCGTCTTGACTACGGCGTCAGCGACGCGCTTTCCCTCGACGCGACGCTGGGCTACGGACGTGTCCGGATCGGCTCGGCCGACAAAGACAGCGGCCGTGTCGATAGCATCATCGGCGCCAACTGGCGTGTGGTCGACGAATTCGAGATGCCCGGCTCACCAACGGTGACCTTGCGCGCGGCAGCCATCATCAACGGCAGCTACGACGGCGCGCATCTCGCCGCGCTGGGCAATGACGAAAGTGGTTACGAGCTGGCCGCGCTGATCGGCAAGCAACTGACATCGACGTTCGGGGTGTGGGCCGAAGCCGGTGTGCAAAACCGTTCCGGCGCGGTTCCCAACGCCAAATTCTGGGAGCTTGGCGCGCGTTATCGCTTCGCGCCCAACTGGAGCGCCAGCCTGGGCTATGCGCGCAAGGACTACAGCGGCGATCTCGATATCGGCGGCGCGGGCTTCACCCCGGCGCGCTTTCAGGAGGTGAGTGCCGAGCGCGCCGTCGCCAAGCTCGGCATCGGTTACGCCATCTCCGGCAATCAAGGTGTCGCGCTGACGCTGGCCAAGCTGATGAATGGGCGCAATACCGTCAACGATGACAAGATCATTGGCTTTTCCTACACGCACGCATTCTCGTTCTGATATTCCAAGGCCGCGATCGACGATAGCGCTTGCTGGAGCGTGGCGTCGCGCGCGAGAAGCGAAATTCATGGAGCAATCATGTTCGCCATCCCCGCGCAAGCCGGGATGGCGAATCACCGTCATGTCTCATGGAAACCCGAATCAGGAGAATTCCACGATGCCCACTGCCGCCCGCCAGGGTTACCCCCGGCTTTTCCGGTTGACTTGCACGATGCTCCTGCTTGGGAGCATCGCCCTGACCAGCATTTCGCACGCGGGCGAGCATCAGGCCCAACAAGCGGCGCAGCCGGCGCCGCGCCAAAATCCGCTGCCGCTGGAGACATTCATGGCGGTCGTCGACGAAGACGAACTGAAGGCGCTTGACGGCCTGGCGCGGATCAAAAAAAACTGGCATCCGTCTTCGGCCGCGATGCTGGTGGAAATGATTCCCTACGTGCGCAGCCCCATCGTTCAGGTTCAGTTGCTGGATCTGCTCGAAAAGGTTTCGGGTCAGGCGTTTGATCATGACCACAACGCGGCTTACCAGTGGCTGTGGTCGGCCGCGCGGCCCGTCCGTCCGGATTACGCCGAGTTCAAGGCGCAACTCTACTCGCCGATTGACGCCGGCTTTCGTGAATATTTTGAAGGCCGCCCGAAGTCGCTCATCCGCCTCGATGAAATACGCTGGGGCGGCGTCCGCCGCGATGGAATTCCGCCGCTCAAAAATCCGAAAATGATCCCGGCAAGTGAAGCCGGCTGGCTGCAAGACGATAACGTGGTTTTCGGCGTCGCCATCGACGGCGACGTGCGCGCTTATCCCAAGCGCATCCTGGCGTGGCACGAGATGTTCAAGGATCGTATCGGCGGCCGCGAGCTGGCCGGCGTGTATTGCACGCTCTGCGGCGCGCTGGTGCTGTACGACGTGACGGTCGACGGGGTTCAGCACGAACTCGGCACCAGTGGCTTTTTGTATCGCTCGAACAAGCTGATGTACGACCATGCCACGAAATCACTGTGGTCAACGCTGACGGGCTCGCCCGTGGTGGGGCCGCTGGTTGGCAAGGGCATCGAGCTCAAGTCGCTCTATGTCGTCACCACGACCTGGCGGGAGTGGCGCACGCGCCACCCGGATACGCAGGTGCTCTCGCTCGACACCGGCCACCGCCGCGACTACGGTGAAGGCGTGGCTTATCGCGATTATTTCGCCACCGACGACTTGATGTTCACCGTACCTCAACGTGACCAGCGCCTGGCGAACAAGGCCGAAGTGCTCGCGCTGCGCCCGCCCCACGCGGAAGGCAAGCCGCTGGCGATTGCCGCCGATTTTCTGGCTGCCCATCCGGTCTATCACGCGCGCATCGGCAAGATGGAGATGGTGGTGTTGACCGACGCCAGCGGCGCCAACCGGGTGTACGAATCAGGTGAAGTCAGATTCACCGGCTGGGACAACGCGGCAACGGTACGCGACAGCCAAGGCGGCGCATGGCGGCTGGAAGAGGCTCATCTCACCGGCCCCAATGGTGAAACCTTGCGCCGTCTGCCGGCACACCGCGCGTTCTGGTTTGGGTGGCACGCGGCCTTTCCGGACACACAGCTCATCAAGTAAATCTTTTGCAGATTAAGGAATCAAAAGGGAACTGTCTTGGCGCGCTGTCGCGGCGGCGTGTAACCCCCGCCGGCACGCCCTGGTCTTTTTGGGGCGTGGCCGCGCTTGGCGTCGCCGACGCGCTGTCATTGGTCTGGGGCGGCAGCCCCGGGGCTGCCGGCGCGAATCAACTGGTCGCGGTACTTGCCGCCGCCGTCCTCGGCGGCGGCGCGTTGTCGTGGATCGTCTTCGATCAGCGTCTTTCGCGGACGCCGATTGCCTGGGTGATGGCGCTGGCACTGGTGCTGCGGCTGGTCGCAATTCAAGCTTCGCCACTGCTTGAAGACGATCACTTCCGTTACCTGTGGGACGGCATGCGCACCGCGACGGCGTTTGATCCCTATCGCCTGCCGCCCGCCGCATTCTTCGGCGTCGCTGAATTGCCCGCCCGCTGGCAGGATATCCTGAGCGGCATCAACAATCCCGACATTCCCACCATCTATGGGCCGCTGCTGCAATGGCTTTTCGCGCTGGCTTACTGGATCGCGCCGGGCCGAGTGGAAGCCATTCAAGGCTTGCTGCTGGCCGCCGACATGGCGGTGTTAGCGTTGCTGGTTCGGCAGGGCATTGGCGCGCGCTGGCTGCTGGCTTACGCAGTGCATCCGCTGATCCTCAAGGAAGCCATGGCCAGCGCGCATCCCGATGGCGTGGTGGCGCTGCTATTGTTGCTGGCGATGCTGGCCTGGCAGCAGCGATTCGCGTGGCGGGTGGGCTTGATGCTCGGCCTCGCGATAAGTACCAAGGTCGCCGCATTGGTGGCTTTACCGTTACTTTTGTTGGCACCGATGACCACGGAATCCAATACATTTTTCCCCGCGACAAGCGTGCGCTGGTTATTTCAGGTGGCCGCGGGAATGACGCTCGCACTCGCAGCGCTTTACCTGCCTTTTTTAGCGATCAATGGCGGCAGTGATGGCGAAGCGCTTGGCATATTTGGTCAGCACTGGCGGTTCAATCCTCTGTTTTATCGTCTGCTGGAAATTGTTTGTACGGAACCCTGGACGCGCACTCTGGCTGCGGCAGCGATCACGCTTGGCATCGCGCTGATTGGATGGAGGTGGCGGCGCCGCGCCGCCTGGGCCGCCGATTCACCTTTGCCGCCGCTCGACATGGTGCTGGCGCTACTGATCGTGCTGTCTCCGGTCGTCAATCCGTGGTACTGGCTATGGGCGCTGCCGTTGTCGATCCGCCTGGGCCATGGCTGGGTGGTGGCCGGTGGCGCGGTTGCCGTCATCTCCTATCTCAACAGCACTGTCTTGTTCGAGGCAGGCGTGTGGCGCGAGGCAGGAAGCATTGTTCCTTACTCGGTGTCCTGGCCACTTGCATTGGTACAGATGCTGGTGATCGTGGCGCTGATGTATCACGGCTCGCGCGACCACAGATCGCGGCGCAGCAGCGCACCCCACTTGCGGTCATAGGGATGCACCTTGCCGCGCCGGCCATCGTCGGCAATCACGGCGTAACCCGCATTGGCCCATTCGAACAGCGAACCTTCGAGGTTGTAGATCGATGTCGCGTCCTTGGCCTTTAGCGCATCGAGCATCGCTGAAGATCGATACCCCACCGAGCAATAGAGCACCGCTGTCGTGCCGGCCGGACGCGCGCTCAAACGCCGCATGGCTTCACTGACCGAATCAACGCGTACCGCGCCTTCGATGTGACCATCGGCGAATTCTTCCGCCGTGCGCGTATCGAGCAACAGCGGACGCGGGCGGGCGGCATCTTGCAACCATGCATGCAGCGCCGCCACCGGAAGTTGCGGCACGGTTGGGTAGCGGTCGCGGATGCGCGCTTTTAGCGCGTCCCATTGCCGAGACTGCGCGGCACGAGCGGGCCGCGTTGCGGCGAGCACGGCCAGCCAGCCCAGGCGTTGCAGCCACTGGCGGCGGGTGAATGTCATTGTCGGCGTTCGACCCGTGATCGCGCTGATGTTCGTCAGCAGCATCCGCCGCCGTCATAGAACCAGGTGGAAGCGGAGAGATAAAGATCATCACGTCCCAGCGTCAGCAACGCAGCGGCGGTCTTATCGCAGACGGCCAGCGGCTGGTTGGGGGTCATCACATGGCCACGGCCGTCGTTGAAAATTTCATCGCGGCCGAAATAGATTGCCGTGCAGCCGGTGAACACGCAAGGGCCGTCGGCCGGCATCGGGTCCTTGATGGCGCATATCTCCACGCTGTCGATGTGAATCAATCGGTCGGTGGCGAAGTGATTGGGCGACAGAATGCGGTAGGGCCGCCTGGCGCGTATCTCGATGGTGCCGAAGCCGGTGTCGGTCAGGCGCTTGATGTACTGCGCCAGCGGAATCGCGCCGGACAGGCACATCGCGCGCAGACGGTCATCGTCGAGCAAATTTTGCGGCATGGTCTGGTCGCACACCGGGTCGGACAGGATCAATCGTCCGCGCGGCTTGAGCACCCGATACATCTCGGCCAGCGCCGCTTTCAGATCGTCTTCACGGAAAATATTGAACAGGCAGTTTTGCGCCGCGACGTCGATGCTGTCGCTCTCAATCGGCAGCGACAGGGCGTCGCCGCGCCGCAGATCGATGTAATCCGGACTGAACCAGACGTTGCTTTCCCGCGCGGCGATCAGATTGGCGCGGCTGGCCTCGATCATTTCATCGACCACGTCCAGGCCGATCACGGCGCCGGGCCGGCGGCTGAAATAGGCGAATTGCAACAGCTCCATGCCGCCGCCGACGCCGACGTACAGAATCTTCGGCTGATTCACCAGATCACGCGGATGCACGGTGCTGCCGCAGCCGTAATTCATCTCCAGCATGCGCTTGGGGATGTTCAATTCCGGCAGTTGCCAGACCGGCATGGTGGTGCAGCACAGGCCGATGTCGGGCGTGAGCGCCGCTTCTTTATAGACGTCGTGGGTGGTCGCCAAATATGTTTGTTCGTGGTGGTCGGTCATGGGGTTTTGTCGATCGTGGTTGAAGTTTGACGAGATATTTCGCGTGGCGGCTAGGTCGGGTTGGCGCACCACCAGGCGGTCGCGGCGACTGCCGCCGCGATGGGCAGCGTCAATACCCACGACAACACGATGTTGCGCAGCACGCTGGTGTTGGCCGAGCCGTTGAGCACGCCCAGGCCGCTGATCGCGCCGACGCAGACATGCGTCGTCGATACCGGCATGCCGAGCTGGCTGGCGCCGATCACCAGCAGGCCGCTGACCAGGTTGGCGGTGAAGGCCTGGCCATCATTCATCGTGGCAATCTTGCGGCTCATCGTATGCGCCACCCTGCGCGCATTGAGCAGGCCGCCAACGGCCATCGCCAGCGCCACCGTCGCCATGCCCAGACGCACATCAAGCGCCTGGATCACCAGCATCAGGCCAACGATCTTCGGCGTGTCGTTGAGGCCGCGCGCGAAACTCAGGACGCCGGCACTGAGAAAATGCGCCGTCGTCAACAACTGCTGCGCCGATACGCCCAACAGCCGCCCCGGGTAGCGTTCGACGCAGACGCCGGCATCGCCGATCGATGCCGTCAGGGTGGAAGAAAAGGGATAGGCGACGCCGCTGCCGCTCATCGTCAGCACCGGCGCGGCGATAGGTGCTCGGCCGACGCAAAGGCAGGAATCCTTGCGCAGCCCGAGCTTTTTCGGCACCTGCCGCAGCAGCCGGTAAGCGCCGATGGTGATCGCCAGCGATAACAATGGCGAGAGCAGCAAGGGCAGGAAAAAAGTGCTGCCGAGCACACTCAGATTCAGGTTGCTGCCCGCGGCCATCGCGCCGGCACCGACCAGGGCACCGGTCAGGGCGTGGGTGGTGGACGTCGGGAAGGCCAGCCGCGTCGCCAGAATGATGGTGCAACCCGCGCCAATAGCGACGGCCAGCAGAAAGTACGGTGAAGCGGCCACCGCGTCAGGCACCAGCCCCTTGCCCGAGAAGGCATGCACCAGTTCCGCCGCGAGGAAAATCGAGGCGATGCTACCCGCGAAAGTCGCCGCCGTGCCGTAGGCGATGGCCTGACGATAGCTGGCGGCGCCGCTGCCAAACAGCGTGGCGACGCCCTTGAAGTTGTCGTTGGCGCCGTTGGCATAGGCCACGAACAGGGCGGCGGCGAATATCAGGAATAGCGTCACAGGAGGCTCCTTGTCGGCGGGTTGTGTGATTGGACACGCGGCGTCATCGCACTTGCGTCAGGTCCACCGGCGACGGCGAAGCGGCGGATGAAAGCGCGATCAATGAAATCTTTCCAGCGCCAGACCCAACGGCCATTGACCGACCAGCGCCCCCACGACGCGATGGCTTGGCCGTTGCCGGTGGACAGCAGCTTGAGTGCGCGGCGTTGGGGCGCGTAGATCGCCGGTTTGCCAGCCGTCAACGCAGCGCGCAGGTTGCGCGCCAACACGGGGCCCATGCGCACGGCGTAGACGCCCGCCTTGGGCAGGGGCTCGGCCCACTCGGCGCAGTCGCCGACGGCATGCACTTGCGGGTGCGACAGGGAGCGCAAATGGCGGTCGATGCGGATGAATCCGCGCGCGCTGACCGCGAGCCCGCTGCGCTGCTGCCAGCCGTGCGCTTCGGCGCCGGTCGCCCATAGCAGCAAGTCGCCCGGGCGGATGGCGGCGGCGCGCAACGGCATGTTGAGCGTGACCTTCACACCGGCGGCGGCAAGCGCCGTGAGCGCGGCGCGGCGCGCGGCGGCCGGCAACTCTGGCAGCAGCGCATCCCGGCAAAACACATCGCCGTGAATATCGCGGCCGGGTTGCATGGCGCGCAGCCGCGCCAACACGGCCAGCAGCGACTCCACGCCCGCCGCGCCGCCGCCAACCGCGGTGACCGTCAACGGCGCGGCGGATGCGGCCAGTTCGTCGAGTAGCGGCTCCCATGCCTGCCGCAGCCCGCCCAACGGACGCAGCGGGAGGACGCGCGCACCGGCGACACGCGGGGGATTTAGCGTCGAGCCGACATTGAGCGACAGCACGTCGTAGTCAAGCATGGTGCCGCCGCGCAGTTGCACCTGCCGTCGCTCCGGGTCGAGACTGACCAGTTCGTCGATGATGAGGCGCGCCCCGGCGCGGGCCGCGAGCGCGGCGAAGTCGATGCATATCTCATCGAACCGGTAACGGCCCGCCAGCCAGCCCGGCACCATGCCGGAATAGGGGGCGAGCGCGGCAGGCGAAACGATCGTCAGTTCACAACCGCGCAAGGGCGACGCGATCCAGTCGCGCAACACCTGCGCGTGGGCGTGTCCGGCGCCGATCAGCAACAGGCGTTTCATTCCCGCGCCTGTCCGGCCGTTGCAAGAGCGCCGCGCCATGCCGGCGGCAAATGCGCGAGGTCGGTCTCATCATCAATGTCCGCCACCGGCGGCAGTTCGGCATGACGCAAGCCGCACGCGGTGAGCCGCAGGCGCGTCTCGCGCATCACCGTGGGCGTGCTCCAGACCATGTCGACAAAGAGTTGCGGCGCAGGCCGGTTCAGCCCGACCAGGGCGTAGCCGCCGTCATGCGCGGGGATGAAGACGATATCGTCATGGTCCAGCGCGCGCGATGCGCGACGCAGCATGGCGGCGTCGAGCGCCGGGGCGTCGGTGCCGATCAGCAAGGCGCGGCCACGGGGAATGACCCATCGATCCAGCGCGCGCGCCATGCGTTGGCCGAGATCGCCCTCGCCCTGCCGCGACAGCGCGAGCCCTTCACACCTCGAGTAGCGGGTGAAACTCGGATGATCGGTGTCCGGCGCACAGCACAGGTCAACCGGACCGATGGCGGCTTCCAGCGCCTGATCGACCGCATATCGCAGCAGGCACCCAGCAAGCGCCGCCGCGCCGTCGGCACCGAGCGCCGGGATGAGGCGCGTCTTGGCATAACCGGCGACCGGTGCCTTGGCCATGATGATCACGGCGCAGTTCATGGATAGGCCTTCGCCAACTCTTCGACGGGCGTGCCGCGCCAGTAGCGCCAGCGCAGCCGCCACATCAGCAGCGTGGTGCGCCACACGCCGTTCGCATCCCAGCGCCGGCCCGAAGTCACCACGCGCTCGTGCAGGCAGGCGGGACGACCGAGCAAGCGCAGCCGATGGGAGAGTTCGATATCCTCCATCAAGGGTTGCACCGGAAAACCGCCAATGTCGATGAACAAATCACGCCGTATGAACATGGCCTGGTCGCCGGTGGCGATGCCGCTCAAGAGAGACCGCAGGTTCATGAGCGCTGCGATCAGGGGAAACAGCCGTGACCGTCCCGCGATGCGGATATCGAAGCGGCCCCATTGCGCGCCCAGCTTGAGCGCCTCACTGACCAGCGCGTCGGCATGGGCTGGCAAGATCGTGTCGGCATGCAGAAAAACCAGCACGTCGCCCGAGGCCAGCCGGGCGCCGGCGTTCATTTGGCGCGCCCGGCCGCGCGCGGCGGTGACCACCCTATCGGCGCGTCCCCGGCACAGCGCGGCGGTGCCGTCGTGACTGCCGCCATCGACGGCGATCACTTCGTGTCCGCGCGCCCGCAACGGTGCCAGGGCGCCGAGCGTCGCGACGATGCCCGCGGCTTCGTTGAGCATGGGCACGATGATGGACAGCCGCAT
>JAYUGL010000314.1:0-21699 GCA_043738385.1 Sterolibacteriaceae bacterium
GCGCAGTGAGGGCGAAGATCGAGATCGTGTCGAGCGAGCGGCAGGCCGGCACCAGTCCTGTAGACGAAAGCCATCCCAGGCTGGGCTTGTGGCCGACGATGTTGTTGAAGGCGGCCGGTACGCGGCCGGAACCCGCGGTGTCGGTGCCCAACGAAAAGCTGCAATAGCCTAGCGCCACCGCAACCGCCGAGCCGGAACTGGAACCGCCGGAGATGTAATCCCGATTAAAGGCATTGCGGCAGGCGCCGAACGGCGAGCGTGTGCCGTTGAGGCCGGTGGCGAATTGGTCGAGGTTGGTCTTGCCAATGGGAATCGCGCCGGCATCGATCAGCCGCTGCACGACGAAGGCATGCCGGGTTGGCGCGTAGGCGTACTCGCGGCAACCAGCCGTGGTGGGTACGCCGGCCAGGTCGATGTTGTCCTTGATGGCGAAGGGAATGCCATACAGTGGCAGGGTCGCACTGTCTCGGCCGCCCAATGACTTCGCGTACTCGCGCAGTGCCGTATCGGATAGACGATGGATCCAGACATTATTCGGATCGTCTGCAGTGCGGCGAATGATCTCCTCCACCAAGGCCACGGGCGTGAGGCCGCCATCCGCGTAGGCGGCGCTGAGCGTGGCGATATCGAAACTCAGCGTGTTCATGTTCATTCTTCCGCCGCTATCACCAGCAAGTCCTGACCGGCGGCCACTGTGCCGCCTTCCTTGCAGAACAGGTGGGTCAACTTTCCGCTGCATGGTGCGAGCAGCGGAATCTCCATCTTCATGGATTCCACGATGACGAGGGTCTGCCCCTCCTGCACGGCGTCGCCGACTTTCGCTTCCAGCTTCCACACGCTGCCCGCGACCTGAGTCGCTACGGGACGCGCGTTGGGTGGCAAGTCCAGCTCGCTGTCGGGCCCGGCCTCGGCGACCGTGATGTCGGATGCCACTACATCCTGACCTGCGGCCTCCCAGCGCTCGCGCTCGGCCTCGAAGGCCGCTTGCTGCTTGGCCTTGAAGGCGGCAATGGATACCGAGTTCGTTTGCAGAAAGCCACGGTAGTCACGCAGGCGCAAGTGAGTGGGCTCCACCTTGAGCTGGAACTTTCCGGCGATGAAATCCTCGCGCAGTCGCAGCAGCTCGGTTTCGCTCACCGCATAAAAGCGCACCTGATCGAAGAAGCGCAGCAGCCAGGGCTTGGTGAAATCGGCGGTGACGCGATAGCGGTTCCACATCTGCACCGTGCGGCCGACGAACTGGTAGCCGCCCGGCCCTTCCATGCCGTACACGCACAGATAAGCGCCACCGATGCCCACGGCGTTCTCCGGCGTCCAGGTACGGGCCGGGTTGTACTTGGTGGTGACCAGCCGGTGGCGTGGGTCGAGCGGCGTCGCCACCGGCGCGCCGAGGTACACATCGCCGAGGCCCAGCACCAGATAGCTCGCCTCGAACACCACCTTGTATACGTCCTCGATGGAGGCGAGGCCGTTGATGCGGCGGATGAACTCGATGTTGCTCGGGCACCAGGGCGCATCGGGCCGCACCGACTGCATGTACTTCTCGATGGCGAGTCGCGTCGCCGGGTCATCCCACGACAATGGCAGATGGACGATGCGGGATTCCACCGCCATGTCGTCGAGGTTGGGCAGGGCTGCTTCGAGCGTGATCGCTGTCGCGATGAGCGCATCCTGATCAACGACGCGGGGATCGAAATGAATCTGTAGCGAGCGTATACCCGGCGTCAGATCCAGCACGCCGGCCATGCGTCCGGCGGCGATCTCTGTCCTGACGGCGTTCATCAGCGCCTGGATGCGAAAGCGCAACTCCAGGTCGAGCACCAGCGGTCCCAGCTCGATCAACAGACTGGCTTCGCCGGATTGGCGGATGACGAGATCAGGCTTCTCCCCGTGCACTGCCAGATGGCGCAGCAGCGGCGAAGCCAGCGGCGCATGAAGGGCCGACAGCATGGCGAAGGCCGGCGCAGCGAGACTATGCAAGGCTGCATCCTGTGCTTTTTGCATCGCGTTGGCCTGCTGCCGGGTGACGCGTTTGAAGCGCACGGTGTCGCCCGGCTTGAGCTGGCCCATCTTCCACAACTCGGCCTGGACGATGGTAGCCGGACAGACGAAACCGCCCAGACTGGGGCCATCGGGACCGAGGATCACCGGCATGTCGCCGGTGAAGTCGACCGCGCCGATGGCGTAGGCGTTGTCGTGAATGTTGGAAGGATGCAGGCCCGCTTCGCCACCATCGGTGCGCGCCCACTGCGGCCGCGGTCCGATCAAGCGAACGCCGGTGCGCGAGGAGTTGTAGTGCACTTCCCACCCGGTCGAAAAGAAGATCTCAATGTCGGCATCGGTAAAAAAATCCGGTGCGCCGTGCGGGCCGTAAAGCACGCCGATGTCCCAGGCGTGGTTCAGCGGTATCCGCAGCGAAGGCTTCAGTGCGGTCCGGCGTTGTGCACTGGCCATGTCCGCGGCGTGGGCTGGCGTGACGTGCAGCACGTCGCCGGCACGCAGCGTGCGTCCGCCGTGGCCACCGAACTGGCCGAGCGTGAAGGTGGACTTGGAGCCAAGGTAGTCAGGCACATCGAAGCCGCCCTGCACGGCAAGATAACTGCGCAGCCCTGCCCCGACGACAGCGCCGATCTTCAGCACGCTGCCGGCCCTCACCGACTGAGCCTGCCAGAAATTGAGCGCGACGCCGTCGAGGGTGGCGGGCATCGCTGCGCCGCTCAAGGCGACCACGCTGTCGCAGTTGAATTTCAGTGTCGGCCCGGTGGCCGTCAGTTCCAGCGCCGCTGCACCTTCGGCATTGCCCACCAGCCGGTTGGCGAGCCGCATCGACAAACCATCCATCGGTCCCGAGGGCGGCACACCGACATCCCAATAACCCTGTCGGCCGGGCCAATCCTGAACGCTCGATTGCACGCCCGGTTCCAGCACGTCTATCGTGGCGGGCCGATAGTGGAAAGCGGCGAGCATGCGCGTGGTTTGCTTGCCGGCGATGAACTCCGGCGTAGCAAGCACCTGTGACAGATAAGCACGATTGGTCTCTATGCCCGCCACCTCACTCGCTTCAAGCGCGGCGATGAGTTTGTGACGCACCTCCTCGCGCGTCGCGCCGCAGGCGATCAGCTTGGCCAGCATCGGGTCGTAGTTGGGCGGCACGACGCTGCCGCTCTCTACCCAAGCGTCGACGCGAATGTCGGTGGGAAAGCGAACCGCTGTGAGCAATCCGGCCGAAGGTTGGAAATTCTTGTTTGGATCCTCGGCATAGAGACGCACCTGGATGGCGGCACCCTTGGGCCGAATGCGAAAACTGTTTAACGCGGACAGTTCGCCTGCCGCCAGGCTCACCATCCATTCCACCAGATCGATGCCCGTCACTTGTTCGGTGACGCCATGTTCTACCTGCAAGCGCGTGTTCACTTCGAGGAAATAGAACTCGCCGTTGCTCGCGTCGTAGACGAATTCCACAGTCCCGGCCGAGCGGTAGTTAACCGCCTTGCCCAGACGCACGGCGGTATCCAGTAGTTGTGCGCGTTGCGCATCCGTGAGACCGGGCGCCGGTGTTTCTTCCACCACTTTCTGGTTGCGTCGCTGCACCGAGCAATCGCGCTCTCCCAAAGCGATCACGCCGCCCTTGCCGTCGCCAAAAATCTGGACTTCGATGTGGCGCGCCTGCTCCACATACTTTTCCAGGTACAGGCCGGCCTCCTTGAAATTGGCTCGGGCCAGCCGATCTACCGAGCCATAAGCTTCCGCGAGCTGGTCCTCGCTCCAGATCAAACGCATGCCGATTCCGCCGCCGCCGGCCGTGCTCTTGAGCATCAGCGGATAGCCGATGCGGCGCGCCTCCGCTGCCGCGTGGCCAACATCGCCGAGCAGACCGGAACCCGGCAACAGCGGCACGCCGTTTTTTTCGGCCAGTTCGCGCGCCGTGTGCTTGAGGCCGAAAGCCCGCATCTGCTGGGCGGTAGGGCCGATGAAGGCGATACCGGCCACGGCGCAGGCTTCGGAAAAGTCGGGGTTCTCGGAGAGGAAGCCGTAGCCCGGATGGATGGCTTGGGCAGCGCAGGCTTTTGCGATCTCAAGTATTTTTTCTGCCTTGAGATAACTCTCCGCCGCAGGCGCCGGGCCAAGCAGATAGGCCTCGTCGGCGTCCAACACATGGCGGGCGCTGGCGTCGGCTTCGGAGTAAACCGCGACCGAAGCAACGCCCAATTTTTTCAGCGTGCGCTGGATGCGGCAGGCGATGGCGCCGCGATTGGCGATCAGTACTTTCTTGAACATGGGTCACCGGGTGCGGGCCGTCCCGCATTGCTCATGTCTGCATCGCAGGCCGTCCTGCGATGGCGTCAAGTTATTGCGGGTTCCACACCAACAGCCGCACCGGCGTCGGATTGTAGGCGTTGCAAGGGTTATTGAGTTGCGGGCAATTGGAGATCAGGCACACCACATCCATTTCAGCGCGCATTTCCACGTATTTCCCGGCGCCGGAAATGCCGTCCTCGAAGCTGAGTTTGCCATCGGGCGTCACCGGCACGTTCATGAAGAAATTGATGTTGGGCATCAGGTCGCGCTTGCCCAGTCCCAGTTTCGCGGCGCCTGCATCGTGGCAATCGCAATGGGCGAGGCCGTGCAGGAAGTTGTCGCGGCAACTGTGCATGTGGCGTTTGTCCAGCGCATAGCGAACCGTGTTGCTCTCGGCAGCGCAGGCGCCGCCCAGCGTATCGTGGCGGCCACAGGTGTCGGCGATGATGGTCAGCATGGGATTGCCCTCGCTGGAATAGAGCACCGATCTCGTGGTGAGGTAGAGCGCGCCCTGATGCATGACCGTATCGGTGGCGCTGTAGTGCTCTTCAGGATCGGTCGCGGAATAAAACAAGGTGTCCACGGCCTGATTGCCCTCCAGGTCGAGAATGCGGAATATCTGGCCGCGGCGCAGGGTCTTGATCCACGGCTCACCGGCGCGGCAGACCTCGTCGATCACGGCACGTTGCGGGTCAAGAGAACTGGTGATTAGCGACATGCTGAGTCCCCTATGATTCGAAGGAAATCAAACACCTCCAGTGACGTTCGACAGGAAAAGACGCTGGGTTCCCGCCTGCGCGGGAACGACGAAGTCCGGGGTCTAAGCGACGACATAGCGTTCGGTGTTGATGAAGCCGCGCTGATTTTCCGGGCAGAAGTTGCGGCAGTCATCGTCGCCGGCCGCCAAACCCGCGTGCCATGCGACAAGCTGAATGGCGCCCGGCGCATAGGTCGGGCGGGTATCCAGCGGATGCGGCGCGGTGCTCAGGCAGACCAGTGCATTCATCTCGAAACGCAGGTCCACGAAATCGTCGGCTTTGGAATGCCCCCCGTGAAACACCAGCTTGCCTTCCGTGTCGGCGCTGACCTTGCTGAAAAAATTGACCGTGGGCCCCAGGTCACGCTTGCCCAAACCGTACTTTCCCAACTCGACCAGCAGCGAGTCGCGGCCGTTGCGCACCATCTCGTTGCGCTGCTGCTGGTAATGCGATTCGCCGTATTTCGCACGGGTCATGGCGGCATCGGTAACACCGCACAGTGGATCGTGCCAGCCGACCGTGTCGCTGATAATGGAGCAAAAAATGCGGCCCATGTCGGAGTAAAGGCAGTGGCCGCGCGTGAGCATGCCGGTGTGCTGGGCTTTGAGCGTGTCGGGCATGTTGTAGCGCTCCAGCTTCTCTTCAGGGTTGAAGAAAATAACCGAGCAGTTGGCGCCGCCGGCGAGGTCGATCAATCGCAGTGCCGTGCCCCGGCGCAGCAGCCCGGACCAGTGGGTACCGGCGGGCACCGTGTGCTCCCAGAGCAGGCTGCCGGTTGGAATCGGATTTGCGGCAGTCATGTTTTCCTTGGCTTGGCTTTACGTGAAACTTCACTGAGCTTCGCGGCGACTTTTCCGGCCGGCAGCGGATGCACCGGCGGGATGGCCGCCGCCAGCAACTCCAAGCGGCCGGTGATGATGCCCCGCAGGGTGATCAGCTCGTTGGCGATTTCCTGCAATTTGTCGGCGGGCCCCTGCACCAGAATGACTTCCATCAACTGATCCTCGGTCAGGTGCACGTGCAGAGAGCTGATGACTTCGTCAATATATTTGTATTGCAGATCGGCGAGCTTTTTCTGCAAGCCGCTGGTCAAGCGATCATAGAGCAGCGTGATGGTGCCGACCATCACCTCGTTGCCCAGCGTGCGCTTGTGCTCGGCGAGCTGGTAGTTGACCATGTCGCCGATAGCCTGAGAGCGACTGATATAGCCACGGCTTTCCACCATGCGATCCAGCTCGGTCAGCAGATGCGGCGGCAGCGAAATACTGACGCGGCTAACCAGACTGGAAATTTTCTCCTTGGTATTTTTTTTCATCAGTGTAGACAATCTCAATAGAGCAGACGCTTCGGGGGCGAAGGCGGGGTTTCGCGGAGCATGGCTTCGCGCCGCCGCAGCCGGTCGGCTGTGCAAAGCCGACCGTGGGAAGGGGGCGTGCCCCCTTGTTCCGATATAGGGGGATATACAAGGGGAGCCTCCCCTTGTTCGTACACCTGTGCCTTTCCGTCATCGAAGTCACTTTCGTTGGTCTATTTCGTAACGGGTCAGAACATGTAACTGTAGCGCTCGACTTCCCATTTGCTGACGCTGAGGTGGTAGGTCTCCCACTCCTCGGTTTTATAGCGGATGAACTCGTCCTTCAATTCCTTGCCGAGCACGGCCTCCACCAGCGGATCTGCGGCGAAGGCGGCGACAGCCTCCTGCAATGTCTGCGGCAGAAACTCGATGCCGCGCGCGCGGCGCTCCGCCTCGCCGATATCATAGAGGTTGTCTTCGTTGGGCTTGCCCGGATCAAGTCCTTCGCGGATGCCTTCCAGCCCCGCCGCGAGCGCCAGCGTCGCGGCAAGATAAGGATTGACGGCGCCGTCGGCATTGCGTGATTCGCAGCGCCCGCCACCGGCCGGAATGCGAACCGAGTTGGTGCGGTTGTTGGAGCCGTAGGAGTTGAACACCGGGGCCCAGGAGAAGTAGCTCATCGCTCCGCGCCGCACCAGGCGTTTGTAGCTGTTGACCGTGGGTGCGAAGACGGCACATAGCGCGCGGCCGTGCTTGAGAATGCCGGCGACAAACTGGTAGCCGAGCTTGGTCAGGCCGATGCCGCGCGGATCTTCGCTGGGGTCGCAGGCGAACAGATTGGTTCCGCTTTCCAGACCGTAGAGCGACATGTTGAAGTGGGCGCCGTTGCCGGTCTTGTCGGCGAAGGGCTTGGGCATCATCGTCGCGAGCAGGCCTTCCTCTTTGGCGTAGTGCTTGGCCATGAAGCGGAAGAAGGTGAGGCGGTCGCAGGTGGTCAGCGCGTCGGCGTAATTGAAGTCAAACTCGAACTGGCCATTGGCGTCTTCGTGGTCGAAGGAATACAAGTCCCAGCCAAGGCCGTTCATCGCCGTTGCCATCTTGTCGAGCCAGCCGAAACTGTTGGTGAAGCCGCGCACGTCGTAGCAGGACTTGGTCAGTTTGTCTTCGGGGTCGGGCACCGACAGACTGCCGTCGGCGTTCTGCCGCAGCAAAAATATTTCGCATTCGATGCCAAGGTTCATGCCGAAGCCGAGCTTGGCTGCTTCGGCCAACTGGTTCTGCAACGCGACGCGGGTATTGAGCGCATAGGGCTTGCCCTGAAAATAATTGTCGGCGGGAATCCATGCGATCTTTGGTTCCCACGGCAACTGGATCAGTCGGCTGAAGTCAGGCACCGAAGTGATCTCGTCGTCATTGGGCGCCTGGCCGAGGCCGTCGAGCGCATAGCCGGTGTAGCGCTCCGAGCCCTTGGCCATGTGCCCGAGATGGGCGATGGGCACCACCTTGGCCTTGGGCACACCGTGAATATCCACGTAGGCGCCGATGCAATACTTGACGCCTTTGGCGATCAGCTCCTGTTGCAGGAGCGAGGTGTCGTGCGAGTTGTCGTGTGACGCTTTCATAAGTGGTCCTTGTCGTAGAGATCAAACTTGGTTGAAATAGGAGGACTCAAGCGGCGGGGTTTCTCGGCACCCTTTTTGCACCAAGTCACCGAGGTCTTCCACCAGCCAGTCGAACCACTGTTGGCCTTTCTCAGCCGTGGCGATGCTGGGCGTGCCGGTGACGCCGTTCAGGCTGGTACGATTGACCGGATGGGCGAAGATGCAGCCGCCGGTGCGGTCCGGATCGTCGGCCTCGGCCAGCTTGTTGGGGCGCACGCCTTGCGGGGCGATGGCCAGCATCAGCGAAGTCTCGGCGTCGTTGGCATGCCAGTCAGCCGCATCGGCGGCGTGGAACTGGCGCACCCGTTCGCTCAGGGTCGCTGTGTTGAGCACCGTTACCATCAGGTCGTCGTGCTCGGCGCGCAGCATTTCCAGCGCGCAGCGCAGCGGCGCGGCATTGGTGACGTGGGCATTGACGATGAACAGCCGACGCACGCCGCTGTGGTAGGCCCACTCGCCGATCTGTTTGACCAGCTCGATCAGCAGCGGCGGCGTCAGCGCGATGGTGCCCGGCCAACGCCGACTGTGGCCGAGCGAGCAGCCATAGGGCAGGGTCGGCAGCATAGTCACACCGGTCTTGGCGGCGACCGCGGCGCAGAGCTGCTCGGCGATGACCGAGTCCACACCGCAGCCAAGATGCGGGCCGTGCTGCTCGGTGGCGCCCACCGGCAGCATGGCGGCATGGCCCGCGTGCTCCAGCACGGCGGGCAATTCGGACCAGGTGAGATCAGACCAGCGCATGGGCAGCTTTCTATTCGACGTTGTCAGCAACATTGGTGAGCCGGATCAAATGCGGCTTCACCCCCTGATCTTCTTGCGAGTGTTCTTCAAGCGGCGGGTGAATCAGCGCATCGAGGCGCGCCTTGGTGGCGATGAACTCGGCGCTGGTGAACTGACCCGATGAACGTGGCCGCGGCACCGGCACCTCGATCAATTCCTGCACTTCGCCCGGATGCGCCTTGAGCACCAGAATGCGGTCGGCGAGATAGATCGCCTCGTCGAGATCATGGGTGATGAACAGGATGGTAATGTCGATGTTGCGCCAGATGTCGAGCAGGTGCGCCTGCATCTTGCAACGCGTCTGGGCATCGAGCGCACCGAAGGGCTCATCCATGAGCAGGATGCGCGGTTGATTGACCAGCGCGCGGGCGATCGCCACGCGCTGCCGCATGCCGCCGGAGAGCTGGTGCGGGTAAGCATTGGCGAACTTGGAGAGGCCCACCAGATCCAGCCACGTCAGTGCGTCCTGCTCGGCAGTGTCGTGTCCGCGTCCATTGACCTCGGGGCCGAACATGACGTTCTTCTTGACGGTCAACCACGGAAACAGCGAGTAGCCCTGGAACACCATGCCGCGATCCTGGCCCGGCCCGGCGACCGGCTTGCCGTCGAGCAGCACCTCGCCGCTGCTGTGGCTTTCGAGACCGGCAAGGATGCGGATCAGCGTGGACTTACCGCAGCCGGAGGGGCCGATGACGCAGACGAACTCGCGCCGATGCACCTTGAAGTTGATGTTGCGCAGCGCTTCCACCTCGCCCTGCGTGACGCCGAAGCGCTTGCCCAGATCACGCACCTCGAGAATGACTTCGCGTTGCTTCAAACGGTCGAAGCGGGCGCGAACGGCGTCAGACTGTTCGAGATAGCTCGGCAGCTCAAGGGCTTTATTCATGCGCGATCCTGCGTGCGATCCCACGGGAACAGCTTGTGGCCAAGGCGAGCCAACAGCAGATCACTGCCAAAGCCGATGATGCCGATGATGATGATCGCCGCGTAGACGTTTTCGAAATGCTGGTAGCGCGCCTGCTGGGTGATGAACCAGGTAATGCCGGTGCTGGTGCCGATCAGCTCGGCGACGATCAGATAGGTCCACGCCCAGCCGAGCAGAATGCGCTGGTCGCGATAGAGATCGGGCAGGATGCCCGGCACCACCACTTTGGTCAGCAGGCGCACGCCGCGCGTGCCCAGCGTACGCGCCGCCTCGAGAATGGTCGCATCGAGCTTGCGCGTGGTGTTGGCGATGATCAGCACCTGCTGAAAGAAGGTGCCGATGACGATGACGGCGATTTTCGGTCCGTCGTAGATGCCCAGCACCGCCACCGCCAATGCGCCGAAGGCCGGCGCCGGCAGGTAGCGGAAGAATTCGACGAAGGGTTCATTGAGCCGGCCCAGCGTGGCGTAAGTGCCGCAGAGGATGCCCAGCGGCACACCGAACAAGGAGGAAATCACGAAGCCCCAGAAGATGACCTGGATGCTGTGCCACAAACTCTGATGCAGCCATGGCGCATCGCGCTGTTCCGGCGCGGTGGTGAAGCCCGTGTAAAGCGCGCGCGCCACTTCATGCGGCGCGGGCAGGTAGATCGGATTGGCCGGCTTGCCTGTGGGCAGGGCAAGACCGCCTTGCTCCATCAGGTGCGCCTGATCGCTGAACTCGGCGCGATCCACCAGCATGCCGGTGGCGAAATAATCCACGCCGCCGGGGTTGGCCACCATCACCTTCGGATGCCAGATGAAGGGCACATAGCTGACCAGACACCAAACCAGGACAGGCAGGATGAAGGAACCCAGCGTCAGCAAGGCACGGCGACGGTTCGTCGCGCCCGCACTTCGCCAATGAGATATTGCCTTCATCGCCGCCCGATCCAGGTCCGGTGGCCTTGCTGCTTACTTGGCGTTGGTAAAAGACGGATCAAGATAACTGTCGATATTCTCAGGCGCCTTGTACACCTTGTTGGCGACATTGAAGTCATCGACGATCTTGGTCGAGCCATAGAGCGAACCGAAGCCCGTGCCCTTGACATAGATCTTCCTGCCTTCGGCCAGACTCAACAGCTTGGTACCCTTGAGCAGCGGCAGGTACTCGGCCGGGCTGACACCGGAACGCGCCGCCATGATCTTCACTGCGTCGGCCTGAGTCTTGGGGTCTTCAATATAGGCAACAACCTTGTCCCATACCTTCAGTACCTTCAACCACTCGGCGCGGCGGGTCTTGGCGCTGGTCGGCGTTGCCGCGACCACGTCATAGATCAGGCCCGGCTCGTCGGCAGAGGTGTACACCGGGTGCGACCCCGGCACCGCCTTCATCGCTGCATTGGCGATGGGTTGCCAGCAGCCCACCGCGGCCACGTCGCCGGAGGCCAGCATCTGCGGCATCTCGTTGGTCTTGGCAGCGACCAGCGTCACGTCTGATTCCTTCATGCCCGCCTTCTTCAGACCATTGAGCAGCAGCAAATGCTCAACCAGACCCATTTCGACCGAGACCTTCTTACCCTTCAGGTCCTTGAGCGACTTGATCGGCGCCTTGCCGACGATCACATCGTTGCCGTTGGAATAATCGGTGAGCATCACCATCACGCTCTTGCCGCCGCCGGAGCCGGTGACCAGCGCATCGCCATTGGTCATGGTGACCGCGTCGAGCTTGCCTGCGGCAAAGGCATCCATCGAAGCGGAATAGTCGAACCATTCGAACTTCACGTCGACGCCCGCCTCCTTGAACCAACCCTTTTCAATCGCCACCTGCCACGCCACCCAACCGGGCCAATCGCTGTAGCCGATCTTCAGCGGCGCCGCGTTGGCAGACAGCGCCACCAACGCCGCCGCTGGCATCAACAATCGCGCGACCCAGCGCTTCATTGTCGTACTGGTGTTCTTCAAGCTCATGGGAAAACTCCTTGGAATGGATTGATCAAGATTATTACCAAAACCAACAATCGTAATACCCGACAAGGAGGGGACTAAGCAGAAACAGTGCCACCGGCGGAGGCACACCTCATGCTCATGTTTTTATGCGGCTTTTCGGGGTGACAGGCGGGTGCAAGGCCGGTGCGGAGGAGTTTGCGGGCATTGTTATGGTGCGGGACGCACCAAGTTGTAACTCGGTTGAACGCAACGTCTTACCTAATTAGCCACATTGTTCAGCCGTACGAATGAAACGCTCGGGATCCGGCGACGTGGCAGACGACGCGCGCAGCAGTCTGTCCAGAATAACGGACAGATCAAAGCGACGATTGAACCGATATTGGAACTCAGCGAGGTAACGATGGGCGTACTTGGCGAAATTGAACGCATGATAGGTACCGGAGAATGCGGTCTTCAAATTACCCAACAGAGTATTGACGGCGCGAAACTGCGCCAGCTTCACACTGGCGGTACCGCCGCCGGTGATGGTGCGTTCATGAGTCGCACCCGATACGGTGACGGCTTGGAAGCACCACAGCCCACGGACACCACATGAGCCGACGCACGCAGTGATTTTCTCAAAACGGTCTACTACGAAGCCAAGCGCGCCGGCCTCGACCCGCAATTGGTATTGGGACTGATCCAGGTCGAAAGCGGCTTCCACAAATACGCAACGTCAGGTGCCGGCGCACGTGGCTACATGCAGGTGATGCCGTTCTGGGTCAAGCTGATCGGGCAGAAGGAAAACAACTTGTTCCATCTGCGCATTAACCTGCGCTACGGTTGCACCATCCTGCGCCACTACCTCGACATTGAAAACGGCGACCTGTATCGTGCTCTCGGCCGCTACAACGGCAGTCTGGGTCAGCCGGAATACCCCAACATGGTCAGGGCGGCGTGGGAGAAACAGTGGGCCTGGCCGCCGCGAGCGACGCAGTCACCTTGAGCGGAACACTGTGAGCTGAGCTAACTTCTTTGACTTTGTCTCAAAAGAAAATCAAGCTAACTACTTTGGAACTATAAAGGAATCCGTGCGTGGAATTGCATCGCATCAGCCCTGCCAACGTGAGCCTAACCGGCAAAGGACGGACACAAGCGGCGCTTCGCATGCATGTGCCCGCCGCTCATGGCCGACATTGGCATCAATAGCGGAAGCCATGGCGTTTCTCCCAATCCCAAGCAACGCACGCGACATCGGTGAGTGCATATACTGCGGCTTCGTTGGCTACGGCCTTGGGACAGAGCACGCCGTCCCGTACGGACTGAATGGACCGTGGACATTGTTGCGAGCGAGCTGTCCTCGGTGCACTGACATCACGCATCGTTTCGAACGGGACACACTTCGGGATCTCTTGTTGCCGATTCGTACAGTTCTTGCCATGCAAACTCGGCATCCCAACAACCGGCCAGCGAGTATTCCCTTGGTGCTGGAATCAGATGGAGCGAAGAAGACAATCCAGGTTTCGCCGACTGAGTTCCCGTTGTACCTGCCTACACCTCTGTTTCCACCACCAGGTGTCGTAATTGGGGCACCGCTATCCCCCGGAATCTCTAGCCCCGAACTGAGCTTCGTTCACATCGCCGGTCCGTTGTTCGAGGAAGTCGGGCGACGCCATAGTGCCGATTTCGTGGGCGCACGATTGAATTTTTCACCTCAAGAATTTGCTCGAACTTTAGCGAAGATCGCTTTCTGCGCCGCCGTCTACGTTCTGGGCATCGCTCCGTTCAGGAATACGCCTATTCTCCGGACCATCCTTGGTGATGACCCGTGTGTTGGACATTGGGTTGGATCGTGGACCGGCGAGTCCGTAAACGAGGCGAAGGGGCTCCACGCGATGCAGATTCGTACTACCGGATCAGACGTGCATGTAATTCTTCGTTTGTTTGCCCAGTTCGGCGCTCCGGAGTACCACGTAGTGTTGGGGCCCGCCGATCCTGACTTCGTCAGATCCGAGGCTTGGCCGTGGAAATGATGACTAACTACGACGACCACCTACACAAGATCGTCTCGAAGGAACTCATGACGAAATCGATGGATCCACTCGTCTGGTACAAGGCCATGGAAGAAACCGGCTTCTCAGATGACGGCACCACAAAAAAAACCTATGTGCGTCTGCGCGTCGACGCATTACGCGAAGAGGAAGAACGCCCAATCATTGAAGCCGGCAAGGAGAGTTGGCTTCGTGAAGCCAAGCAAGGCATTCGACTCTCTCAATTCCTCTTAGGCATGGAGTACCGCGATCTGCCCGGGAATGCGAATGCAGAAGGCGCCTTGCGTTGGCTCACACGCGCTGCAGAAGAAGTGCCGATGGCGCAGGTAATTCTTGGAAATATGTATGCCAACGGCGAAGGGGTTACGCAAGATTACGTTCAGGCGATAACGTGTTGGCGTCTGGCCGCTCAAGAAGGTATTTTCATGGCGCAGCAAACCCTTGCGCGTCACTATCAGGAAGGAATCGGTGTCCTCCGTGATGATTGTGAAGCCTTTAAATGGATACGGCTGATGGCCGAGCGAGGCGATACTCCGTCCCAAAGCATACTGGGCAACTTATATGCGAATGGGGCCGGCGTCGAACAGGATTTTGTTGAAGCCGTCATCTGGTTTCGCGTTGCCGCCGAAAAGGGCAACGTCATAGCGCAGCACAACCTTGGACTCTGTTACGCCAAGGGTCAAGGGATTGAACAGGACTTTACGGAAGCCCATGTATGGCACCGTTTGGCTGCCCTGCAAGGGGATGTTCGATCCCAGACCATTGTCGGCTCTTATTACATGAACGGTAATGGCGTTCCACAGAATGATGAGGAAGCGCTCAAGTGGTTTCGACTGGCCGCAGAGCAAGGCGACGATTATGCCCAGTTTTTTATCGGCAACTTCTATCACTATGGCAGGCATGTGCCTATTGACTACGCCGAAGCGGTCAAGTGGTATCGACGTGCGGCCGAACAAGGATATAAGCCGGCGCAACAAGCTCTCAATGACTTGAACATGTAGTCACCTTCCTTATCACGGAATAAACTGCCAGCTCAGGAAGCTCCGAACACCCGGCGGTGGCCTGCGTGAAGTCCTGCGCCGCGACGAAAATCGAGTTCGACACCGCTGCCCATCAACAACAAGATCAGCGTCACGGATACGCGGCCGCAATGCCAGCCTTGTGCTCCTCGCTCATCCCCGCCTCAAAGCTGTCAAGCCACTTCAGCAACGCGTCCCAACTGGTCAGGCTGAACACCTTCACGCCATAGCGTTTCTCAAGGTCCACGGTTGGCCTACTGACAAGGTCTGCCATGCTCTTGTCAATCACTATCGCGTCGCAGTAAGGTGCATATAACGAGATGTGCTTGAAGTCCTCGAACACGCCGTTAAAACTCTTGCGAAATTCCTCACGGTTCGAAAATTCACCACGCTTAACCATTTCCCGAATAGTTGCGAACATGTGTGAAGAAAGCCATTCGTTCGGCACCTCTGAGAAATGCTGTGATTGGAAGAACTCGATACAACATTGGACTCGTTCGGGGAGTGGCTGCTCCTCTGGCAGCCAGTGCATCATGTCCTCCATGACCTTTGCGACCATAGGTGAGTTGATGGCGGCACCAAAGTCACCCTCAGCGTAGCGCTTGAGCATAGTCAGATACGTGTCCACGTACTGCCGGCCAGCGTCGCGAATCTCCAAGGCCACTGCTTCGTTAAAGGTCTGGGTCGAGGTCTGCCACTTGTCGAGCACCTTGACCAGTTCGCCTACCGCCTCCTCCTTAAGCCGACGTTTTAATTCGATGTCGCGCGCGTAGCCGCCGACATCGATGCGGAAGTAGTCGTCCCACTTGTTCAAAGTGCCCTGAATGGCGTCCCGGTCTTCGAAGACGTACTTAGGCGGCTGCCCGTTCAAGAACGCCTCCCATGCCTTCAGCACTTGCGTACGTTCTACGCTGTAGTCCTTCTCGAACTCCGAGCCGCGCGACGTCGCTTTGATGAACTCCATTAACTCATCATTTGTCATGCCATCGTGACCTCGCCATTGGTGTGTTTCGTCTTCATGCACAGAAGAATATGGGGCGACGAGCAATTGTAAGTGGCACATTCGCTTGACGCGCTCAGCGGCATCTTTAAAGCGCATATCCTTTCCACGCATGGCATGCGAAAAGAAAAATTGGTCGAGGTAGATGACCTTCTTGCGGATTTCCGGTAGCCACACCATGGACTGATAACGGCAGTGCTTACACCCCCGTAAAACGTGTTCGTGCACTGAGACATTGCCATAACTGTCTTTCGCCCCACACCCGGGACAGTCGCCAAGCACTCTAGTTACGAGCATTGCTTCCGGGTTCCTTCGGTTGTGTCGGCAAAATCTGCCGGGTGCGCGAGGACGACAAGCGATTGATCTAGCTCTTCGGCGGCACGTAGCCGCTGGCGCCATCCGCGCCCTCACCAAAGAAGTGCTTCTCGACCTGCTCGGCCAGATACTTGCGCGCCTTTGGATCCATCAGGCTGAGCCGGTTTTCGTTGATCAGCATGGTTTGCTGCTTGATCCACAGCGCCCAGGCTTCCTTGGAAACATTTTCGTAAAGACGCTTGCCGAATTCGCCCGGCATGGGTGGTAAGTCGAGCCCTTCGGCTTCGTGGCCGAGTTTGATGCAATGGACCATGCGTGCCATGTTGGTTCTCCTGTGGTTCGGTTTTAGTGTTCAGGCAGGGCGCTTCAGAGCGCCTTGACCAGTACCTTGGACTTGCGCCGGTAGTTGTAAAGATCTCGCTTGATGTTGGGCAATGCCTCGACCCCTGTCTCCGAGAAACCGCGTTCGGTGAACCAGTGCGCGGTACGCGTGGTCAGCACGAACAGCCGCTTCAATTTGATTTTCTTGGCCCGTGCCTCGATGTGGAGGCAGAGTTGCTCGCCGTAGCCGCAGCGGCGATATTCCGGCATCACGGCGACACAGGCAAGCTCGCCCGCTTTCTCGTTGGAGAAAGGATACAGCGCCGCGCAACCGACAATCACGCCGTCATGTTCGACGACCGAGAAGCGCTCGACTTCGGTTTCGATCAACTCCCTGCCACGTTTGACCAACGTGCCGTCGGCCTCCAGCGGCGCGATCAGGCCGAGCACGGCGCCGACGTCGTCGTGCGTCGCCTGACGCAAGTGCGCCAGCGGTGCGCGGGTCATTACGGTACCCACGCCGTCGCGAGTGAAGAACTCCATCAGCATGGCGCCGTCGGTCTTGCGATTGAGAAAGTGCACCCGGCCCACGCCGTCACGGCAGGCGCGCGCCGCACCGGGCAACACCCGCGCCACTTCGGGCGCCTGTTTGGTGCGCTTGGCCAGCAGGACATCGACTTCTTCGACCGTGAGTGCGTCGATCAATTGCCCCTTCTTGTCCACCACCCCCGGCGCATCGTTGAGGAACACCAGTTTGTCGGCCTTGATTGCGACGGCGACAGCCTCGGCGACTTCTTCCCAGGCGAGGTTGAAAATTTCGCCGGAGGGTGATGCGCCGATGGGGGTGATCAGCACCACATTTTCCTGCGCCAGGTCAGCCTGAATTTCTTCGGCGACGATCTTGCGCACGGCGCCGGTATATTGGTAATCGACACCATCAACCACGCCGACCGGCCGGGCGGTGATGAAGTTGCCGCCAGTCACGCGCAGGAAGGCGCCTGCCATCGGCGTGTTGGGCAGGCCTTGCGACAGCAACGCCTCGATCTCGATGCGGGTCACACCCATGGCGCGTTTGACGCACTCCAGCGCCGCGGCGTCGGTGACGCGCAGCCCCTTGAAAAAACGCGGCTTGAGTTTGCGGGCCAGCATCTCGGCATCAATCTGGGGCCGCGCGCCATGCACCAGCACCAGGTGGATGCCCATGCTGTCAAGCAGCGCAATGTCGTGGATCAGCGCCTGTGCGCCATCGCCCTCCAGCACTTCGCCGCCGAAGGCGATGACAAAGGTCTTGCCACGGAAGGCATGAATATAAGGCGCGGCCTGCCGCACCCAGGCCACCAGGCGGGCGTCGGGCTCTTGCGGCGCAGTTTTAATTTCAGTATCCATGGATGACCAAAATAATGTGGCGCTATGATACCAGCGCAGGGCTCAGGACTTGCCTTTAATGGCCGCCTCGAGTCGTTCGCAAACCGTCTTGAGGATTTTTATCCGGCCATAGTTCTTGTCGTTGGCTTCCACCAGCGTCCATGGCGCGATCTCCGTGGAAGTGCGATCAACCATGTCGCAGATAGCCTCTTCGTAGAGCGACCATTTCTTGCGGTTGCGCCAATCTTGCGCGGTGATCTTGAAACGCTTGAAGCGGGTTTTTTCCCGTTCCTTGAAACGCCGCAATTGTTCGTCCTGGCTGATGGTCAGCCAGAACTTGACGATGACCGCGCCCGCTGCGTTGAGCTGATCCTCGAAGTCGTTGATTTCGCCGTAAGCACGCATCCAGTCCGCCTCCGAACAATAGCCTTCGACGCGCTCAACCAGCACCCGGCCATACCATGAGCGATCAAAAATCGCGACCCGTCCACAACGCGGCACATGACGCCAGAAGCGCCACAGATAGGGTTGCGCCCGCTCTTCCTCGGTCGGTGCGGCGACCGGCACACTCTGATACTGGCGCGCATCAAGCGCCTGGGTAATGCGGCGGATTCCGCCACCCTTGCCGGCCGCATCGTTGCCCTCGAACAGCAGGATCAGCGCATGGTCCTTGAACCGCTCATGGCGCGACAGAAGATTGAGTTTGCCCTGCCAGAGCTCAAGTTGCTCGGCGTATTTTTTCTTGGCGATTTTCTTCGACAGGTCGAGCGCGTTGAGCAGGTTAGTGTGGTCAATGGCATGGACCCTGGGCGCGGCATTGATCCGCGCCGTCGTGTCGCCCTTCCACTTCAGCCGTTTTTTCAATGCCCCAAGCAGTATCGTTCCAACCTCAACCGAACGGTAGCGCGGGTCTTTCCCGGCCACCACAATCCACGGCGCATGGCCCTGACTGGTGGTGCGCAGCGCGTGTTCGCTGATCTCCATATAGCGGTCGTACTGCTTGAAGCGGCGCCAGTCGTCGTCGGTCACGCGCCAACGCGTCTTGGGGTCCTTCTCCAGTTCCTTGAGCCGCGCTTTCTGGTCCGGTTTGGAAAGATGAAACCAAAATTTTAAAATCAGCGCGCCCTCGTCGGCCAGCATTTTTTCAAAGCGTTTGATCTCCGACAGCCGCTTGTCGAACTCAACCGTCTTGATGTTGCCAAGCACGCGCTGGACAACCGCATCGGTGTACCAGTTGCCGAAGAAAATGCCGATCTTTCCCCTCGGTGGCAATGCCTGCCAAAAGCGCCACATCGGTGGCCGCTCTCTTTCTTCATCGGAGGGCACAGGAAAAGCGCGGGTTTCAATATGACGCGGATCCATCCATTCCGAGAGCAGATTGACCGTCTCGCCCTTGCCCGCACCTTCGACACCGTTGATCAGGATGATGATCGGGAACCGTTTGGCTTGCAGCACCGCGTATTGCACATCGAGCAGATCGGCACGCAGTTTCGGCACAAGCTCGTCGTAGGTCTTTTTGTCGATCTTGTGGCCCAGTTCTGCCGATTCGAACATTTCCCACTCCTCATCGTTAAACCAGAGCGGGCAAAGCCCGCGAACACCTTAGTCGCCCCCTTCCCGAGGAAGGGGGTTGGGGGGATGGTTCGTATATCCCCACCGGGGTGATTGCGTTAGCAATCACCCCACAACGCCATGATCACTGCCAGCGCTGCCGGTCCCGCTGTTTCAGTGCGCAACACCCGTGGGCCGAGGCTTACGGCGACAAAGCCGACGCTCTCAGCCGCCAGAAACTCACCCTCATCAAAGCCGCCCTCCGGGCCGATCAGTATCGTCACCGGGCCGGCCGGTGCGGACAGATCACGCAAGCGGCGTGGGGCGCGGGGCGATAGCACCAAACGCAGTTCGTTGCCTCGCGCGGGCTGCGCGAGGTATTCAGCGAGATCAAGCACCGGCGCCACAGACGGCACGCAATTTCTCCCGGATTGTTCACAAGCGGCGATGGCGATATTGCTCCAGTGCTGAACCCGGCGTTCGCTGCGGTCGCCAGAAAGGCGCACGACACTGCGCCTGGCAGCCACCGGCTGAATCACGGCCACACCAAGCTCGACCGTTTTCTGCACGATCCAGTCCATCTTGTCGCCGGCGGCGAGACCTTGCACCAGGGTGACTCGCAAGAGTGACTCTCGGTCTGTGGCATCGAATGCCTCCAGAGCCACATGCACCGTTGGTTTCAACCGCTCGATGCGCGCCAGCCACTCGCCGCCGCGACCGTCGAACAGCCGAACGTAATCGCCTGCCTCAAGACGCAGCACGCGCGCTGCATGATGCGCGGCTTCGGCAGGAAGGTCGAGGCTGGCGCCGGGGACGAGGGGAACGGGACAGTGAAAACGGGGGGTCATGTATTCATTATTTCATGAGGAATGGGGCTTATCCCGCCGGGCAGCCACCGATCGGCAAAACAAGGACTTGGCAATCACTGGTCGTTTCCCCGATAATCTCGGGTTCTTTGTATCGGCCCTGCGCCTGCAAGTCAATCATGTCTGCCACTTCGAGCGATTTCGAGACTCCCGTGTTCAACAACCTCACCAGCGCGATCCGTGCCCTCGCGATGGACGCTGTGCAGAAGGCCAACTCCGGCCATCCGGGCGCGCCGATGGGCATGGCCGAAATCGCCGAAGTGCTGTGGAACCACCATCTGCGCCACAATCCGGCCAACCCCAAGTGGCCCAACCGTGACCGTTTTGTGCTTTCCAACGGCCACGGCTCGATGCTGTTGTATGCCTTGTTGCATTTAACGGGTTACGATTTATCCATCGAGGACATCAAGCAGTTTCGCCAACTGCATTCGAAGACGCCAGGGCACCCCGAATACGGCTACGCGCCGGGCGTCGAAACTACCACCGGGCCGCTTGGTCAAGGCATCAGTAATGCCGTGGGCATGGCCCTCGCCGAAAAGCTGCTGGCCAAAGAGTTCAATCGCCCCGGCCATGACATCGTCGATCACACCACTTACGCCTTCCTCGGCGACGGCTGTTTGATGGAAGGCATCTCCCACGAGTCCTGCTCGCTGGCGGGCACCTGGGGCTTGGGCAAGCTGATCGCCTTCTGGGACGACAACGGAATATCCATTGACGGGCACGTCGAGGGCTGGTTCACCGACGACACGCCGAGGCGCTTCGAGGCCTATGGCTGGCAGGTGATCGCAGGCATCAATGGTCACGATGCGGCGGCTCTGCACAAGGCCATCGCAACGGCCAAGGCCGACACCGGGCGGCCGACCCTGATCTGCTGCAAGACGGTGATCGGCATGGGTGCGCCCAACAAACAGGGGGGCGACGACGTGCACGGCTCTCCGCTGGGCGAAGCCGAGGTCGCGGCTGCCCGCCTGAACATCGGCTGGAACTTCCCGCCGTTCGAGATTCCGCAAGAGGTCTATCAGGCTTGGGATGCGAAGAAAAAGGGCAGCGAACTGGAAGGTGAGTGGCAGCAAAAATTCAACGACTACGCCAAGGCCCATCCGGCGTTGGCCGCGGAACTCAAGCGCCGCAATGCCGGCGCCCTGCCGGCTGCCTGGGCCACACTCCAACAATCCCTGCTCGCCCAAACCAACGAAAAGGCCGAAACCATTGCCTCGCGCAAGGCCAGCCAGAAATGCATTGAAGCCTTTGCGCCCAAGCTGCCGGAAATGCTGGGCGGCTCTGCCGACCTCACAGGTTCCGTGTTCACCAACTGGTCGGGCTCCAAAGCCGTCACCGCGGACGGCACTGGCAACTACATCCACTATGGTGTGCGCGAGTTTGGCATGTGCGCCATCATGAACGGCATCGCCCTGCACGGCGGCTACATTCCTTACGGCGGCACCTTCCTGATGTTCTCGGAATATTGCCGCAACGCCATCCGCATGGCGGCGATCATGAAGCAGCGGGTGATCTACGTGTTCACCCACGACTCCATCGGCCTTGGCGAAGATGGGCCGACGCATCAACCGGTGGAACAAATCTCCA
>JAYUGL010000315.1:0-3051 GCA_043738385.1 Sterolibacteriaceae bacterium
GAAATGTACTCACTCGCGCCGGACTACCTCGACAAGCTGCGTTTCGACGCCACCCAATTGGCAACGCTGCGCGCCATTGGCGAATACCGAGGCAAGCAGAGCCTCTACTACCAGCAAGCGCCGGAACTGCTCAAGGCATTGCGGCAAACCGCCGTCGTCGAATCCACCGAATCCTCCAACCGGCTCGAAGGCGTCACCGTCGCGGCCAAACGTTTGAAGCCGCTCATCCTCAAGAACATGGCGCCGCAAGATCGTTCCGAACAGGAACTCGCAGGCTACCGCGATGCGCTGGCGCTGATCCATGAATCCGACCCGCACATGCCATTCACCGCCAACGTGATCGTGCAAGTTCACGCCCTCATGTATCGTTACATGCCGGCACCGGGTGGACGCCTCAAGCAAACCGACAACGACATCGTCGAACGCCATCCCGATGGCAACACCCGCATCCGCTTCAAGCCCACGCCTGCCCACCTCACGCCCATGCAACTGGACACGCTGGTGCAGCGCTACAACCAAGCCGACGACAAAGCCAAGCACGACCCGCTGGTGCTGGTGCCATTGTCGATTCTCGATTTTCTTTGCATCCACCCATTCCCCGATGGCAACGGCCGCACCGGGCGGCTGCTCACCTTGATGCTGCTCTATCACTGCGGTTATGAAGTCGGGCGCTACATCAGCCTTGAACGCATCATCGAGGAAAGCAAGGAGAGCTATTACGAGGCCCTGGAAAAAAGCTCCGCGCGCTGGCATCAGGGCAAGCACAACGTCAAACCCTGGCTCAATTATTTCTGGGGGGTGCTGCTCGCCGCGTACAAGGAATTCGAGCAGCGCATCGGCACAGTCCGCAAGGGACAGGGTAACAAGACTCAGCGCGTGCGCGAAGCGGTGATGAGTCACACGCAAGCGTTTGCAATATCGGATCTTGAAGCCGCCTGTCCCGGCGTCAGCCGCGACATGGTGCGCGTGGTGCTGCGGCAGATGAAGGAAGAAGGATTGATCGTCTCCACCGGCAAGGGCCGGGGAGCGAAATGGGAAAAAGCAGTAACTACCAAAGGAAAATTGTCATTGAAGATTCCGAAGTCGATGCCCTTGCCTATCTCAAAGCCCATGAGGGTTAAGACATGAAACTCAACCTCCGCCAATCCGTCCTCGACTTTCTCACGTCCCATCCCGAGGAGCGGTTCACCGCGCGACAGATTGCGCTCTGGATGTTCGAGCACCAGCGCGAGGCCTGCGAAGAGAAGCGCAAGCGCAGCAAGCAGGACCTCAGCTCCGATGTGGAACTGATCCAGCAGCTTGTCGCCGAGATCGGCGCAAACCGGATCGAGATTCAAAAGAAAGATGCGCGCATCCGCACCACTGAAGGCCGCCCGCGCCGCTATTACTTTGCGGCAGATGCCGGCTACGATGAGGTGTTGCGCCCCGTTTCGATTTCCCCCGAAGACATGCGGCCGTATGCTGCGACGAAAAGCCAGCCTAAACCCGCGCTGACCGAGCACGATCTCTACCCGCTGTTGTGCAGCTATCTGCATGCGGAGTTTGGTCTCTACCCCAAGCGCATTGACGAAAAGCGCGCCTCCAATCGACGCGGGCCGAATGGCAACCGCTGGTTGTTCCCCGATCTGGTGGCGATGGAAGACCTGAGCCGTGATTGGCACAAGGACATTCGCGAATGCGTCAAGGAGTATGGCGATTCGCGCTGTCGTCTTTGGTCGTTCGAGGTGAAGCTGAAGCTCAACCGCTCCAATGTGCGCGAGGCCTGGTTTCAGACCGTATCCAATTCATCGTGGTCGAACTACGGTTACATCGTCGCTGCCGAAGTCGAGGATGCCGACACCATGAAAGAGCTGCGCCTTCTGGCAGCGGCTCACGGCATCGGCCTGATCGTTTTGGATACGCAAGACCCGACCGAAGGCAGCGAAGTTCGCATACCGGCGCGTGAGCGGCCAGAAATTGATTGGGACGCCTGCAACCGGCTGACGGAAGAAAACGCCGACTTCCGCGATTACATCCAACAGGTGCGACAGTTTCATCAAACTGGCGATATCAAAGCTCGCGACTGGGATTTGCCAAACGATTCCAAATAACCCAATCACTGAACACTCGCCCCCTTGAGTAACACCACTGCAACGTCCCCCTCGTCCGCCCCGCCCTCTACCTCGGCGTCGTCCAGTTTGTATTCATCTCCACCTGGACGGTATATGCGATTTTCCTGACGGGGCTGCTGGCGTCGGTGGGCATCGCCAAGCGATGGACCGCATGGGTGCTGATGGCCGACCAGATACTTTTTGTGGCGTTCGATGTCGCGGCAGGATATTTCGCTGACCGCGTGCATCGCCTCTATGGCCGCATCGGGCCGTGGATCATCGGTGCGACGGCGATTTCCTGTCCCGCCTTGCTGCTGCTGCCGTGGCTGGCGGCAGCCGACGCTGCACCATGGCGCGCGCCGCTGTTCCTTGCGCTCACCGGTATCTGGGCGGTGACTTCTTCAGCGCTACGCGCGCCAGGCTTCCCCGTGATTTCACGCCACGCGGCCAAACCGCAGGTGCCGGCGCTGGCCGGGCTTGCCTTGGCCGGCATGGCGCTAGCCAGTGGATTGATCTGGGCCGAACGCAGCACCCGCCCGGTTGCCGAAATGCCGCCGGAAAAAACGGTCGCTCCATCGCTGCAACCCGGCCTGCTGTTTCCGTTGCTCGCCGTGGCCGTGCTGGGCTATCAGATACTGTTCAACCTCAACGCCGCGCCGCGCTATCTGCGCGACGCCCAGCCGGAGGAACTGATCTGGTTGATGCCGGTGTTCTGGATCGGATTCAACGGCTCGGTCGCGCTGGCGGGTCGGATCACACGGCACAACGAAGTCGCCCGCCTGTTCATCATCGCCTGCTCGATCGGCGCACTGGGGCCAGCGACGGCGATGGTTTTGCCCGGCCTGCAAGCGGCGGCGGCCGGTCAGTTACTGAGGGGGCCGGTAAATAGTGCGTGATTATGATCAGGCGGCATAGCGGACATGTTTTTCCTGAAACAAGTTTCGGATGACATGAGGCTGCT
>JAYUGL010000316.1:0-8741 GCA_043738385.1 Sterolibacteriaceae bacterium
CGCGCTGTGCCTGCCGGCGACGCTTGTGCTGACCTATCGATTCGACCCAAAGGTTTTTCGCGACGCGGTTCGCGAAACCGGGGCAACGTACACGATCGGTCCGACCACTGCATTCATCGCCCTGCTCAATACGGCCGAAGATGCGGGTGATGACCTGCGAAGTTTGTCGAAGATCTATTCCGGCGGTGCGCCGCTGCCGGCCGCCATCGTGGACCGCTTTCAACAGGCATTTGGCCATCGGATCCTCGGCATTTACGGCATGACCGAGGCAACCGGTCCTACGCACATAACACCAAGCCAGCATTTGGCGGTAGTCGATTCGGCCACCGGCACGCTCGCCGTCGGCCTGCCGGTACCCGATACCGATGTTCGGGTGCTGGACGATGCGCGCCAGCCGGTCGCACCAGGCGAGCTTGGTGAATTTGCCATCAGCGGTCCGCAGGTTGCGGCGGGATACTGGAACAAGCCGGAAGAAACAGCCAATGCCTTTACCGAACATGGGTTCCTCACCGGCGATATCGGTTTCATGGATGCGCAGGGCTGGTTTTATATCGTCGACCGCAAGAAGGACCAGATCAATGCTTCCGGCTTCAAGGTGTGGCCACGGGAAGTGGAAGATGTGCTGTATGAACATCCGGCGGTGGCGGAGTGCGCCGTGGTTGGCATTGCCGACAGCTATCGTGGTGAAAGTGTCGGCGCTTTTATTGTGGCGCGTAGCGGCGCGCAGGTAACGGCGGATGAAATCCGCACGTTTTGCGCCGAGCGTCTGGCGCGCTACAAAGTGCCGGGCGTGGTGACCTTTGTGGAGAGTCTGCCGAAAACCGCGAGTGGCAAGATCCTGCGGCGCGAACTGCGAAACTCTATTCCGGGCATTGATCAGAAAACCCTGTGAGCCCCATCGAACCACTAAGCCGGCAACTGGAAATCTGGGCCCTGGCGCATTACGGAGCGGGGGCGACCATCAGCAAGGTCGGCTCGCTGGGCGGACACTCCGGCGTTACCATCGGATTTGATCTGGACACGCCAGGCAAGCTGTCCGAGCGCCTAGTATTGAAGATTCCACCGCCCGGCGTAAAGCCGAAGAACAATTTCGATATCCTGCGCCAGGTTCCCTTGCTGCAAACCATGGCGGCGCATGACATTCCGGTTCCGGTGCCAAAAATGTGGTCCGACGATGGAAGCTGGTTCGGCTCGCACTACCTGGTGATGTCGCGGGTGAGCGGGGTGTCGTTCCCGGACATTTTTCTTCCGAGCGCCGGTCCCGGTTCCAGAGCTTCCGGAAAGATCTTTTACCAGGCGATCGACGTCCTGGTTCGGATTCACGCCATTGACGGAATCAACGAGCTGAAGGGATGGAGCACGCCGCGGCTGCTGCCGCAGGAGATCGATCACTGGGTCAAGGTGTTGCACAAGTCGACCACCTCTGACTGGGTCAGCAAGGGCATGCGGGTCAACGCGCTGTTGCACGAGACCATGCCGCAAAGCTGCGTCGTCGGCATTGTGCACGGTGACTATTATTCCAACAACTGGTTGCACGATCAGGGTCGATTGACCGGCGTTGTCGATTGGGAAAGCACGACCCTCGGACCGATTCTTCTGGATCTTGGAATGCTGTGCATGATGTATGACGAGACAAGCTGGGGACCGATGCGGCGCGCCAACATGGGCTGGCACCCAAGGTCGGAAGAGCTCGCCGCAGCCTACGCGCAACGATCAGCGCTTGATCTGACGGCCCTCAATTGGTATCGCGCACTCGCCGGCTATCGTCTTGCATGCAATACGGCTTATTACTACGAGCTTCACCGCAGCGGCAAGCGCCCCAACCCCGCCTGGGATGTGCTGGGCGAGTCATTCACGTTCATGCTCGATCGGGCGTTGGTGCTGTTGAATAGCTGAGCAGCCACGCCAGTGATGGTCATTGGTTACAGACCCGCGCTGGATCAATCCTGATTCAGCGCGCCGTGCGCGATGATCTCTTCGCAACGCGTGCCGACGGGCAGGGTGCCGAAAACGTGCCCCCAATTCCCGTCAATGCGCGAACCGATAAATGCATCGGCGGCCGCAGGCGAGGAATGCCGCGCCATGAGACTTGCCTGCATCGCCAGTGCCACCATTTCGACGATGCGCCGCGCACGCTGCTCGATGCCATCGGTCCCGGCAAGCTGCGTCTCGATGGCATCGGCAAAACTGGCAAGACGTCGGTCGCCGGAGGCGCCGGCCCGAATCTCGGCGAGCAGCACCGCCATGCTCTCGGGCTGTTTCTGCATAGAGCGCAGCACGTCGAGGCAGGCCACGTTGCCGCTGCCTTCCCACATGCTGTTCAGCGGCGCCTCGCGATAAAGGCGAGCCAGCGGCCCTTCTTCGACGTAACCGTTGCCGCCCATGCATTCCATTGCTTCAGCCATGAACGCGGGGTTGCGCTTTGCGAGCCAGTACTTCGCCACCGGGGTCAGGATGCGCGTCAGCAGCCGTTCGCGCGGGTTGCGCGTTGAACGATCCAGCGCGCCGGCCAGGCGGAACGCGAGCAGGGTGGCGGCTTCCGATTCCAGCGTCAGGTCGGCCAGCACGTTCTGCATCAGCGGCTGCTCCACCAGACGTCTGCCAAACGCGCTGCGATATCGGCAATGGTGCAAAACCTGATTGAGTGCGCCGCGCATCATGCCGGCAGTCATCACCACGATGTCGAAACGGGTCAGCTGCGCCATTTCGATCAAGGTGGCGATGCCGCGCCCTTCCTCGCCCACCCGGCGTGCCCAAGTGCCGTGATACTCGATTTCGGCCGACGCGTTGGAGCGATTGCCGCACTTGTCCTTCAGTCGCTGGATATGGATGCCGTTGCGGGTGCCATCAGCCAGCATGCGCGGTGCGAGAAAACAGGTGATCCCGGCGGCCGTGCGCGCCAGCGTGAAGAAGGCATCGCACATCGGCGCCGAGCAAAACCACTTGTGGCCTTCGAGCGTGTAGGCGCCATCGGCCAGCGCCGTGGCAACGGTTTGCGTGCTGCGAAGATCCGAGCCGCCCTGTTTTTCCGTCATGGCCATGCCGATGATCACGGCATGTTTTTGCGACAGAGGCAAAGCGCGCGGATCATAGGCGTCGGCAAGCATTTTCGGTTCCCACTCGGCCGCAAGCTGCGATTCATGGCGCATCACTTGCACGGCGCCAAAAGCCATGGTGATCGGGCAGGACGTGCCGTTTTCGGCCTGGTTCCACAGGTAGTTGAGTGACGCACGGGCAACGTGGGCACCGTCGCGCGGCTCATTCCAGGCGAGCGAATGCAGCCCGCCGTCGAAGGCCATCGACATCAGTTCATGATAGGCCGGGTGATAGTCGACCGTATCGATGCGTTGACCAAACCGGTCGTGGGTGCGCAACTGCGGCTGGTGGCGGTTGGCCTGATCGGCCAGCAACTGCATGGGCTCGCTGCCCACCGATTCGCCCAGCTTGTGTGCCCGCGCTTCAACCCACGCGCCGCCTTCGCGCTCCACCGCAGACCGCAGGATTAGATCCTGCCTCCATGCGTTGAACCCCACCAACAGCGGCGGCTGGTTATTTTCTTGCGGCACCGGTGCCGAAGCACGATCATTCATGGGTCATCTCCAGAAAAGAATTGTGACCGTCATTCTTGCTCAACGACTGCCATCTTACTGCCACCCGCTCGGCAATAGCGGGTCAGGTAACCTGACCAACCGAATACCACCGAGCGCGCAATCATCGTGTCGGGAATCAGGTTACTTCAAGTATTTACTTCGCAGGTAATTCATATAGTGCCGCGCATCGTCGGCAAGATAGGGGCTCAATAACGTGAGGACATGATAGGCCGCAAGCGCCGGTGCCGATTTGTCGGCGCCTTTGCGTCCGACCAGTTTTGTGAAAGTGCTCCAGCAGGTCGCCGTGAACACGATTTGAAAAGCCAGGCTGTCGATCTCGTCACCATCAACCCGAATGACGCCGGTTTGCGCCAGATTCTGGCACATGGCCCTGACTGCTTCTATGGTGGCCAACGTCATTTTCTGGATACGTTCGCCAAACTTCGGGTACTCACGGATCAGGTAGTCAATATCGGTGTAACAGAATCGATATTTTTCGATCACCTCGAATGTAAGATGAAGTGCCAACCAGACATCGTCAAGTGCTGACAAAGATGCGCTTGATTCGGTGAATGGCTTGAGTTCTGACTCAAGCCGTCGGAATAGCCATTCGACAAGTTGCTCCTTGCTTTTGAAGTGGTAGTGGAGATTGCCCGAACTCATCTCCAACTCGGCCGCGATACGGTTGGTTGAAACCTTCGCTATGCCATCCTCGTTAAAGAGTCGCAGCGCCGCAACGAGAATTCGATCACGCGTATTCATTTGAGACTGGTCAAGTGCTCTTGATCAATCATCTGAAAATCTACTTGCGCGTCTTTGTCGATTTGACCAGCGCCGACAGGGTATCGACCTTCTCAACTAGCCGTGCCAGTTCCCTGGCTGAAGGGATGCCGATGCGCTGCAGTGCAGAGGCGACGCGTTGATCGAAAACATCCTCCAGTTTCTTGAACCCGAAAGAGTCGGCAATCTTGCTGAGACCGCCAGCCACAGCCGATTCGGCGCGCGGTAACGATAGTGCGCTGAGTCCGGCATGCAGAAGGTGCCTGGATGATGCGAAAGCATCTGCTCCCGTTTGCTTCATTGTGCGAGGTGGCTTGGAGGTTGAGGTTTTTGAGCTTTTCGCGGTTTTTGCTGTTGCGACTGGTTTACGGTTTGCCTGCGCAGTTTTGGCAGAAGCAGGGGCTTTTTTGACTGGTGTGGTTTTTGCGCGGGGCATGGTTCATTTCCTTCTGTTGAATTTGAAATATTGCTTTCCCGCTTTACACGCGAGAAGTGTGCCGGCAAGGCAGTCTAGGCTATGCACTCTAACAATTATGGTCTTTTAGGTTGTGGGCACTACGGTTTTTATTGACAATCCGATCATCAACTCGTCGCAATGCTTCGCATCGTAAGCGCGGTTGGATGCAAGTAGCGGATTAGCCGTTATTCCCATTCAAACAACTTGAAAGGATTTAAACCATGATCACGAAAACCAATGAAAGCCTGCGCTCGGTGACGCTGGAAGTCATCGACAATTACCGCAAGACGGCAAAATACACCACTCAAGCTTTGCTCGCTACCAGCATTCGCGGTTTTCGAATGGTTGATGCGGCCTTGATCGACTATGAAGGCAAAGTCGGTGAGACCATGAAGGGTACCTTTGATTTCACCAAAGAGAAAATCGTTGCCGCGACAGACATCGCTGACGAAGCCATTGACAAGCTCGGCAGTACTGTGAAAAACAAGTTGGCAACGACGCAGGAAGCCATTGTCAGTGCCGCCGACAAGGCCGACACCACGGTGAACAAGATGTTTGAAGACGCGTCTACGCGTGTCGCCCGGTTCCCTTCCAGGAAAAGCCTGTTTTCCGGCTTTCTGAAAAGCAGTTCTGCCAAATCAGTCGAAACCATCAGCATTCCTGGCGCAAAGATTCTGCGTTTCGTCTCCGGGAAACTTGCCGATGGTGCCGAACAACTCTCGCTCCAGCTTGCCGGAACAGTCAAGAAGTCGGCCCCTGTGCGCAAGGCTGCCAGCAAGATTGTCACCAAGGCGCGCCCGCGCAAGAGCAGCGTAATTTCGGCGAAGGCAAAAGTCATTACGACCAAGGCAAAAACCAGGGCCAAGACGGTCTCGGCTAAGATTTAAGCCACGATTATCGATGACCGGTCGCCTGGATCTTCCTGTTTTCTCCAGTTGGCCGGTCGTTTGGAGTGCCGTGGGTGTTCTGACAGGCGGGGTTTTGCCAAGACCCTGGCCAGGAAATTCTGGTAAAAATTTTTGAGTCGTACGGCAGTTTGAAATTATTTCCTGCTGGTGTGGATACATCGCGTGTTGTTGGCGCAAAATAACAAAAAAGAGGAGAACCATAGGCATGACTGGGCACTGGCACTGCCGTTATTCGTGTTCTGGTGAAGGCGCCGAAAAACAATAATGCATTGACTGTTGTCGCGTGCGTCAGCCGTGTTTTTGCATGCACTTCGATTCCATGCGTAGGGTTCAGAGGCTCCAACAAGAGAAAAAGGGGGATCTGGTGGGTCAGGGCGATTGGCATATAGCACAACGCGCGAAGCTCGATGCAGCGCCATTGCGTAACCAAGCTGGAGCGATGTTCAATGACGCAGCCTATGGAGATAACTAGCAAAACATTGCCGACGCCAGAATACGTCGGAGGACAGGGATCTGCACTCGTTCTTTTGCATGGGATCGGCGCAACCTGGGAGGTCTGGAAGCCAGTCCTTAAGGCACTGGAAGCCAAACATCGTGTGATCGCAATGACGCTTCCCGGCCACTACGGCGGACCGGCTTACAGCGGTGGCGGTGATGCCACCGTAGCCGGGCTTGCTGATCAGCTCATCGCGAACCTGCGTGCACAGGGTATCGATCGCGCTCACGTTGCCGGGAATTCATTGGGGGGCTGGCTTGCGATCGAACTGGCACGGCGTCATTTCGCTCGTTCTGTCATTGCCTTTTCGCCAGCCGGCGGTTGGAGTTCCGATAAAGACTATCTGGCCGTGGCCAAGTCACTCAAGGTTTTCTACGCGCTGGTTGGCATGATGTTGTTTGTGTTGACGCCTCTCGCGCGCTTCGGATGGCTGCGCAAAGCCCTGGCTAAGCAGACGATGGAGCATGGGGAGCGTTTCCCGGCTGCCGATTTCTGTGCTTCGCTGCGCGCGATGTCCATGACGATCGTGGTACCAGGACTGCTGCGGACGATGGGCCGCGATGGGCCGGTCGCACCGATGGATGCCGGTGACGTCCCTATCCGTATCGCCTGGAGCGAATGTGACCACGTGATTCCTTTCGAACGCTACGGCCAACCGTTTGTCGAGCGCATCCATGGCGCGGAGATGGCGTTTGTTCGCGGCGTTGGTCATGTGCCGATGTATGACGACCCTGAACAAGTGGTCGCGAATATTCTTGAGGTGACGAACAAGGTAGATACCGTGGGGGCAGTCACCCTATGACCTCCTTGCTTGGTTCTGTCATTCGTTCCCGCAAGAGCTACGCGAAAGAGGTGCTCCACAATGAGCGCTTCCAGAAGCAACTTGTCCTGCTCGCCGAACGTTTGCAACGCCCACTAGCGGATATACAGCGCGAAGTACAGGAAGGCCTGGAAGAAATCGTCACGGTCCAAAACCCGCTCTTTACGATGATGTTCGATCACGGGCTCGGGCCAATGCATACCCGCGCCTGGACGATCGAAGTCGACAAACCAGCGCTGAAAAATCTGAAACGCCTCAACAAGACGCATCCGCTGGTGTTTCTGCCGACGCATCGCAGCTATGCCGATGCTTTCATTCTCACCCGCGTGTTGCGCGACGGCGGCATGCCGCGGAACCACATTCTCGGTGGCAATAACCTCGGGTTTTTTCCTCTTGGTACCATCATCCGTCGCTCCGGCGGGGTGCTGGTGCGGCGCAGTTTTCATGATGACGAGGTTTACAAATTCGTCGTTCGCGAATACCTGGGCCATTTGGTGGCGCAGGGCAGGAACCTCGAGTGGTACATGGAGGGAGGCCGCTCGCGTACCGGTAAACTCAGGCCGCCGAAATACGGGTTGTTGCGCTATCTCGTCGATGCCATTGAAAGTGGTGTGGCGGAGGACATGCTGCTGGTTCCCGTCTCGATGACCTACGACCAACTGCACGAAGTCGGTGTGTTGGCGGCGGAAGAGGCTGGAATACTGAAGGCAAAGGAAGGCTTGCGCTGGCTGGCCAGCTACGCGCGTATGCAGCAACGGTGGGTTGGCACGGCATTTGTCCGCTTCGGCGAACCGTTGTCGCTGAAACAGGCGCTTTCCAACGCCGATAGTGACCATAGTGGGGGACGCTGGACTGTCGAGAAAGTCGCATTCGAAGTGTTCCAACGCATCAATAGGGCGACGCCGGTGACGGCTCCGGCGCTGGTGACCCTGGCCTTGCTCGGCGTTGGCAATCGCGGTCTGACACTCGGCGAGGTGCGCCAATTGGTGGTTCCGTTAGTAGAGTACGCTGTTCAGCGCGGTCTTCCTTCAGGGCAACTCAGTGGGCTCAGGAGCAAGAAGGAGTTGGCTAATGTGCTTGAAAGGCTGACCAGTTCCGGTGTGGCGCTCAACTATACCAACGGCATTGAACCGATCTATGGCATCAATCCGGGTCAGCATTCGGTCGCCGCGTTCTATCGCAACACCGCGATACACTGGTTCGTCAATCGCGCGATCACCGAACTGGCCTGGTTCATGGTGCTCGACTCGGATGCAGCGGATCCGGTGTCGCTGGCGTGGCAGAAGGCGTTTGAATTGCGCGATCTGCTGAAGTTTGATTTCTTCTTTAGTGACCGCGAAACGTTCAGCACGGAAATCAAGGCCGAGATGGCACTTCTTGATCCCGGCTTCAAGTCGCGCGCCGCTGATCCGGGTTCGCGGCGTCAGACGCTATTGCAGGCGCCATTCGTGATTGCCCATCGTGTTCTTCCTGCGTTCCTCGAAGCCTATTTCGTCGTCGCTGATCGCCTCGCGGCTTGCCCCGCAGACGTTGCGATCAACAAGACCGCTTTCATCGAAGACTGTTGCAATGTCGGCAAACAATATCTGCTACAGCATCGTCTGCACAACCCCGAGTGCGTGTCGAAGGAATTGTTCGGCAACGCGATGCTGCTGGCGGCGAATCGCGATTTGTTGAAACCGGGGGGTGA
>JAYUGL010000317.1:0-8710 GCA_043738385.1 Sterolibacteriaceae bacterium
AATGCCGGTCACCGGCTCTGAGTACGCGCCAGCCATGAAATGGAGAGCCACAACGGCGATTTTGATTGCAGCCGGCGCCGAAGCGCTAAAAATGCAATATAGAAGGAAGCCGATATAGAGCGCCCCACCCAGCAATCCGTATTCGATGAAGATTTTCGAATGGAGCATCTCCGCCACCGGGTAAGAAACCTGCGCGGCGACGTCACGGAAGGCGCCGGCCCCATAACCGGTGAGCGCGTGCGCCGTGTCATTGAACAGCGTCTGCTGGAACAGGGAGACCCAGCTGACGAAGCGCGCCGATGCACTGGAGCCGGAAGTCCCAAACTCGCCCAGCCGGTCGAGGAAAATGTCGAGGCGCAACGGCACGGCAAGAACCGCGCAGAGAACGACTGCGGCCGCGAATACAACGATCAGGTCTGCCCGCCGGTTCGCGAGCAACGCGGCAGGCAGACCGAAGGCAAGTATGAGGAAACCCGTACCGGAATAAGACACAATCATGGCCAGGAACAGGATAGCCAGGCGCGATGCGCGCTGTCGCGTCACGAGTTCAACCAGAAGGCCGATGGCAAGCAACTGGGAGAAAAAAGACGGCTCGAGCAAAAACACGCCATTCGCTTTGTAGAGAGATGAGCCCCAATAAAGCGCGTTGAGATAGTTGAATCCATGAACAATAAAATTGTTGGGCGCGAAGTTTTCGATTGGAAACGCGTATTGGGCTCCGACAAAAACCTGGAGAAAAAACTGTGCGATGCCGCAGATCGCGAAAAACGCGACCAAATTTGAAAAAGGCGCCACTGATTCGGAAAATTGTTCCGCCGCTCTAGGGACAATCAGGGTGTAGGTCAACCCGACCGCCGCCATGTAGATGAAGGACAACAGCGAAAACGGCTCCTGTCGCAGAATTTGCAGAATGCCCAAGGCACCCACGGTCAGCGCATAGAAGCATGCGCGTCCCGGATGAATATGGACCCGACCCAGAGCAAGACCCGTTGCCAGCGAGAGAAAAACCAGAGGCAGTCCGATGCCCAGGCCGCGCGCCCCGAATGGCGGTATCGCAAACTTTGAAAAAAAAGTCGTCGCAATCAGCGGCGCATAGACGAACCATTCGCCGGCCTTGGCCACGGGCGATGTGCTCGGCTGAGCCGCCGGGCCGCGCACGTCATCCAATGCGAATGTTGACGAGACACTCATTGTCTGTTCACCGCCAGACAGCGCGTGGACGCAATCAATCTGTTGCGGCACATTTGCGCGTCTAAAATTGGTTCATGACTGCCCCCACGACCCGGGCGCCACTCTGGCTCAGCATGTCGATGAAGGCGATGGTCGGCTGAGCCACTGACTGGGCGGGACGCGTCACCAGCAGCGCCGTTCCCGCCCGCGACGCGATAATCTGCGCATCCGCACCGCATTTCCATGCCGGTGTATCGAGCAGCACGACATCGTAGTCGCGGGACACGGTCTCAATGACTGTCTTGAATTTTTGCCCCGACAGCAGTTCTTGCGGATTGTTCGGAACCGGCCCGGCGGGAAGCACCGAAAGCCCGGCGACCGCGCTGATAAGGATGATCGCACCGTCATCCGCCTGGTCGGCGAGTACGGACGAAAGTCCCGACCAATTGTAGAGATTGAAAATCTGGTGCAGGCGCGGAGAGCGCATGTTGGCGTCGATCAGCAGGGTGCGTTGGCCCAGTTGGGAGAACAATGCGGCGAGATTGGCGATGATGAAACTACGTCCGACGCGGTCTTCCACACCGACCACCGCCAAACACTTTCCGTCGACGCGCTTGTCCAGCCATCTCAACATGAGCTGGCTGCGCAACGTTCGGATGGCCTCGACGCAGGGATGGTCGGGTTGGTGCACGGCAAGTATCTCCGGTGCAACCGGGCTTTCTCTGGCCGGACCACCAATGTGCTGGAGTTGTTGTGCCAAGACGAAGCGAACGTCGTCCTGTTTCAACAGACCAAGATTCAAGCCGGCTTCGCAAAACAGCAAGTCGCGCTCTTTCTGAAAGCGCAGGATATTGTCGCGGCCTTCGGGCGTCAGCCGTCCGGCGTCGACCAGAAGGGCGCCGATCAAACGGCCAGCTTCGGGTTCTACCTCCTTGACCTTATCGACCAGGCTGGGTGCGATGGCATTCATTGCGCTATCTCGCCGACGTCGATGGCAACATGTCGACTTCTGCCGAGGCCGCGCATAGTGCCAAAGAACGGTAAGGCACGATGTCTAGGCACCACACCAAAAACCGGAATGCCCGTCAGCGCCACGAAGTGTTCGACCCCGTAAATCCGCGGATTGAGCATGTCGCGCAGCAGCGCCAGGCCGGCGCCGAGAAGAATTCCGAAAACAAGCGCCATGGCTAAAAATAGCTTAACTTTGGGAAAGGACGGCGCGACCGGCTCCACGGCCGTGGCCAGCAGCGCAATATCCGTTTGCGCGACCTGGCTTTGCAGCCTGGTTTCGGACGAGCGCTGCATGACAAGCTCGTAGGCACGCTGGGCACTGTCGACTTCCCTTTGCAGGACAGTCAGTTTGTCGCGCCCCGCTGATAAAGTGAGGATGCGCCGCCGCTGCGCGTCCACCGCCGTCTGCAATTGTCCCACCTTCTGCGCACCGATCCGGTCGGCGGTATCGAGAGAGCGGCTGACGCGCGACGTTTCGGCGCTCAGGGTGGACCGCATCTGATCAAGCTCCTGCTGCGCCCGGATGTATTGGGGATGTCTGTCGCCGAGCCGTCCCGCGAGTTCCGCCAATTGCGATTCGTGCTGGGCGATCTGACCCTTCAACTGCTGGATGACGCCGTTTTGAATTACATCCGGCGATGTCGTACTGTCATTCTGGGCGCTGTTGCGCCGCGCCGCCGATTCTGCATACTGGGCGTGGGCCAGCGCCAATTGAGTGGACAGGTCGCCCATGCGCGTATTTTCGACATCGATGCGGTCGGTGCTGACGACTTGCCCACTTTCCTTTTCGGCATCGGAGAGGCGCGTTTGCGCCGCCTCCAGCTGACTCCTGAGCTTCTCGATCTGCGCGTCGAAAAATTGCGCCGTCTGTTTCGCCGGGCCGCTTTTGAGCAAGATGCTGGCGTCCAAGTAGGCCTGTGCAAAGGCATTTGCAATCTGGGTGGCGCGCGCGGGGTTACTGGAAACATAGCTGATATCGATGACGTTGCTCTGCCGGCTTGGTTCCACCTTCAGCTTGCTGAGCAGCAGGCCGGCAAACCAGTCGACCTTGTTCACCCGTCCGTCAGCATCTTGTGGCCAGAGTTCGAGCATTCGCGGATCTTTGTCGAGATTCAAGTTGATCACGACTTCTCGCGCTACACGAGGACTGCTGATGATGCTGACCTGCGTCGCCACATAACCGGTGCCGATCTGCGTCTGCAATCCGCCGACTGGATCGGTGCTCAAATTGCTGACCACCACGGACGCCGTTGCCGTGTACTTCGGCGGAACCACCGCTACCACGACCCCGACCAAAACAACCACCGCGACAACTGAAGCGGCCATCGTCAGCATGTGGGCGGCAAGGATCTGCAGCAATCTGCGCAGCGTCATGTTTCTATCCTCAAAAAATACTTTCGCCGACAAAAATCACATCGTCCTGCGCGACCGGATCCGACAACTCGGGACGGCCTTTCACGGCCTTTCACCGCCTTTCCACTCTTGTCATTGCGTTTGACACTGATGCGGTTTTCGCTACCGCGCAAAGTGAGACCGCCGCCCGCGGCAAGCGCCTGTTCCATGGTCATGTTGGGTTCAATGACATACTGGCCGGGATGATTGAGCTACCCGTAGATATAGAAAATCGGCGCTTTCGGCACGAAGATGCTGTCTCCGCCGGCGAGCATGATGTCGCGGTCGGGCCTTCCGTCGAGATAGATGGCGTTGACGTCGATTTGCTCGCTGAACGGCTTTCCGTTACGGGTGCCGGAGACAATGATCCTGCTGGAGCCGGTCGGGGAAGTTCCTCCGGCCGTCGCGAGCATTTGGGTGAGGTGAGTACCGAAGGTGAGCAGGGGGTAGCTTCCAGGCCGATTGACCTGACCGAGCACCGAGACCTGATTGCCGACAATCTGCAAGAGGACGATATTGACCTGAGGCTGCTTGACGAAGCGCCCTTCATCCAGCGCAGTGGCGATCTTTTGCGCGGCGGCGGCGATGGTGAGACCGCCGAGGCTCAATGACCCAACCAATGGATAGGTGATCGTTCCATTCTCGGATATGCGCGTATCCAGGGTGAGATCGGGACTCTGGTATACGACGATGCGGATGGTGTCCCCCGCGGCCAGCTGGTAGTCGTTTGTTGCTTCCGCAAAGGCTGCCGGCAGGAAGGCAAACATCCAAAAAGCCACCAGGAGCTTTCCCCAGTCTGGTGTCATGGCTGGCTTGTCCTTTTGTCGGATGAAAATTGGTCGACTCGCGATGTGGATCGTGTTTCCAGCGCGAGGGCCGGTGTCATGCCGGAGGACGACGGCCCGGTCAGAAAACTGGAAAGATCGGCGCGAATCTCTATTTTTGCGTTCGCTCGCAAGCGTTTTTTATCCGCGGCCATGGCTTCCTTCGCCTGGCGATTTTCGAGATAGCTGCGAATTCGCACCCGCGCGTCTGCTTCGCGGATCGGATCCTCAAGCAACCCCACGACCTGGGCAATGTAGTCCACGCCACCGCTGCTATAGACGATCATGTCACCCAACCTGGCTGAGGCCAGCCTGGGCAGCAGATCCAGGGGAAGAGATTCGGGTGCCCGAATTGCGGAGTTGACGTGAAACTCGATTCCCCGCAGCCGCAGCCGGCTGGCGAGTTCGTCGACGGACTGGGTGGCAGATCGCGCATTCTTGATCAGCGCCGCGGCATCAGCGCCTTTGGTAACGGTGAGTTCCTTGAGCGAGTAAAGGCATCGATGCGCAAAAAGCTCAGGGTGTGCAAGGTAATAGCGACGGATATTTTCCTCGCTGGGCTTCGGCGCCTTCATCGACAAGTGATCGTAATAAGCACGCGCCAATATCTCGCGCTTCGCTTCTGCAATGGCCGTTTGAACTTCGGGCGCACGGTCAAGCTCCAGTTTCCTGGCCTGCTCAATCGCCAGCGCCTGATCGACCATGGCTTGAACAATCTCGTCAGGCGTCGAACTGGTCTGGTTGGGCTCCGCCGACGTGCGAGCCAGAACTCCCTTGAGCCGGCCGAGAGTGATTGCATCGGCATTGACTTTCGCCACGACGACAGCATCGCCCTTACGGACAGCCGGTTGCTCACAAGCGCCGAGCACATAGCCCGCCAACAGCACCGCCAGAAGATTGGCGGGCCGGCGATAGGGCCTGTAGGCTTGGCGGATGTCACACATCGGCATTGTCAGTGATCTGAAACTCGGGGGATGACTGCGCTGAAATGATTGACGCGGGTCCGCCACGGCGCCGAAAAATAGTCAGCGCCGCGATCGCCAGAGCGGCAAGAAAACACGCACCGATTCCGGGTTGCAGTCCGGAATCAGAAGTAAGAGCCATCTGGATGCCGTCTTCCAACGATGTGGCCGGCGGCGAAGACATGCCACCGCCGTAAGGGATGCGACCGTTCAAGAAGCCCGAAGCCAAAACTGTCGATGCCGACATGAGGTCGGCTCGGGTGACGTCACGCTCGAACGAGGATAGCCAGAATGAATGAACGACTTCGGAACCGGGCAAAAATGCCGTGAAGGTCCTGGCGCCGTCGACGCCGGGGGATTCAGGCTGGAAAATTGCCACGCGCGCTTGCAAGACGTGAACCGCATCCGGAACCGCCGCGCCGATCGCCGCTTCATCAAAAAATGTGGCTCCGAGCGCGGGGGCGTGACTCGAAGCGAGGCCGGGAATTGCCATCAATCCGCCTACGACAATGACCAACAAGGATTTGCAAGCATTAGACATACTGACCTCCAGACAGCAAATTGAAACCGGGCGCGTCAGTATGGCTCCCAGGGCGACCGTGTTGCAATGCAAAGATAGAGGAGCCGACAACAGTAAGAAATAGCCCGATGGCACTATCGCCGGCGCACATCCGGCGCCAATTTGCGTCAGTGGAAAATATCTGTCATAACTTCGCCTTTGCTGAAATCATTGCGGTGTTATCCGAAAACTCGAGGCCGGGCAGGTTTGAACCGCGGTTGTTGTGGGCCCACGAAGCCTCCAGCGCCAAGGGGCTGCTGATTTCCCATCGCGCCGTCAGGGAAGCACCGCGAACGGTGTCACGCCGCAGCGCTCCGGCGCCGGAAAGCGCACCTCGATAGTCATATCTCGTGGCCAGATAACGGGCAGTGAAGCGGGTTGCGGGGGTGGCATTCCAGCTCGGCCCAATACCGAAGGTGTCGGTCACCAGATAGCTGCTGGATGAGGCTTGGTAACTTCCCAGCGTTCTGGATCCCTCCGCCTCCATTAAGGTCTTGCCGGTGATATCCCAGTGATAGCGAAGCTGGCCGACGGCGCCGTTGAAATCGCGGGATCCAAAATGATCGTGATCGCGGGAGAGGAAGCCCACTTGGCCATAGAGCCCCGATTTTCCGGTGATCTGCCAGGCCGCCCGCACCCCGGTTTCGCGCTCGACGAACTCCTTGTCGAGCTGATTGACCGCGTCGAGAGTCCGGTTCAGGTATTTGCCCGAGCCATGGCGGAAATAACCAGCAAGGGAATTCCCGGCAAGGAATACGTAGCGCAGCGATGCTTCCGCCGACCTGATCCGCACGTCTTCCAGGGGCAACACCGGAAGGTCATTGCGCTGCCATAACTGACTTATGGCGAGCGCGGTATGCCAGGGTCCATCAACCATCCAATCGAGCGAAATCCCGCTGTTTTCGTTGGTGTTGATATTGCGCTGGTTGTAGCCGGTGAAATCCGCGAAGTTGTTGAGTGATTCCGCCCGCGAATAGGTGAGGTCGCCGGTCAGGTTAGGCGTCAGCGTCCAACGCCAGGAAGCGTCTCCACTGCGGGAGGTGTAGTTCAGATAGCCGTGATGACGATAATCGTGATGCAGCAGATTCGCGTCGATGATAAAGCGCTGCTGCGAGTAGGATTTGTCGATCCTGAATCCGACCCCGGTCGCCGTCACAAAATCGGATCTCGCGCTCCCGCCCGGCCCGGCCGCCGGCATAACGCCCTCGGGTAGCCTGAACAAATTGCTGTCGTACCGTTCCGATGCGAGGAGACCAACTTCCAATACGCCGTTGTCCATCGCGCTGCCGCATGATGGAAGCATGGCGCCACCCAGTACTACCAATAATATTGGCAATGGGCGAATCAAGAACATCGGCTAACCCGATGGCTCAAGACAGGCAATAGCGTCCATGTCGAAACGGAGCGAGGCCATGTGCATTCGTTCATCAGTGGCCTCCATATTGTCGCTGCCTCATCGCGCATCACACTCCCCAATAGGCCTAAATTTACCGCACAGCGGCAAGCGGAAAATACCGCGAACTTTAAAGGCTGCGCGTGTTCCCGTGCAATAGCCCGATTGGTTGATGCGAATCCTGACAGCGCGCGAAATAGGGATCTGTTTGTGCGCGGAACGCTGGGCGACTTGGCGTGTCACTATTTGGTGACAGTTATAAGCGCCATTAAATCAAAATCATAGGCTGGTTTTTTAGTTTAGCTGTCGGCGCAGAGCGACATGCCGGCAGTTCCACCCCTCACAGCCGTCACCACCGTTAAGTAAAAATTTGCCAAGTCATTGATTGGACAAATCCAACAGCCAGTGGCACGGCTGTTGCTAACGGGGAGTGGTCACCGGCAAGCCTGATGAAAGCTGATCTACATCGAAAGGACAAATGCCATGAACTTAGCGCTATATTCCGCGAAAGAGCTTCCCCACCTGCTAGCCGGCACCTGGGGAACAGAGCAGGCCAATGCCCTGCGGCTCCCGGAGACACTGGCTAGGCAGATTTTTCCATCCGGAGAAACACTGGGACGGTCCAACGCGCCGATCAAACGCCGATCAAAGAAGCCGCGGCCCGCAATTGCGGATGAGCACGCTTGCTTATCCCGTACTGATCACACCATCAATAATATTTTTCGTGCTGGCGGGCAGATGGGAAAACATTACGCCTGCACAGAGTTGTTGTCTGCGGATTACCCAAACCTTGACGCACCACTTTTTTGGATCTGCTAATGGAACACGACCCAGCAACAAACTTCAGCTTCTCTGTTGAAGAACACAAGGCGCTGATGTCCATCATCCAGCAGTCGCTGAGCATTCACCGACAGACCGAAATGTTCATGTGGCTGCAAGGCGATATGCAGCGATTTATTCCACATGAAACGCTGATCGCCGCCTGGGGCGACATCTCCGGCGGCCAGTTGTGCTTCAACGTGATCTACTCCAATCCCGCCATCCACAGCAATCATGTCCAGGCTTCGGGGATAGCGTCGCTTGTGCGACGGTACTTTGACCGCTGGACGGAAAACCACTGCCATCCAGTGATTGTCGCGGCCGAACATGGATTCGGTGCGGAGGATGCGCCTGCCGAATGCATTGTCATGCAGTCACTGAAACTGATGCGGTCGGCCGTGATTCACGGCATAGAAGACGAGCGCGGCGCGGGCGATTGCATGTACATTGCCTTTCAGTCGGATGTTTATCCCGAACCGGCGGCGGCACGCCGGATGACCGAATTGATCCTGCCGTTCATCGATGTGACGCTGCGCCGGGTCAGGCGCAGCGATTGTTTGCCGGAATACCGCTTCAATCA
>JAYUGL010000318.1:0-8688 GCA_043738385.1 Sterolibacteriaceae bacterium
ATCGAACGCCTGCATGGCGTGCGCTTCGGCCAGACGCAGGTCTGGCGCATTCTGGGCAGTCTGGGGTTTAGCCCGCAAAAGCCCGAAAAGCGCGCCATCGAACGCAACGAGGATGCGGTGCGCAGTTGGAAGCGCAGCACTTGGCCCAGCCTTAAAAAAAAGCCCGGAAAGAAGGCCGTCTGATTGTCTTCGTAGACGAGTCCGGCATCAGCGAACGCCCCACCCGCATGCGCACGTGGGCACCCAAGGGGCAGACGCCCATCATTCAGTTTCACTTCAACTGGAACCACGTCTCGATCATCGCTGGACTCACCCGCACCAACGGCTTGTTCCGCTTGCACGAGGGCAGTATCAAGAAAGAAGAGATCGTCGAATTTCTCAAAGCGCTCAAGACCCATCTCAAGCAACCCTTGCTGGTGAGCTGGGATGGATTGAGGGCACATCGCAGCCGACGGGTAGCCGAGTATCTCGACCGATTGAACGGGCACATCCAGATCGCGTTCCTGCCGCCTTACGCGCCGGACATGAATCCGGTCGAATATCTTTGGGCTTGGCTCAAGCGACACGCGCTGGCCAACTACTGTCCCAACAATCTGAGCGAGTTGCATACGACCGCCCGCAACAAACTCAAGAGTGCTCAGAAGCGCCCTTCGATCATCGCCGCTTGCTGGATCCAGGCTACCCTCTGGTGATGTCATGAATTACGGAAATATCAATAGAACGTCTGTGATTCACATTTGTCGAAAGGGCATCATATTGTCATCAAAGTTCAGAGTGGGAATCCGGTGGCTACATTCCATGTTGCTGTGTGGGGCAATGTCCCTTTGGGCTGGTACCAACGCCAACGCGGTTCCTGCTTTTGCCCGTCAGACCGGTGAAAACTGCGCGTCCTGCCACGTCAGCTTTCCGGAGCTGACGCCGTTTGGCCGCTACTTCAAACTCACCGGCTACACCTTGGGGGAAAGACAGATGGTGCCGCTGTCAATGATGGTGCAGGCCGGTATCGCGTCGTCCGCAAGCAAGCATGACGACTCCGGTGCATTGATTCCCAGGGACGGCGCCCTCATTCTTCAGCAGGCAAGCGTGTTCCTCGCTGGCAAGGCAAACGACAATGTCGGCGCCTTTGTCCAGGTTTCCTACGATGGGCAGGGGCACCATACCAGTAGCGACAACATTGACGTTCGTGCGGTCGACCAAACACGGCTTTCAGGCAAGGAGCTGATATACGGCATCACCGTGCACAACAATCCAACGGTTCAGGACGTGTGGAACTCCTCGCCGGCATTCGGTTACCCGTGGTTCTCTCCTGCCTATACCGCGGGTCTGCCGATTTCCACGCTGATTGACGGAGGCCTCGCTCAGGCAGCTGCCGGAGCAGGTGGCTATTTCTACTGGAACAAGTCGATCTACGGCGAGGTATCTCTCTACAAAACCGCTGACGGCGTCTTCTCGTTTATGAGAGCCGGCCATACCAATCATCCCGGGTCAAAAACCACCTTGAAAGGAACCAACCCTTACTGGCGCTTCGCCTACAACCATGAATGGGGGGACCACTCCCTGATGCTCGGGACCTACGGACTGCGCGCGCAAATCTACAGCGATCCTCTCGATCAAGGCAGTCCCAGCACAAAGTACACGGATACGGCACTGGACTTCCAGTATCAATACATCAGCGATGTCCACACGGTGACGACTCAGGGCACATTCATTCACGAAAAGCAGAACTACGATTCCGCGTTGCTGGCCGACCCCACGGTTCCGGGTAATTTCGGTGCCGGCGCGCCTTTCAATTCAAAGAATACACTCAACGAATTCAAGGGCAAGGTGAGCTATTACTACGAGCGCAAGTATGGCGCGACGGCCAGCTACTTTTCCACGACGGGAAGCGCCGATGCCGGCTTGATCAACATCACCGATGCCGCGTCGGGCAGCACCCTGAGTAATGTGCCGAACACCCGAGGCTACACTCTCGAGCTCGATTATGTGCCGCTGCAGTACCTGCGTATTGGACTCCAGTACACCGGCTTCACCCGGTTTATGGGCAACAGCGCGAATGAAAACGGCAATGGGCGCAAGGCCAGGGATAACAACGCGCTGTTCCTCGGCGCCTGGCTCTCCTACTGAACGCGCAATTTTGATTCGATCAGGGCATGCCAATTTCGGCGCTAGAAAAAAAGGATATCAACATGAAGATGTCGAATTGTCTGTCCGTCGCGGCGCTGGCAATGTTGGCGACAAGCCTGGCGCCGGCTGAAGAAGTCACACATGTCCAGAAAATCGCCGACAAACTGTGCTCCGCCTGCCACGGACAGGATGGCAACAGCATTTCTTCGAACTACCCAAAAATCGCCGGGCAACAGGCTGGCTATCTCGAAGCGCAATTGCTCGCATATCGCGACCGGACCCGTTCCGACAAGGACGGCAAAGACGCAATGTGGGGCTGGACACGTTCGCTGACCGATCAGGATATCAAGGAGTTGGCGACCTACTACGAAGCGCAACATCCGACGCCAAGTGATATCAGGTCGGAAGCATTGATGCAAAAGGGCGCCGAGATATTTCAGAACGGGATGGTCGACAAAGGTATTCCGGCGTGTGCGGCGTGCCATGGCGCCGAGGCAGCGGGAAGCGCCGCAGCGCCCCGCCTGGCGGGACAGCATGACCGCTATCTTGTGCGGCAGTTGAAGGTTTTTCGGTCAATGGAACGACCTGCCGCAGTGGCGATGCATGCCATCGTCACGAATTTGAGCGATCAAGATATCGGGGCGCTTGCTGCGTATCTACAATCAATGTAACCCAGGGGCGCCCAGCGCATCGCTCGACCCTGCGCGGGTCGGCCTTGGTCCCAACCAAATCTGGGCCGGCCTTTAATTCAAATGTCGGATAACGTCCCAATTCGTCGCGCAGCCCTTTAGTTATTTGTCAGTCAGTTCCGCCATGCGCTGGAAAATCCTCAGGGTTTCCGACACAAGAGGGTATTGCTTAGCAACTCGAATCATAAACTGAGCTATGTGCGATGGCGTACGGAACGGACCTGGTATTCGGCGTATATGTTCCAGTAGTTCCTGTATTGCCTGCCGCCGCAATACCGGCCCCTAAATTAGACGATGAACATTCAAGCCTGGGTCGGCATCGGTGACATCACAGCAGGCGTATAGCCTTGGTCGTTAAAAGGAGAACACTATGTCGAATCCATCGCGCTTACCTGTCCTCATGGGCGTGCTGCTGTTCTCGCTGTTCTCGCTGTACACACTGTGCACGGCGTCGCTCGCGAGCGCGGCCTATGACGATCCTCCGGGGCGCGTGGCGCGCCTCGACCACACCCAGGGCCAGGTGAGCTACTCGCCCGCTGGCGAGAACGAGTGGGTCAGCGTGGTGCGCAATCGTCCGTTGATCCGCGGCGATCGGCTGTGGACCGATCGCGATGCCCGCGCGGAGTTTCAGGTGGGCAGCGCCGCCATCCGGCTCGGGTCGAACACCAGCGTCGAGATCCTTGACCTGAGCGATCGTATCGCGCAGGTCCAGATGACGCAGGGCACGCTTAACCTGCGCGTGCGGCGCTTGTATCCCGGGCAGATCTTTGAGGTGGCAACGCCTACGCTGGCGTTCACTATCAAGCGTGCCGGACGCTATCGCATCGACGTCGACCCGCACGCCGATGTAACCACCATCGTGGTGTGGGAAGGCGCCGGCGAGGCCTACGGCGAAAACGCCACTTTTCCGTTGCGCGCAGGCGATACGGTGCGCTTCTACGCCGCCGATTTGCGCGATTACAAGATGTACGGTCTGCCGCGTGAGGACGATTTCGATCGCTACAGTCTCTACCGCGACCAGCGCCTAGACCGCTCCGCGTCTCTGCGCTACATCGACGACGATGTGGTGGGCTACGCGGATCTGGATGAGTATGGTAGCTGGCGCCCGGTGCGCAGCTACGGCACCGTGTGGTTCCCCAGCCGGGTCGACGCCGATTGGGCACCCTACCGGGACGGTCATTGGGTTTGGCAGGAACCGTGGGGCTGGACCTGGGTGGACAACGCGCCCTGGGGGTTCGCACCATCGCACTACGGACGTTGGGTCAACGTATCCAATCGCTGGGGCTGGATTCCGGGACCACGCAACGTTCGCCCGGTCTACGCACCTGCATTGGTCGCATTCGTCGGTGGCCGCGGCTGGAGCGTGTCGCTCTCGCTCGGCGGTGGTTCGCCGATCGGCTGGTTCCCGCTTGGACCGCGCGAAGTCTACGTGCCGTCCTATCAGGCCAGCCGTGACTATTTCACCCGGGTCAACGTGAACAATACGGTGATCAACAACACGACCATCACCAACGTCTATAACAACTATTCCAGCGACACTATCAATGTCAACCAAGTGAACTATGCCAACCGCACGGTTGCAGGCGCCGTCACAGTGGTCCCCAGCACTGTGTTCGTGAATGCGCAACCGGTGCAACCGGCGGCGATTCGCCTCGAAAGTAATGCGGTCACTACCGGCGAGATTATGCGCGTTGCCCCGATTGCACCGAGCGTGCGCAGCGTGATCGGTGCCGGTACGGCCACCGGCGTGCGTCCATTGGGTGAAGCGTTTGACCGTCGGGTCTTCGCGCGCAATGCACCACCGCCCGGCGAGCGTCCGTTTGCCGCGCGCGAACAGCAGTTGCAGAAAAATCCCGGGCGGGCGCTGGAGCCTCGCGCTGTCGAACCCGCGCAGAGCCGCGATGGCAACACCGCGCAGAACGTGCGCGTGATCGGTGAACAGCACGGCGCGGTGGACGCGCGTGCAGCGGGATCCCGCCGCGGTGGCGATATGCCTGACGCACGCGCTGCCACGCCCGGACAGCTGCAACCGCTGGATCGCTCGACCGAAACGGGGAACGGATCTGGGCCCGGGGCGGGCGACCACAGTCGGGACAAAGAGCACAAAGGTCAGGCCGAGACGCAGCAGCAGGAGCAGCGCCAGCGCAAGGCCGACAGCGATCAGCAGGCCGCCAAGCAACAACAGGCCGAGCAACAGCGGGCCGAGCGTCAACGTCAGGCCGAGACGCAGCAGCAGGAGCAGCGTCAGCGCAAGGCCGACAGCGATCAGCAGGCCGCCAAGCAACAACAGGCCGAGCGTCAACGCCAGGCCGAGTGCGAGCGCCAGGCAATACAGCAACACCAGGATGAGCGTCAGTGCCGGAGCGAGACTCTGCCGCAGCAGAAGCCCGACAATTCGAACGTGGGCAAGAAGGGCAGGTGAACGACGTCCTGGCGTCGGAAGTCGTGTGCATGCCGCGCTGCGAGCGCCTCGCTTTCATGACAAATGGCGACCGCATCAACGCCAAGAGCGTCGCGTCGCAGCACAGTGATTACGATCGATCAAAGATTACTAAAGCATTGTGTAACACTATCCTGGCTCAGACCTGCGCAATGTCGCAAGGGTATGTGTGCCATCACCCCGCTCGTGGGTGATGGCTCCGGCGTAGCGCAACAGCGCCCTTTATTAAAATTAAAACGTCCTAAAACGCGCAAGTTCATCGCGCAGCCATTGGTTACTCTTCACCGTAGCACCGCCATTACATCTCACCTCATACGGTAGCCCGGTAAAACTGCTTTCGGTGGCTGCCTTCTCAATGAAGTCTTCGGAGGTATCGATCAGATTTCTTGCCACCAGGTATTTGTACTTGTCGCGCAAATGCTCTTGCGCCGCTTTCGAATCGTGCCAAGTGCCATTGCGATAAAACTCACATCGGGAGCCCTCGAGATAGCCAAGCAGAAAATTAACTTCTATTTGCACATTAGTCGGTGGTTCGGCATGGGCCAATGGCCACGACAACAACCCCAGCATCACCGCCACGCCCAATGAATATTTCATTTTCATAGCTCCCGATCAAACGGTAGCAGCGACAGCACATTGGCCTTGAACCTTTGCCAGTTGCTGCGGGCTGGTTCGGATTTGTATTCAACGGCCTTGCCATCTTCTTGGGTCCGCCACACCAGGCTGCGCGAACGCCCCGTTTCGTTGGGTTGCAATGCCAGCATGTACGAGTTGGCCGGCTGAACCATGGCATCAAAGCGCGTCGCAACCTGTTGTGCAAGCTCGGGACTATCGATAATCACGCCAATCTCGGTGTTGAGATGCATTGATCGCTGATCGAAATTCATCGAACCCAGAAATACCCGCTGGCGATCAAAGACAAACAGTTTCGCGTGCAGCGAATAGTTTCCGTAACGCGATATGGCCGCGGTTTGGCCGCTGCCACGGCTATTGCCCAATAGCGAGCGGACCTCATAGAGTTCCACCCCTTCCTCAAGCAGCGGCACCCGATATCCCATGTAGCCGGCCTGCGCCAGCAATACGCCGGATGATTCGAGCGAACTGGTGAGGATGCGGACACGAACATCGCGCCGACGCAGCGCCTTGAACATTTGCATGCCCTCGTCGCCCGGTATCAGGTAAGGCGTGACCATCAGCAACTCGGACTGCACGGCCATCGTGGCGGTGGCCACCGCCCGATGCATCAGCCTGCCCACCATCGCGCCGTTTTCCACGCTCTTCTTGTCGGGGCTGTCGCAGATCAACTGCGCATGTGCCCAGATCAGCGGCAAGCGGCCGGAAACAATGCCGTTGAATGGCTCGCCGCTTGCCACACGCTTCACATAGTCAACACCATCCGTCTTGAGCTGCTGGCTTTGCTCATGTAATTCCTCGCGGTGTTCGGTCAATTCGCGATGAGACGACTTTCCGCCGGAAAGTGCCTCGGTGGGTATGGACAGGGCGCTGTTCCAATACTCGTCGTAGGTAGCCGAGAGCTGCTGCGCAACAGGACCGGCGACAAAAACATCGTCGTCGGCGAATTGGGACTCAGGGTCAATCTGAAAGTATTGATCGCCGATATTGCGGCCGCCCACCAGCGCTATTACGTTGTCCACCACCATCAGCTTGTTGTGCATGCGATAGTCGAGCCGTGAGGCGTTGAACATGAACTCGATGGCGCGAAACGCCAGGACATGCCCGCGATAGGCAAAGGGGTTGAAGATGCGAATCTCGATGGATGGATGGGCTTCAAGCGCGGTAATCTGGTCATCGCCGGCCATCGTTTCACCGTCGTCGATCAGCAACCGCACCCGCACGCCGCGATCAGCCGCATGCAATACGGCACCCGTCAACAGCTTGCCGGTATCGTCACCGCGAAAAATGAAGTATTGCAGGTCCAGGGTTCGTTCCGCCGCATTGATCATCTGCATGCGCGTCAAAAACCCGTCGGCGCCGACCGGGATGATGCGAAATCCGGAGTTGCCTTGATGTTCACGCACCGCACTTTCAAGCTGTCGACCGAGCCGGGTCTGCTCGGGATGAGGAAGCGCCGAGGACGCGATTTTTGGAAAGTCGGAGCCGGGCGGAAGCGACGCGCATCCACTGAGGACCACGACGATCAGTACGACAAGCGAAAAGCGGATCCGGCCTATCATCACCGTGCTCCAACCTGGTTGCCCCATTGTTCAAGCCCTCATTTTTTTGGTGACGCCTCCCCGTGCCGCTTTAATACCGGATCGTGAGAGCGCACCTACGAAGTCCGTTCGGAAAAGATACAGGCTTTTATTTCCAAGTTATGTGCTCCAGCGAACGGAGCCAAAAAAAACCAGCCTTGCGGCTGGCATGTTGTGAAGCGTGAGTTGCTTAATCTACGCGACGCTTGACCGTGATCTGTTCAACTTCGACGCGACGATTGGGTTCCAGACACTTGATGAGCGCGGCCCGTTTCTTTTGCTTGCATTCGACTACGGGGTTTCTTTTGCCCTTGCCTTCTGCAGTCATGCGGCTGGAATTGATACCCTTGCTCGCCAGATAGACTTTGACCGCCTGGGCGCGGCGCAAGGAAAGCTTGTCGTTGTATTTGTTCGACCCAATTCGGTCGGTGTAGCCGGTAATCACTACATTGTCGATGGCCGGATCGTTGCTCAGTGCCGTGGCAATCTCGTCAAGCTTGGGTTGCGACTGGCCCAGTACGGCACTGTTAAACGCGAACAGTTCGGTGGCCGACAGGGTGTAGTGCTCGAAGCGTGGCGCCGGTGCAGCCTTGACGGGTTCCGGCGGCGGCGGCGCAGGTATTACCGCCGGTTCAGGGGTGACAGCGGCAACCCGCTGCGGTGGCTGGTCGAAGGTATAGGTCAAGCCGAAGGTCAGGTAATTGTTATTCACCCGATTGGTGCCGAAATTGTTGTCGCGCAGATAGCCATGCACACGACGCCAATCGACCTGGGTCGACCACTTGTCATTGAATGCATACTGGAAGCCGAGGCCGCCGTTGATGTACGGCGAAGTCTTGCTCCTGTCCGCGCCGGACCCCTCCACCTTGTCGCGCTCTATCCCCAGCCCAAGCAGCAGGAATGGCCGAAAGCTGTTACGCGAGAATAGGTACAGCCAGTCGGCGCCCAGGGTGGTCTGGTCATAGCGCAGGCCGCTATCTCTGGAGCGGGAAAAAGTCGGGCCAAATTGAACATCCCAACTCTGCGAGAGGGGCTTGCCCCAACGCAGGCCGACGCCCTCGCCGTTCTTGTCAACACCAAAACGCGAGTCCGGGTGAATGACATTCAGGCTGGGCGTAATGTACCAGGAAGGATTGTAGGTCTCGGCCTGGGCAAAGGCGCTGCCGCAGCCGATGGCCATCATTGCAACAGCAAGCTTGTTGAGCTTTTTCACGATATCCCC
>JAYUGL010000319.1:0-47716 GCA_043738385.1 Sterolibacteriaceae bacterium
AACAGCATCGCTGTGGAACAACGCATGCGTCGGTTTCGCCAGTTCGGCCAACCGCGCCACATCCTGCAATACGCCGGTTTCATTATTGGCCAGCATCACCGAGATGATCTGCGGCTGTTGCCCCAAGATACGGTGATAGTCCTCTTCGCTCACGCAACCCTGAACATCAACAGCGATCTGCTGCATCGTCCAACCTTGCCGGGCCAGTTCCTTCGCTGGCTCGCGCACACAAGGATGTTCGATTGCAGAGACAGCAATCAAGCCCGGCTTCAAGCACGCAGCTGCGCCTTTAATGAACAGATTATTGGTTTCCGAACCACCACTGGTGAACGCGATTTCCGTCGGATGCGCGCCGATTGCGGCGGCAACTCGCTGCCTTGCTTCATCAATCGCCTTGCGCGCAGATCGGCCGTATTCGTGACGGCTCGACGCGTTGCCGAAGCGTTGCGAAAAATACGGCAGCATGGCTTCCATCACCGCCGGAACAACCGGCGTCGTGGCGTTGTAATCGAGATAGGTCGGGGCAAACATAGGGGGCTTGCGTCAAGCAGCCTCACTCAAAGCGTTAGGCTCATGCCGGGTCAACCGCTGATCATGCACAACACAGGCTTCCCGCTGTTCCTTGACCAGATCGTTCAGACTCACGGAACTCAGGTAGTCGTACATGCGAACATTCAGGTTGGTCCACAGATTGTGCGTCATGCAGACATGCTTTTCGTCTTGACAATTCCCTTTGCCGCGGCACTGGGTAGCGTCCAGCGGCTCGTCCACCGCGCGAATGACGTCGGCGACCGAAATCACGGCCATTTCCTTGGCCAGACAATAGCCGCCGCCTGGCCCACGCACGCTGTTCACCAACTGGGAACGACGCAATTTGCCAAACAGCTGCTCAAGATAGGAGAGCGAAATTTTCTGTCGTTCACTGATACCGGCCAAAGTCACCGGCCCGGCATGCTCGCGCATGGCCAAGTCAATCATTGCCGTCACGGCAAACCGTCCTTTGGTTGTCAATCTCATCTGGACACCTCGCGAAAGAAAAACGCCGGGTTAATAGTTGAGCGATTTTGTCAACTATAGGAGATCCCGACTGGTTTAGTCAACTATTTTCGAGAGATAGTTCGGGTCAAATTTGTCGGCGGTTGCCATGTCGTCTGCCACGGATACACCGGCTCTTTCGATGGTCTTGAGCAGCAATTCGATACGGCGGTCGGTTTCAACGGCATGATCCAGCAAGCCATGGATCGCGAGGGACAAAGGGTCATCCTCATTGCGGCTTACCGCATAGGCGGAGAAGCCCATCTTTTCGGCTTTCTCCTCGCGTGCCTTGTCATGACCGGCATCGACAATCCGGGCAGGAATCCCCACCGCGACAGCGCCTGGCGGCACGTCGCGAACCACCACGGCGTTGGAGCCGATTTTCGCTCCTTTACCGACCGTAATCGGCCCTAATACCTTTGCTCCGGCGCCGATCACCACCCCCGGCTCCAATGTCGGATGGCGTTTGCCCTTGTTCCATGACGTGCCACCCAAGGTAACGCCGTGATAGAGCGTGCAATCGTCACCAATCACGGCAGTTTCGCCGATCACAACGCCCATGCCATGGTCGATAAAAACACGGCGGCCGATAATGGCGCCGGGATGAATCTCGATCCCCGTCAGCCAGCGAACCAGATGCGAAACAAACCGCGCCATCCAGCGCAGGCGCTGGCCCCACAACCAATGGGCGCAACGGTGCAAAGTCAGCGCGTGAAGCCCCGGATAGCAAGTCAGGACCTCCCAGGTCGTTCGGGCGGCGGGGTCGCGCTCAAAAACGCAGGCGATGTCTTCACGCATTAAGGAAAACACTAAGCATCTCCATCAACAATTTCTGGAATGTAAAAGGCCTACCCAACAGCAGTCAAGTTTTCTTCTCGAACGAGGCCAGCATTCCGCGCAGAATATTGATCTCTTCCCGCTCCAATCCGGCTCGCGCAAACAAGCGGCGCATCCGCGGCATCAGCCGCTTGGGCACTTGAGGATCGAGGAATCCAGATCCGATCACAGCCCGTTCAAGGTGAGACAGCAAGGCTTCTACTTCTTGATGGCTGGCGGCCTGCCCAGCCTCCGCCACTTTCGGCGGCGCACCGGGATCGACGGCGACGAGGTGCAGTTCGTAGCACATCACCTGCACCGCCTGCGCCAGATTGAGAGACGAATGTTCGGTTGAGGTCGGTATGGTCGTCCAGCGCTGGCACAACCCGACCTCTTCGTTGGACAAGCCTGCGGTTTCGTTGCCAAACACGAGCGCCAAATCCCCTTCACCGGGCATCTCGACCAGTTCCCGCGCCGCGTCGCGCGCCCAAAGCGGCGTCACCGCCAGTTCGCGGCGACGTGCGGTAACAGCCGTCGCGAATACCGTCGCTGCCAGCGCCTCTTGCAGCGAATTGCAGATCCTTGCGGCGGCAAGAACATCGGTCGCGCCGGCCGCCATCGCGTCGGCCTGGGCATCGGGGAAGCGGCGTGGATTGACCAGTACCAGCCGATGCAAACCCATGGCTTTCATCGCTCGCGCCGCCGCGCCGATATTCCCGGGGTGGCTGGGATGGGAAAGCACAATCAGGATCCGGTCAAGCGGCGAAGAATTATTCATATTAGAATCCGCGTCTTCAATCAAGCAGGCCGTAGTGCGCAAACCCGCGCCAGCCCTGCTCTACAGCCGGACCGTCCATGCATCCCATCCTGAATGTTGCCCTCAAGGCCGCGCGTCGTGCCGGGCAAATTATCAATCGTGCCAGCCTTGATATCGGCCAGCTCAAAGTCAATGTCAAACAGCAAAGTGACTACGTCACAGAGGTCGATCGCGCCGCCGAAGTCGCCATCATCGAGATGATCCGGGAAACCTATCCAACCCATGGAATTTTAGCAGAGGAGTCTGGTGCAACCGGCTCAGAAAGCGAATACCAGTGGATCATTGACCCACTGGACGGCACTACCAACTTCATCCACGGCTTTCCGCAATACGCGATTTCCATAGGCATCGCTCACAAGGGCGCAATGGCTCATGCCGTCGTCTACGACCCCAACCGCAATGAACTATTCAGCGCCAGCAAAGGCGCTGGTGCTTTTCTCAACGACAAGCGCATCCGCGTGTCAAACCGCGCCAAGCTGGCCGAAGCCCTGATCGGCACGGGTTTCCCGTATCGCGTGTTTGACCACGTCGATGCCTACCTGGCAATTTTCCGGGAACTGACACAGAAAACCTCCGGCCTGCGCCGACCCGGTGCCGCCTCACTTGATCTTGCCTACGTGGCATGCGGCCGACTGGACGGATTCTGGGAATTTGGTCTCTCACCGTGGGACACCGCAGCGGGCTCGCTCCTCATCACCGAAGCCGGTGGCTTGGTCGGCGATCTTGCCGGCGAACAAAACTATCTGGTCACCGGCAATGTGATTGCCGGCAGCCCCAAGATTTTCAGCCAACTACTACAGACCATCACCCCGCATCTGAACACACGCTTGAAAGCCTGAGCGTCGTTATTCGGTCTGCGGATGCGTCATGTCCTTCGGTCGCACCCAGCGCTCAAACTCCTCGGCGGTGACATAACCCAACGCCAGCGCCGCCTGTTTCAGTGTGGTTCCCTCTTTATGGGCGCGTTTTGCGATTCCGGCCGCTTTGTCGTAGCCAATGTGAGGCGCCAACGCGGTCACCAGCATCAGCGAGCTTTCCAGCAGTTCCGAGATTCTTTCCCGGTTCGGTTCTATACCTTGAACGCAGTGCGTCTCAAAGCTGTCCATTCCGTCGCCAAGCAATCTTATGCTCTGACATAATGAATTTATTATCAATGGCTTAAATACATTAAGCTCGAAATTACCTGAACTACCACCAATGTTGATTGTGACGTCATTGCCCAACACTTGGGCGCACAGCATGGTCAGCGCCTCACATTGCGTCGGATTCACCTTGCCGGGCATGATCGAGCTACCCGGCTCGTTCTCGGGGATCGAGATTTCGCCGAGTCCGGACCGGGGACCGGAAGCCAACCAGCGCACGTCGTTGGCGATTTTCATCAACGCTACCGCCAAGGTCTTCAAGGTGCCATGCACCGCCACCAGCGGCTCGTGCGAGGCCAGTGCCGCAAATTTATTCGTGGCACTGCGATAGGGCAAGTCAGTTTCACGCGCCAGTTCCGCCGCCACTCGATCACCGAACTCGGGATGGGTATTGAGTCCGGTGCCGACCGCCGTGCCGCCGACCGCCAACTCAAATAGTGCCGGTAGCGTCGTCGAAACAACAAGCTCAGCATAATCAAGCTGCGCCACATAGCCCGAGAACTCCTGCCCCAACGTCAGCGGCGTGGCATCCTGAAGGTGGGTACGTCCGATCTTGACGATGTCGGCAAAGGCCGCCGATTTCTCCTGTAGCGTCGCCCGCAATCGGCGCAAGGCGGGCAGCAGGTTGCGCACGATGGCGAGGCTGGCAGCCACGTGCATGGCGGTGGGAAAGATATCGTTGGAAGACTGCCCGAGATTGACCTGATCATTGGGGTGGATGCTGCGGCCCTCTCCCCTGTTGCCGCCAAGCAGCTCTGAAGCCCTGTTGGCGAGGACTTCGTTCATGTTCATGTTGGTCTGGGTACCCGAGCCGGTTTGCCAGACCGAGAGCGGGAATTCGCCGAGATGACGGCCGGCGACGACTTCTTCAGCGGCCGCCATGATCGCCGCCGCGTTGTCGGGCTCCAGTTTGCCAAGATCGCGGTTGACCAGCGCGCACGCACGCTTGACCATGGCCAGCGCGACGATCAGTTCCTGCGGCATGCGCTCGGTGGAGATATGGAAGTGATGCAGCGAACGCTGCGTCTGGGCGCCCCAAAGCCGATCAGCGGGAACCTCAATGGGTCCGAAAGTGTCGTGCTCGGTACGGGTCTCGCTCATCGTGCGCTCCAGTAACAAAATTACGTCTGCATCCTATTCGCAAAACCGTACAAAGCATAGAATCGACCATCCCCGCCCCAACGACATTCCATCAAGAGGTAAGCATGGCCCACAATCTGTTTGATACCCTGCACAGTTTCACCCTCACATCCGGCAAGACTGGCAAGTTCTATTCGCTGCCCGCGCTGGAAAAAGCCGGCGTTGGCAAGATTTCCCGCCTGCCGGTGTCGATCCGCCTCGTGCTCGAATCGGTGCTGCGCAATTGCGACGGCAAAAAGATCAGCGAAGCGCATATCCGCCAGTTGGCCCAATGGAAGCCGAACGCAGAACGCACGGCGGAAATTCCCTTCGTGGTGGCGCGCATTGTGTTGCAGGACTTCACCGGCGTGCCGCTGCTGTGTGACTTGGCGGCGATGCGCGGCATCGCTCAGCAACTCGGCAAGAATCCGAAAATCATCGAGCCTTTGGTACCTGTCGATCTGGTCGTTGATCACTCGGTGCAGGTCGATTACTTCCGCCAGCCGGACGCCCTCGATCTCAACATGAAGCTGGAATTCAAGCGCAACCGCGAGCGCTACCAGTTCATGAAATGGGGCATGCAGGCCTTCGATACCTTCCGCGTCGTGCCGCCCGGAATCGGCATCGTGCATCAGGTGAACCTCGAATACCTGGCCCGCGGCGTACACAAAAAGAAGGACGGCAGCGACACCCTCTACTACCCCGATACCCTGGTCGGCACCGATTCGCACACCACCATGATCAACGGCATCGGCGTCGTCGGCTGGGGCGTCGGCGGCATCGAGGCTGAAGCCGGCATGCTGGGCCAGCCGGTGTATTTCCTGACCCCCGACGTGGTTGGTTTCGAACTCAGCGGCCGCCTGCGCGAAGGCTGCACCGCCACCGACCTGGTGCTCACCGTCACCGAACAGTTGCGCAAGGAAAAAGTGGTCGGCAAGTTCGTCGAGTTCTACGGCGAAGGCGTCGAAGCACTGACCCTCGCCGACCGCGCCACCATCGCCAACATGGCGCCAGAGTATGGCGCCACCATGGGTTTCTTTCCGGTGGACGATGCCACCATCGCTTACTTCGAAGGCACCGGTCGTACCGCGGAAGAGATCGACGCGTTCAAGTCCTACTTCAAGGCGCAGGGACTCTATGGCGTACCGAAGCCCGGCCAGATCGATTACAGCCAGGTCGTCAAGCTCGACCTGCAGTCCGTCACACCTTCTCTGGCCGGACCCAAGCGACCGCAGGACCGCATCGAGATCGGCAAAGTCAAAGCCACGTTCAACGACCTGTTCAGCAAACCGATCGCCGAAAATGGTTTTGCCAAACCAGCGGCAGATTTGAACAAAACCTACACCGACAGTGACGGCGTCAAACTCAAGAACGGTGACATCCTGATCGCCGCCATCACCTCCTGCACCAACACCAGCAACCCCGGTGTGCTGCTCGCCGCCGGACTGCTGGCCAAGAAAGCGGTGGAAGCCGGGCTCACGGTCGCACCCCACATCAAGACCTCGCTCGCTCCGGGTTCCCGTGTCGTCACGGAATACCTGAAAAAAGCCGGCCTGCTTTCCTACATGGAAACGCTCGGCTTCCCGGTCACCGCCTACGGCTGCACCACCTGCATCGGCAACTCCGGCGACCTGACACCGGCGCTCAACGAAGATATCCAGGACAACCAACTGGTGTGCGCCGCAGTACTGTCGGGCAACCGCAATTTTGAAGCGCGCATCCATCCCAATATCAAAGCCAACTTCCTCGCCTCGCCTCCCCTGGTGGTGGCTTATGCCATCGCCGGCACGGTGCGCAAGGATTTGATGACCGAGCCCCTGGGCAAAGGCAAGAATGGAAAGGATGTCTGGATCGGCGACATCTGGCCGAGCAGTGCCGAGATCCAGGCGGTGATGAAAGTCGCCATGGATCCCAAAGCCTATGCCGACAACTATCGCAAGCTCACCGCCAAGGGTGATTTGTGGAGCCAGGTTCCCAGTGCATCCGGACAGGTCTACAACTGGCCGGCGTCGACCTATATTGCCGAGCCACCCTTCTTCGACGACTTCTCGGTGAAACCTCCAGCCATCGGCGGCGACATTCATGGCGCGCGCGCGCTGGGTGTCTTCGGCGATTCCATCACCACCGATCACATCAGCCCCGCCGGTTCCATCAAGGAATCATCCCCAGCCGGAAAATATCTGATCGCCAACGGCGTCGGCAAGACCGACTTCAACAGTTACGGCGCGCGTCGTGGCAACCATGACGTGATGATGCGCGGCACCTTCGCCAACGTGCGCATCAAGAACCTGATGATCCCGCTCGGCGCTGACGGCAGCCGTGAAGAAGGCGGTATCACGCTGCTGCAACCCTCGGGCGAAAAGATGTTCATCTACGATGCAGCGATGAAATACATCGCACAGCACACGCCCACCATGATTTTCGCCGGCGAGGAATACGGCACCGGATCAAGCCGCGACTGGGCCGCCAAAGGCACCCGCCTGCTCGGCGTAAAAGCCGTGGTGGCGCGCAGTTTCGAGCGCATTCACCGCTCCAACCTGGTCGGCATGGGCGTGCTGCCGCTGCAATTCATTGGCAGTGACAGCGCGGTGTCGCTGGGTATTCAGGGCAACGAGGAGTTCGACATTCTTGGCCTGGGCAGCGACATCAAACCGCAACAGCAACTGACGCTGGTTATCCGCCGCAAGGATGGCAGCCGGCAGGAAGTGAAGGTGCTGTTGCGCATCGACACGCCAATCGAGGTGGATTACTACCAGCACGGCGGGATACTGCCTTACGTGTTGCGGGAGTTGGTGGCGGCTTAAGTTGATGTCTCAGTTATTTGGAACGAGGGCATGCGTACGACCGTAAATCTAGATGAAACATTGCTTGCCCGTGCCCATCTACTTAGTGGCTTGCGAGAGCGCGGGGCAGTGCTACACGAAGCCCTCAGCGCCCCCTTATAGGCCGCGAATCAGCCCGCCGCCTCGCAGGCATGGGAGGCTCGCAACCGGACTGGAGAGTTGTGGAGCCTCGCCAACTTAAAGCCGATTGAGCATTGCATCGAATGTCTGTAGTTCGGCCATTGCGGCCGATGGAAAATAGATGACTGAATGGCCGCTTCCGATTAGTCACCGGACATATGCTAGAGCCATCGTTATGATTCGCGCCATCGATGCGAATGCGCTCGTTCCCGTCATCGCGGCAGAATACTACGCGGCCTACGTACCCACGGCTTTCGAGCAACTGGCACGCGGCCCGTTCGGCAATGTGATGGTAAAGTTCTAAGGCTATCGCATGACTGACAGCTCAGCCTGCATAAAACTTTGCGACGCAACCTAAGTAATCATGTCACTCAGAACCAAATTCTTAACCGGCCTCGTAGCGGTACTCATAGCAGCCCCCGGTTTGTTCTGCTCTCCTATTCTCAATAATTTTCGTAACTTATCTTGGAGAAACCTCATGAACCAACTTTTATCATTGCGCCGCACACGGGCGCTTGTTGCCAGTTGCCTGTTTGTCTTGACCACGGCCTATGCCGCCGCGCCTCAAGTCAAGACCCAGGTGCCCGGCTATTACCGTGTCATGCTCGGCGACTTCGAAGTCACCGCACTTTACGATGGCTCGCTCGCGCTACCGGTCGATACCTTACTGACCAACACCACGCCAGCCAAATCACAGAAGGCGCTGGCGCGCAACTTCGTCTCCTCTCCGGTCGAGACCTCGGTCAATGCCTACCTGATCAACACCGGGAGCAAGCTGGTGCTGATCGATACCGGAGCGGGCAAGCTGTTCGGCCCCACGCTGGGCAAGCTGGCCGGCAACCTAAAGACCGCTGGCTATCAGCCCGAACAGGTCGATGAGATCTACATCACCCACATGCACGGTGACCACGTTGGCGGCCTGATGGCCGGTGATGAACTCGCGTTCCCGAATGCGATCGTGCGCGCCGATCAGCGCGACGCCGACTATTGGCTCAGCCAAGCCAACCTTGACGAGGCGCCGGCCGAGAGGAAGAGCTTCTTCCAGGGCGCGATGGTATCGATGAACCCGTACGTGGCAGCCGGAAAGTTCAAGACCTTCGACGGCGACACTGAACTCCTACCCGGTATCAAGGCTATCGCGGCATACGGGCACACGCTCGGGCACAGCATCTACCGGATTGAGAGCAAGGACCAAGTGCTGATGCTGTGGGGCGACCTGATGCATGTGGCGGCGGTGCAGTTCGCCGAGCCCTCGGTGACGATCCAGTTCGATACTGACAGCAAGAGCGCCGCGATCCAGCGCAAGCGCGCTTATGCCGAGGCGGCGAAGCAAGGTTATATGATCGGCGCGGCGCATCTGTCGTTCCCCGGCCTCGGCCATCTTCGCGCCGAAGGCAAGGGCTACGTATTCGTGCCACTGAACTACAGCAGCAATATGAAGTGATGAAGTAACTCGCTCCAATCGGCCAGTACGGCTGGCGTTATGTCATCGACCACTTGTTGCCTAAGACGGCAAACCGAAAGATGGTCCTCACCCGTCCTGATGCTTTTGACGTATCTAAAGCGTTCGGTCAACGACTGTTAAGTAATCCAAAGCGGACATTTCGGGACAGAACACCAACGGCAGCAAAGGCCGAGGAGCGGACAGCTAGGTCGGCCGCCTTGAATGTCAGCAACGTACGGTAGTAAATAGTCGGCAGAAGGGGAGGCGCGTTCATTACGGATAACGATGCGCAGGAAGTGGCTCGAACGGTGTGCGGGCCACTAATTGACCAGCACCAATGGCCCCTCTTCCATCGCCGCAATCTGTTCGCGCAGTTCGAGGATGCGATCCTGCCAGTAGCGTGGACTGTCGAACCAGGGGAAGGCAGCTTTGAAGGCGGGATCGTTCCAACGCCGCGCGATCCAGCCTGAATGGTGGATCAGACGCAAGGTGCGCAACGCTTCGATCAGATGCAACTCGCGTGTGTCGAAGTCGAAGAAGCGGCGATAGCCAGTTAACACGTCGGAAAATTGTCGCGCCATGTCGTCTCGATCGCCCGACAGCAGCATCCATAGATCCTGCACCGCAGGACCCATGCGGGCGTCGTCAAAATCGACAAAGTGGGGACCTTGATCAGTCCACAGCACATTGCCCATGTGGCAATCGCCATGCAGCCTCAGGTTCGCCACCTTGCCCGCCCGCGCAAAGCATTGGCTTACCCCTTCCAGGGCCTGATCCACCACGCCTTGATAGACCTCTTCGAGTTCCTGCGGCACAAAGTCGTTCTGCAATACGTACTCTGCCGGCTCCTCACCGAAAGTGGAGATATCGAGTCGTGGACGCTGCGCAAAGTTTTTCAGCGCGCCGACCGCGTGAATCCGGCCGAGGAAACGCCCCATCCATTCCAGCGTTTCGCGGTTATCCAGCTCGGGCGCACGGCCACCCTGTTTGGGAAAAACGGCGAAGCGGGCATCCTTGAAAATCTGCAACGTGCTGCCGCCGATGTTCAATGCCGGCACCACAGGAATCTCGCGTTCAACCAGCTCGGCAACAAAGACATGCTCTTCGAGAATCGCCGCGTCACTCCAACGTCTGGGCCGATAGAACTTGACCACCAATGGCGGCCCGTCGTCCATCCCCGCTTGGTAGACACGGTTCTCGTAGCTGTTCAGCGCCAGCAGGCGAGAATCCGGATGCAAACCCGCGTGCTCCAGCGCATCCAGAATGAAGTCAGGGGTTAGTGAGGCAAACGGGGGGGCGTCATCAAGGTTCATGACGGGATTGTAGTGCCTGCCGTCTCGGCGCCTCGGGCGACCGACCCGAAGACGAAGGCCAGGTCGATCTCTCCTGAAACAGGATAGCGGAAAGTGTCCGCTGCATGATTAGCAGCGGTTGTCGCTTTTTTTTCAGCGGATGGGCAATACCACTCAAAATCCAACCTGAGGACAAGTTGCCAAGTTTCAACAGCGAGACGACCGCCTCAGCATCGCGCTTTGCAAAATGCCGACAAAACCTGCCCATGTAGGCACTGCGGGATTTTCGCGCCTATGGTTTGCGCTCGCCGGCAAGCTTGAACACCCACAATGTCGTCGAGCCACCAAGACTCGGAATTTCCGGTGTCAGTGTCTGCAACGAGACATCCACCGGTCCGCCACCGCCAGTGGTGATCGACACATACTGCGTGCCATCCTTGGCGAAGCTGATCGGAAATGCATTCGGCGTCAGGTCAAGCCGGGCCTGCCAGAGCATCTTTCCCGTTGCGCTTTCGGAGGCACGGAACCAGCGATCCCGCGACCCTTCAAAGATCAGGCCGCCCGAGGTCGCCAGTATTGAGCTGGCTTGCGGAGCGCGGCGGCGCTGCTGCCACACGGACTGATGCGTTTCGAGGTTGATCGCTGCAACGCGGCCAAAATTCCCGTCGGTGTCAGGCCTTGGCAGCGGGGTGTATTGAATGTCCCAACCCTCGCCCGGCTTCCAGAGAAACTCCATGCAGGACTCGAACATCGGCAGATACATTGTCTTGGTGGTCGGGTCGTAGGCAGTCGCCGGCCAACTGCGAGCACCGGCGGGGAAAGGGCAGATCATTTTCTGCTTGCCAGCTTCCGGCTCCATTTTGGGATCGGTGGTTTTCTTGCCGGTTTGCGGATCGATTGCCGTTACCAGCGTTTGCAGGCCCATGTCATGCGAGAAAAGATAGCGACCGGTTTTGGCGTCAAGCGCGTCGCCAATCCCGAGCTTGCCGAACGTCACCACCATCTTGGTCGGTCCCTGCGCGGTCGGCAGCGTGACGATGGTGCGTTCGAATGCCCAATCCAGATCCCACACTTCACGCGCGTGGTGCTGGTAATACCAGACCAGCTCGCCCGTGTCGGGGTTCAGCGCCAGCGTGGTATCGGTATAGAGCGCATCGGCCGACCCATCCTTGGCTGGTTTCGGCTGCATTAGTGGCGCGATATGATAGGTCTGGCCGGTGCCGAAATAGACCAGATTGAGTTCTGCATCGTAGGTGCCGCCATCCCATACCGATCCGCCATAACGGTTTGCCAGCGGCGTTCCGTTCCAGCTGTCGCCGCCGGGCTGGCCCGGTCGCGCCACCGTGTTGAAACGCCACACTTCCTTCCCGGTCTTGCCGTCCAGCGCAACGATCATGCAGCCGCCCGGATAAGCCGCGCCGGAACAGCCGGAAACACCTTGAATCACCTTGTCGTGGACGACGATCGGGCCGCCGGTCAAGCGCAGCACGCCAGCCGATTTTTCGATCAGATGATCCCAAAGCTGCGCACCGGTTCTGCTATCAAGCGCAACCATGTGGTTGTCCAGCGTCGGCACGTACAGGGTCGTTCCATAGATCGCCATGCTGCGCGGCTGGGTGGTCGGCGGGCCAGCCGGAGTGACTGGCGCCGCCTCGCGCTTGAATTTCCACAGCAGTTCACCGTCCCTGACATCCAGCGCTTGCACCGTGCCATTGCTGTTGATGAACATCACGCCATCATGGACCAGCGGCGTGATCTGGTTGGTACCGGCGGGCAGCGAAAGGCTCCACGCCAACTGGATGCGATCTGCATTGCCGGTATTGATCTGATCGAGCGGGCTATAGGCGAAGCCATCATCGGTGCGGCGCCAGCTCAGCCAATCCTCATTCGGCGGATTGCGCAGCATGGCCTCGGTCACCGGCGCCATCGCTGCAAGCAAGGCTGTGCGCTGAGCGGTGACAGTGCGGTATTTTTCATCCTGGTTACTGGTGGCGTTGCCTGCCCCGCCTGCCACCTCGCCACCTTCCTTCGTTCGCGGAGCACTGGCGGGCTTCTTCCCCGCGACTGCCAATGCCAGACCGTTCTTGGCAAGAATGTAATTCGTCATGTCCGCATAGACCTTGGCATCAAGCCCTCCCGGCTTGGCCGGCGGCATGCTGGTCTTGATGAAAGCGAGCATCGCTTCGCCGCCCTGCTGCTCCCATTTTTCCTTGAAGGCCTTGCCTGAAAGCGGCGGAGCAAATGCGCCGCCCAGCTTTTCCCCATGGCAAGCCGCGCAATTGGCGGCATAGGCTGACTCGCCCGCAGACGGTTTGGCGTAGGCAAAATTTGCTGCCGGGATGGCGCCAAGCGCTCCCGTCAGACAGAGCAATGTCAATGCGCCGCGACGAATTTTCAGCATGCTTTTTTTCTCCTCGAATAATCGTTTTTATTGACGCACCAAATCACCTGAACAACCGCCGGGCCACAGGGGTTTGCGTCCGTTTTCTATGTGTCGCCGACGCACCTAGATCGGCGGATGCTGCTGAACCTCCGGGTAGAGCGAATAACCTTTGCCAACACCGTACTCCATTATGCCGTATCCGGTTTCTTGGCCATCGCGCACTTCAATCACATGGTCGCAGAGGGTGCGTGCGAGCTTGCGAATCGCGGGATCCTCAAGGTTCCAGCAGTCGTGCTCGACATGCAGCCTGCCCTTGTCATCGCCGTGGAACCAGCCGTTGAGGCCGCCGTAAAGTCCACCCTTGAGGAAATAACGCGCCGGCAACGTGCAAATCTTCAAGGTCTTGGCGGTCCCATCCTCAAGACGGATGTCGAACTCCCCTGCCACTACCGTTTGGCCGTGAGGATCCGCCGCCCAGACAATGCGATGACTGACGCCGGCCAGACGCCGGCCTGGATCGGCCTTGGTGCCCAGCGGCAACACTTCCTCGCCGGAAATATAGATCGGGTCACCGGGCGCACGCTCCTTGAAGAACACATGCAGCCCGCGCTTTGCAAACTGGATCGTGGTCCACGCATAGAAGAACGGCGGATAGAACGTGACCGGCGGATGGGACTCGTCGGTGCGCATTTCGGCGCGCACGCCCCAAGAATGATCGCGCTGGCCAAGCCATTGCGCCGGTGTAATTTCGTAACGCTTGCCGCCAACTTCCAGCCAGCCGCTGTAGCTGCCGAGTTGCTGCGCGCGGGCCATGTCTTCGGTCACCCGGCCATTGCGACGGCGAAAGTGCGGTTCTTCCTCATGTGCATTCATGGTGGCAATGAATTCGAGATCGAAACTCACGCCGGAATCGTTCGGCGCCAGTTGCAGCCGGTGCCGGCGCAAGCCCTCCAGCACCTCGATCTTGAGCGGACCTACCGCCGTATCCAGCGGATTCGGTCGCAGGCGACGCGATGCGCGGAAGTTGGTTTGCGTGGTGCCCACCGTGACGCCGGCGAATGCATCCATGACATTGCGGTTGGGGTGATAGCCGAGACCAATGTCGAAGATCACCTCGCCCGATGCCGGATGCCCGGTGTACCAAAGCCGCTCCATCCATGTCGGGTCACTGGTGCCGACATGATCGAAGGTGGTTGGCAATTGGTGGCCGAGCAGATCGTCCTGAGGTGTGAGCATGAGTGATTCCTATTCTGAGCCGCCGGAAATTTCGGCAAACATCGGCTTCGCCGAGGTCGATAGTTCCCATTTGAGCTGGCGATTCATGTAACGAAACAGCGCTGCGTCAATTGCGGACACGCGATCCGCCGGCAGTTGCGCGCGCTGTTGTTCGAGCCAATCCATCAAGGCGCAAACGCGACGGTCGCCTTCGTCGCGCAACGCTTCCAGTGCGCGCGAATCACTCGAGTCGTGCGCAGTCGCGGGGATGTACTTCGCATCCACGCCGAACCCTTGAAGCACAGCCGCCAGTTCGGCGAGCGCTGCAAGCTGTTCACCCAGAAACGCGGGAGACCAGTCGGCTCGCAAGCGGATGCTGTTGAGCATGTAGATCACACCAAACGCCTGGCCGCGGGCGAACTCGCCGTCCAGATGCGGAATGATTTCGCTGCGCAACGTGGCCACCATGCCGTCGATCAGTCGTGGAAGGGAATTGTTCATTGCAAGAGCTTCTCGATCTGGCGCAATACTGGCGCCAATTGGGTTCCCATGGCCGGCATGCGCATGTCGTTGAAGCGGCCCTCCTCGAAGCAGCGTATCGCCGCGATGTGCGTAAGAGCCAGCTTGACCAGGGAGAACACGAGGTAGAAGTGAACCGACGCCTGGTTCACCTTGATACCGCTCTCACGCTCGTATTGGGCGATGAATTCATCGCGCGGGATAAGGCGGCAGATCAGCCCCGAGCCCATGGCAAACTGCGGCAGAAAGGCCCAGCCGATATCCTCGTGGGGATCGCCGACATGCACCAGTTCCCAATCGAGGATCGCCGTAATGCGACCATCCTGTTCGAGAAAGTTGCCGAGCCGATAGTCGCCGTGCACCAGACTCACGCACGGCGCCACCGGCTGGTTGCGTCTCAGCCAGCCCAGCGCCCAGTGCAACATGGGATGGGATTTGAGCGCCCAGCGTTCCCCGGCTTCCTGCCAGAAATCGATCTGCTTCAGTGCCGCGTTTTCCACCGTCGTTCCGTTACCTTCGATGCCGCTGTCGCGCACGTCGCCGGCATGCAGTGCGGCAAGCGCCGAAACGAACTGCGCCCCGATATTCTTGCGATACGCTTCCTCGAAGTCACCCGACCAGGGCACCGGCGCCACACCCGGCATTTTTTCGCTGATGAAGAATGGCGCGCCGAGGATGGACACATCGTCGCTCCACCAGAACACGCGCGGCACCGGCACGCGGCTGGCCTCAAGGGCTTTGAGCGCAGCGTATTGCGGATGGGCGCTGTAGGGGGCAAATAGTCCGTAAGGCGGCCCGAGTCGCAGGATCAACCCGCGTTCATCGGCACTGCCTTCTTCACGCGCAGTAAAACCATAGGTAATCCAGGAAAAACCCACCGCGTAACGCGTGAATGGACCCAAAGCCCATGGCCGTCCGGTCTGGGCTTGCAAATAACTTGAGAGTCGATCACGCAGCAGCGCCTCACCATCAAGCGGATTCGGTGGCTTCTGTTCGAGAGGCGTCATGAGCGAATTTTACCCGACGCAGACCCGACGAAATTGGATGGGCCAGCGTCAATGCTGGGCTTCCGGCATCCTCAAGACCAGTCCGTCAAGTTCTTCGCTGATGTGGATCTGGCATGAAAGCCGACTGGTTTCCTGAACGTTGTCGGTAAGGGCAAGCATTTCCTGCTCGATGCCGGGCGCAGCCGGGCCTGTCTTTCCGATCCAGTTCGGATCTACATAGACGTGACAGGTGCCACAGGCCGCAAGACCGCCACAGTCGCCATCGATGCCTTGCACCAGGTTGTCCAGGGCAACTTCCATCGCTGACTGGCCGGTAGCTGCATCGACGATGCGCTCGGTGCCGTCGGAAGTGATAAATGTGATTTTTGGCATGGGTCAGTTCTCTCTATATCTGAATACTTGATGGTTGTTGTCACCGTGCCGATGAGCGACGATTTCAGGCGTGCAGGCGGATCGGCAGATCGATGAAGCCATGGATCAGATTGGAAGGCACGCGCACCGGCTCGCCCACCACCTCGATCCGCGAGTAGCGTTGCAGAATTTCCTCGACGAGCACCTTGAGCTGAAGTTCGGCGAGGCGATTGCCGAGGCAACGATGGATGCCGAAGCCGAACGACAGGTGGTGCCGTGGGCGCGGCCGATCGACGATGAATTCCATCGGTCGGTCGATGACCTCCTCGTCGCGATTGCCCGAGAGGTACCACATCGCCACCTTGTCGCCCTTGCGGATCTTCTGCCCCTGGAACTCGAAGTCTTCAAGCGCGGTGCGGCGCATGTGCGAGATCGGGGTCTGCCAGCGCACGATTTCGGGAACGATGCTGGAAATCAGGGCGCGATTGGCCTTGGCTTTGGCGAATCCCTCCGGAAACAATGAAGCGGCATAAGCACCGCCCGACATCGAACTGCGTGTGGTGTCGTTGCCGCCCACGATCAGCAGCACCAGCATGCCGAGAAAATCGGTCGGGGTCAGATCCTGCATCGACGGTGCATGCGCAAGCATCGACACCAGATCGGGCTGCGGCGGCAATTTCTTGCGCTCGTCATAGAGTTTCTGGAAATAAGCCAGGCACTCCATCAGCTCTTCCTCACGCTGCTCCCAGGTGTCGACCAGGCCGTAGCCGGGCCGGGTGGTGACCACGTCCGACCAGCGCGTCAGCTTGCGCCGGTCTTCGAAGGGGAAGTCGAGCAGGGTCGCGAGCATCATGGTCGTCAGCTCGATGGAGACGCGGTCGACCCAGTTGAAGGTCTCGCCGATCGGCAGCGAATCCAGCACATCCTTCGTTCGTTCGCGAATTTTGGCCTCGAAACGCAGCAGATTATGCGGCGCCACGATCGGGGCCACTGCCAGCCGATGCACGTCGTGCGTGGGTGGATCCATGCCGAGAAAGTTGGGCAGGGAGATGCCGCCTTCGACGGCATTCAGCGTCGTGTCGTCGAGCACGAAGCTGCCATTGGTGTGATCCGATGAAAACACTTTGTGGTTCATGTCCACGGCCACGATGTCGTTGAATTTGGTGATTGACCAATACGGACCGTAAGCGCTCTCGGCGCAGTAATGCACCGGCGCCTCCTTGCGCAGGCGCGCGAAGTACGGGTGCAGTGCTTCGGCCGCGAAGAGTTCGGGGTTGCTCACATCAATCTTGTCGAGCGGAATCGTCCACGCGATTTCGGCGTGTTCTGCCTGGGTTGTCATTTGCATTCTCCTGTGCGGTAGCTGCGCTACCTGTTTCAGTTTTTAGCCAATTTGGAGGCAGTGTTCGAAAACACCAACCCACAATGCGCTTTACGGAGTGATCCAGTCCCCTGCGACATCTCGGTTTGAGCAAACCCGATTGGTAGATGCACCACGCCATTTATACCCTGCGGAGCGAAACATAAATGTGAAGGACGAGCGGCTACCTGTCCTTAAGTAGGGGAATTTACACCCTGATCCGGTCCGGAGCTACCGTGGCGGTGCTGCCCTGCCCCTATAATCCCGCCATGAAATCTGCCCCCGCCGGCCTCGACGCCCTTGCCGGCCACACCCCGATGATGGTCCAGTATCTGCGCCTCAAGGCGCAGCATCCCGACACGCTGCTTTTCTACCGCATGGGCGACTTTTACGAGCTGTTCCACGAAGATGCTGAAAAAGCGGCGCGGCTGCTCGACATCACCTTGACCTCACGTGGACAGTCAGCCGGCGTACCGATCAGGATGGCCGGCGTGCCCTATCACGCTGTCGAGCAATATCTGGCGAAGCTGGTAAAGCTGGGCGAATCCGTGGCGATCTGCGAGCAGATCGGCGATCCGGCCGAGTCTGGCAAAAGCGGCAAGGGGCCGGTGGAGCGTGCCGTGGTGCGCATCGTCACGCCGGGTACGCTGACCGACGCCGCGCTGCTTGATGACAGGAGCGACAGCCTGCTGCTGGCAGTCACGGTCGAACGGCAACGCGCCGGCCTGGCATGGCTCAATCTTGCCAATGGCGATCTGCGCCTGCTGGAGACATCTGTCGACGCCCTGTCCACACACTTCGAGCGTCTGCGGCCGGCGGAATTGCTGATCCCTGACAGACTGGCGGACGCATTTCCCGACGCCAAGGCCATCGCAGTGCGGCGCTTGCCCGACTGGCATTTCGATATCGAGTCGGCGACGCGTGCGCTGACGCAGCACTTCGGTACCCGCGATCTCGCAGGTTTTGGCGCGGATGCCATGAGCCTCGGCCTGGCGGCGGCCGGCGCGCTGTTTCAATATGCGCGCACCACACAAATGCAGGCGCTGGCGCACATTCGCGGCCTCATCGTCGAGCACGAGGGCGCGTACCTCAAAATTGACGCGGCCACGCGGCGCAATCTCGAAATCAGCGAAACGCTGCGCGGCGAAGCGGCCCCCACCCTGCTCTCCATGCTTGATACCTGTGCCACCACAATGGGCTCGCGCTGGCTGAGGCATTGCCTGCATCATCCGTTGGCAGATCGCGGCGTTGCTATGGAGCGCCATGCAGCAGTCGGCGAATTGATCGGCGATGACGGCAGTGGACCATGTCAACACCTGCGCAAGGAATTACGCGGCGTTGCCGATATCGAACGCATTACCGCGCGCATCGCGCTGAAGAGCGCCCGGCCCCGTGACGTCTCCACCCTGCGCGCCAGCATTGGCAGACTGACCGTGCTGCGACGCGCGCTCGGCGCACCGCAGGCCACACTGCTGGGCGATTTGCTTGCCGATCTGGCGACACCGGAAGACTGCCTGGCGCTCTTGATGCGCGCCATCGAGCCCGAACCCGCGGTCCTGCTACGTGACGGTGGCGTAATCGCTGGCGGCTATTCGTCCGATCTGGATGAATTGCGCGCGATTCAAACCAACTGTGGCCAGTTTCTGCTCGATCTCGAAGCACGCGAAAAAACGCGCAGCGGCATCGCCAATCTCAAGGTCGAGTTCAACAAGGTGCATGGTTTTTACATTGAAGTCACGCACGCCAACACCGCCAAAATTCCGGACGACTATCGCCGCCGCCAGACCCTGAAGAACGCCGAGCGTTACATCACGCCGGAACTCAAGGCCTTCGAAGACAAGGCGCTCTCCGCCAATGACCGCGCTCTGGCACTGGAGAAACAGCTTTACGAAGCGCTGCTGGAGCAACTCACGGACTGGATTGCGGAGTTGCAGGGGATCGCCCGCGCCGTGGCCCAGCTTGACGGGCTTTGTGCGTTCGCGGATGCCGCCGTGCGCCTCGACTACCGCGCACCCATGTTTCGCACTGAAGCAGGCATCGACATCGAAGCCGGCCGACACCCGGTGGTCGAGGGACAGGTGGACAATTTCATTGCCAATGACGTTCGACTGGGCGCAACGCGCCGCATGCTGCTGATCACCGGCCCCAACATGGGTGGGAAATCGACCTACATGCGCCAGACCGCGCTGATCGTGCTGCTCGCACACTGCGGCAGTTTTGTGCCGGCCGCGCTATGCAGCCTGGGCCCCATCGATGCAATTTTCACCCGCATCGGTGCCTCCGACGATCTGGCCTCGGGCCGGTCCACCTTCATGGTGGAAATGACCGAGGCCGCCGCGATCCTGCATGGCGCAAGCGAGCGCAGCCTGGTGCTGATGGACGAAATTGGGCGCGGCACCTCGACCTTCGACGGCCTCGCGCTGGCCTTTGCCATTGCCCGCCACTTGGTCGAAAAAAATCGCGCGCTGTCGTTGTTCTCCACCCATTACTTCGAGTTGACGCGCTTGAGCCAGGACTATCCCGAATGCGCCAATGTGCATCTCGATGCGGTGGAGCATGGCCACAGCATCATATTCATGCATGCAGTGGAGGAAGGTCCGGCTTCGCAGAGTTATGGCATCCAGGTGGCGGCACTGGCCGGCATTCCCGGCACGGTGGTGCGCGACGCCAAGCGCCGGCTGGCCCAGTTGGAAAATGCGCAAGTAGCGAACAGCGGCCAGCCTGACATGTTCGTGACGGCGTTCACTGAAGAGGCTCCGGCAACCCACCCTGCCGTGGGTGCACTTGAAGCAATGGATCCTGATGCGTTATCACCGCGCGAGGCTCTGGAAAAACTCTACGAATTGAAACGCATGACACGATGAAGCGATCCACCATCGCTCTCGCGCTGGCAATGCTGCTGATGACCACTGCACGTGCCGAACCAGTGAGCTTTGGCATCTTCGGCGACACGCCGTATAACAGTTCGGAACGGCGTCGGTTGCCTGGACTGATCAACGAGATGGGCGCGGAAAACCTCGCGGTCATCATTCATATCGGCGATATCAAGAGCGGCCACAGCCCGTGCAGCGATGAAGTTTTCCGCGACATCCTCGGCGCGTTTCAGGCTTCGCAGTCGCCGCTGGTCTATGTGCCTGGTGATAACGAGTGGACCGACTGTTATCGCAAGGACAATGGCCAATATGATCCGGTAGAGCGTCTGCACAAGCTGCGCGAGCTATTTTTCGCCGACGACTACACGCTGGGGCAACACAAACTAAAGCTGAAGCGCCAGAGCAGGCAGCCGGGTTTCGAAGCCTATGTCGAAAATGTGCGCTGGGAGATGGGCGGCGTGCTGTTCGTCGGCCTCAACATTCCCGGCAGCGACAACAACATCGGCAAGAATCCATTGCAGCCATCGGCGGAATTCGTTGCGCGCGGCCGTGCCAACGCACACTGGCTGCGTAAGTCCTTCGCGATCGCCAAAGCCCGCAAGATGCCCGGCATCCTGATCGCGATTCAGGCCGATCCGGATTTCGAGGCTGACGCCATGGGGCATACCAATTCGGGTTACCGTGATTTTCTCAAACAGTTGCGCGAGGAAACCTTGGCCTTCCCTGGCAAGGTGGTGCTGACCCACGGCGATACGCATTACGAGCGGATCGACAAGCCGCTATTCGATTCGCAAACATTTAAATCAGTGCAGAACTTTACCCGGGTGGAAACCTACGGTTCTCCCTTCATGGGCTGGGTCAAGGGCGTTGTGGATGCGGACGATCCCGAGGTCTTCCGCTTCACACCCCATCCGTATTCGCCTGCTCAGTGAAAATTTCGACTGCTGGTCGGCAGCCGGCCGAGCAATTCCGTGTGATCGACCAGCCGCTTCGCGATCAGTTGGACCACCTCACCTTCCCTCTGTAGCACACCGAGCACGCCCAGCAGTCTTGCGCCGAGCAGTTCGCGCCGCTGACGCTCGACGAGCCTGGGATGAACGATCACATTGGCAAGACCCGTCTCGTCCTCGAGGGTCAGGAAAACCACGCCGCTGGCGGTGCCCGGCCGCTGACGGCCGGTGACGATGCCGGCGCAGCGCGCCAGACAGTTGTGCTCAAGGCCGCGCAAGCCCAAGGTGGTGACATAGCGCCAGCGCTCAAGGTGTCTGCGCAGCAGATCCAGCGGATGGCGACCGAGGCTGAGGTGCAGCGTGGCGTAATCGGCGATCAGGTCTTCACCCTCGCTCGGCGCCTGTAGCACCGGTTCGACTTCGACTGCCGGTGCGTCGAGCAGCAGATCAAGCTGGATCGGCGCCGCAGCCGCAGCCCAGGCAGCCTGGCGACGATGGCCGGAAAGACTTGCCAACGCGCCGGCAGCAGCAAGCCTATCGAGATCGTCACGCTTCAACCCGGCGCGGCGCGCCAGATCGGCCACATCCTTGAAGGGTCGTGCCGCAGCAATGCGTTCGCCCGCTGCATGGCCCAAGCCTTTGATCCGATGCAGACCAAGACGCACCACCGAGAAGTCATTCTCTTCAAGCTTTGTATCCCACGCGCTGGTCGTCACATCCACCGGCCGCATTTCGACACCGTGTCGTCGCGCATCCTGCACCAGCTGCGAAGCGGAGTAGAAGCCCATGGGCTGGGCATTGAGCAGGCCGACCAGAAAAGCTGCCGGTTCGTGCCGCTTGAGCCAGGCCGACGCATAGGCCAGCAGCGCGAAGCTGGCGGCATGAGATTCGGGAAAACCGTAGTCACCGAAGCCTTCGATCTGGCGGAACAAGGCATCGGCGAATTCCGCTGCATAGCCGCGCCTGGCCATGCCGTTCAACAGTTTTTCGCGGAAGGGTTCGAGTCCTCCCTTGCGTTTCCAGGCGGCCATGGCACGACGCAATTGATCGGCCTCACCCGGCGTGAAGCCGGCGGCAACGATGGACAGTTGCATGGCTTGCTCCTGAAAGATCGGCACACCCAGTGTCCTTTCCAGCACTCCCTTCACGGCAGCGGAGGGATAACTCACCCGCTCCAATTTCTGCCGCCGCCGCAAGTAGGGATGCACCATGCCGCCCTGAATCGGCCCTGGCCGCACGATGGCGACCTGGATCACCAGATCGTAGAAACAACGCGGCTTGAGTCGCGGCAGCATGGCCATCTGCGCGCGCGACTCGATCTGGAACATGCCGATGGTGTCAGCGTGGCAGATCATGTCGTAGACCGCCGGATCTTCGCGTGGAATATCCTGCATGCGGAAGCACTGCCCGCGCCGTCGCGAGACCCAATCCAGCGCACGCCGGATTGCGCTGAGCATGCCCAGGGCCAGCACATCCACCTTCATCAGGCCGAGCGCATCGATATCATCTCTGTCCCACTGGATCACGCTGCGTTCGGCCATGGCGGCGTTCTCGATGGGTACCAGACGGTCGAGCCGGGAGCGGGAAATGACAAAGCCGCCGACATGCTGCGACAGGTGACGCGGAAAGCCGATCAATTCCTGCGCCAGCAGCAACCACTTCTCGACACGCGGGCTGTGCGGATCAAGGCCCACTTCGGCAAAACGTTGCGGCCATTCTTCGCGCTTGTCCCACCAGGCCAGCGATGCTGTCAGCGCATTGAGCTTGTCGATATCAATGCCCAGGGCCCGGCCTGTATCGCGCAGCGCCGAGCGACTGCGATAGCTGATCACCGTCGCGGCCAGGGCAGCCCGCGCGCGGCCGTATTTAGCGTAGATGTACTGGATCACCTCCTCGCGCCGCTGGTGTTCGAAATCCACGTCGATGTCAGGCGGCTCGTTGCGTTCCCTTGAAAGAAAGCGTTCGAACAGCAATTCCGAGCAGGCCGGGTCGACCTCGGTGATGCCGAGCGCATAACACACCGCCGAGTTGGCCGCCGAACCACGCCCCTGACAGAGAATGCCGACGCGGCGAGCGAAAACAACGATGTCGTAGACGGTGAGAAAATAAGGCTCATAGCCAAGCTCGGCGATCAGGGCCAACTCATGTTCGATACGGTCACGCACTTTTTTCGAAATGCCTTGGGGATAGCGAACAGAGAGTCCCTCATCCACCTCGGCGCGCAGATGGGAAGCCGGCGTCGCGCCGGGAGGTACGATCTCCTCCGGATACTCATAACGCAGTTCATCCAGCGAGAATTCGCACAGCGCGGCGATGCGCACGGTTTCAGCCAGCAGCGCCTGCGGATAAAGACGCGACAGCCGCAGCCTGGAACGCAGATGACGCTCTCCGTTGGGAAACAAGGCGTGGCCGGCGCGATCCACCGAAGTCTTCAGACGCAGTGCCGTCAACATGTCCTGCAAGGGCCTGCGCGAGCGTGCATGCATATGCACATCGCCGGCCGCCACCAACGGCAAGCCGGTGGCCTCCGACAAGGCGCGCACTCGCGCAATGCGCTCGACATCATCGGCCTGCAAGTGGCGCTCGAAAGCGATCCAGCAACGGTCGGGGAAACACCCTGCCAGCCATCGCCCGTCTTCCGCGCTGGCTTCGTGCGGTGCCAACCACAGCGCGATGCAATCCGGCACGCCATGCGCCAGATCGCCGCGCACAAGTTGATAGCCGCCCTTCTCCGCACGACGCCGGCCCAGCGTGATGATGGCCGAGAGATTGCCGTAGCCGGCGCGGTTCTGCGCCAGCAGCACCAGCTTCATGCCATCGGCAAGCACGATCTCGGTACCGATCAGCAGCTTGAGTCCCGCCTGCTTCGCCGCCACATGCGCACGCACGATGCCGGCGAAGGAGCCTTCATCGGTGATCGCCAGCGCCGCATAGCCAAGCGCCTTCGCCTGCGCCACCAGTTCCTCCGCATGCGAAGCACCACGCAGGAAACTGAAATTGGAGAGGCAGTGGAGTTCGGCGTAGTCGGGCAGAACCACAAACGATTTCATGAAAAAAAACCTTGCAGGAACCAACCGCCCGGTGACCGGCATTCACGATAGATCCACAACCAGCGCGCGTCGGCGGAACACGCCACGAAGTAATCACGACGCACGTCGCCGGTCGCCTCGCCGCCATCCCACCAACCGGATTCAATGCGCTCCGGCCCGGCGAGCAATTTCAACGGTCCGCGACGATGGGGTCGTCCATTGACTTCCAGAAGTGCCTCAGATTTTTCAAGCAACCAAAATGGCCGTGGTGAGGAAACTTGTTCACTGCTTTCAATTTTTTCAGCGGTGCTTAGATGACGAGTGGCGCATTCCGGGCGATGATCGGCATGCAACGCCGGGAGAAAAACTTGTGCATCCCCCAATCGCGCGCGCAGCCGCTCCAGCAAGCTATTCATGGCATCCCGCGCGGCATCCGCATCATCGAACATGGCCGCGCTGCGGCCCGGCAGTGAAACCACGCTCACCGCTTCCAGCCGCAGCGACTCGACCGGAGCCTTGAGCAGCAGACGTTCAAGCCGCTCACGCAGCACGCGCTCGATACGTGCGCCGTCACGGGTGAGATCGGCAAACTGCAGGCTGACCAGGGTGTCGTCCTGCCGATGCAGCAGGCGCAACACGAGTTCGCGTATGCCGGACTGGTGTGCCGCGAGCCAGCCGGTCAGCGCCGATGTCAGGCGACGCGCGGCGAACAGCAACGCAGCAGCAGTTTCCACCGGGGCCGGCAGGACCAGGAACAACTGGAACTGATCGGGAAAGACAAAGTCGGGTCGGGGATCTGGCATGTCGCCGAAAGCACGCGCCATGAGATTCACGGCATCCACCCCGATGCGCCTGGCCAGAGCGGCGGAAGGCAGCTTGCGTGCATCCGCCAGCGTGGATGCGCCGAAGCGCGCCAGCAATTCCGCCGCCTTGCCAGGCAAAACGGCTATCGGCAACGACTCCAGTTGTTGACGCAGCGTGCTTTGGTCGAGGCAGAACGCAACGGTTCCACTTTCAGTTCCGGTTTTGGCCAGCCAAAATGCACCCAAGGGTGTCGGCGCCGCGGCAATCCTGGCGGTGAAGCCCTGCGCCCGCACACCCTCCTTCACCGCAGCGACAAGCTTTTCCAATCCGCCAAACAGACGCAGACAGCCGCCGACCTCCAGCAACAAGGCGCAGGACACCAGCGTGATGCGTGGGGTAAAGTCGCCGGCCCAGCAGGCCAACGCATGCAGCGCTGCGGCTTCTCGCGCTGCGTCGCGCTGAACAAGAGTGATCGCGGGTGCCAGCACACGTGCTGCCGCTACACCGGTTCCTGCCTTTACCCCCGCCAATCGAGCCGCATCGTCGCAGACCAGAATGCGTCTCTGCTCGACAACGGCGCTAGGCGACGACAGCAGGCCGTTGGCTTCGAGCGGAAGACGCGGCAGATGGACTGTCAGCCACAGCGGATTCATGATTGTCGCGCCATCTGGCGGGCTGCGGTAGGTCAAGGTACACAGTCCGGTGACACGGTGGGCCGCGCCGTTTGAGCAGGCTGACCCCGAGTGCGCCACGGGGACCGGGGGACAAGACAAGCCGCAAGGGGGCGACCGAAGACTCGGCCGCCGCACGGGCCGGACGAAACAGGAAGGCCAGCGCATTGCCACCCGCGGCAGCGACTTGCAAGCGCCGCACTTGGCGAGAGTCGATCTGTACAGCCCAGCACATCACGGCCGTCGGCGCACCGCTGGACAGTGCTTGCTCGGCCGCCCATAAGCCATCCCGCCTTTGCACGGGAGAGACCACCGCGAGACGGGCAAGGTCTACCCCTGCCGCCGCCCAAGCTGGGGCATGCAGCGGATGCGGGGGTGCCACCAGCAGCGACCAACCGCCCATCTCTTTCACATGCAGCAAAGCCGGCATCAGCAGCGAAATTTCACCCAGGCCGACACCGTCCAGCAGTATTTCGGTAAGTGCACCGCGTGGCCAGCCGCCGCCGGGCAGTTCGGCATCAAGCTGGGCAAAGCCGCTGGATACGCCAGGCAAGGCAGCGCTTGCCACATGATCACCGCGCCAGACATCGGGCCGGGCCAGCACTTCAGCAAGCGGGGCTGCGGCGTTCATAAGGCATCGCCGTTACGGATCAGGCCCACGGCAATCCCTTCGATGACCAGTGAACTGTCGGCCACGATAGTCTTGTAACGCGGATTCTCGGCGAGCAATTCGATCCGCCCGCCGCGCCGCTTGAGGCGTTTGACCGTGACTTCGTCGCCCAGCCGCGCAACGACAATCTGGCCGCTGCGAGCCTCTGTGGTTTTATGCACTGCCAGCAGGTCGCCGTCGAGGATCCCAATGCCGGTCATGCTGTTGCCGCGCACCTTGAGCAGATAGTCGGCGCGCGGACTGAACAGCGCGGGATTGACCTGTAGCTTGCCGAGCTGGTTTTCCACGGCGAGAATCGGGCTGCCCGCCGCTACCGAACCGATCAGCGGCAGGCCAATTTGCTCCACCAGCCTGATGCCGCGGGCGGAACCGGCATCGAGGATGATGACGCCCTTGCGCGCCAGGGTCTTGAGGTGGTCTTCAGCGGCATTGGGCGAGGCAAAACCGAAGGCATTGCAGATCTCCATTCGCGTCGGCGGCGCACCGAGCACCTCCAAACTGCTGCGAATGAAATCAAGAATTTCCTGCTGGCGCGGGGTGAGGTCCATGACCGGGCTCCTTTCTGCGTAAAGCTGTATATAAATACAGTCAGTCAGAAAAAGCAAGCTCTTTTTTTGCCCGCCTTGAAGAAATCAGCCGATCACGAGCGAGAGCATGCCGGCCGAACCCAGCTCGATGCCGTCCACCGCAAAATCGATGGGCTCGCCCTTCTCGTGCATGGCAATGATGTAGAGCAACGGCAGGAAGTGTTCCGGCGTGGGCACGGAAAGCCGGGCATCCTGGCCCATGGTTGGATACGCAATCAGGGGCGCGTGATCGTGTTGCGTCAGCAGATCCCGCACCCTGTCATTGAAACGGACCGCCCAATCGAAGGGAGCTGCACCGGGTACCCAATTGACCATGCCCAGGTTGTGGACGACATTGCCGCTACCGGCGATGAGTACCCCCTCACCGCGCAATGGCGCCAGTCTTTTGCCGAGGGCATAGTGGAATTCCGGTGGCTGGGTCGCATCGATGCTCAATTGCACCACCGGCACATCGGCCTTGGGAAATGCATGTACCAGCACCGACCAGGCGCCGTGGTCCAGCCCCCAACTGTCATCCAGCCTGACTTCGACAGGTGTCAGCAGATCGCGCACCCGCGCCGCCAGCGCGGGACTGCCCGGCGCGGGGTACTGCACCTCGAACAGCGCCGGCGGAAAACCGCCGAAGTCGTGGATGGTGCGCGGCGATTCCATCGCGGTTACGGCAGTGCCACGGGTGGTCCAATGGGCGGACACTATCAGGATGGCCTTCGGCTTCGGGACGGAAGTTCCAATCTTTCGCCATGCCGCGCTGTAAGGCGTTTCCAACAGGGCATTCATGGGATTGCCATGCCCGAAAAACACGACCGGCATGCGCAACTTTCCGTCAGGCATGTTCAACCAGGCACACTTGGGAGAGTGGCAGTTTTTTATTCCCGCGATAGACGGCAATAATCTGCTCCTTTACCCATCGGTGCAGCGGGGAGTTCACTGTCCTCCGATGCTGAATGAGCGTCTGGGTAAACTTGTTTTCCTTGAGTTCCCGACACGATATGGGCGTCACAAACTTGTCCATGATGGGCGAATCAAACATGTAATCCGGCGCGAATATGACACCATCGTTGCCTTGAATGACCTCTACCGCCGTCATCAACTGGGAGGTCATCAGAACGCTTGACGTGACGAGCTTCTCCCGCAGAATCCGTTCCGGTATCCGCATCACCAAGCTCTTCTGCGGCTGGAAGCTGGCCTGGTAAACAATCACGCCGGGATAGGCCATGAAATCATCGAAACTCTCCACGCGCTTGCGTGTCAGCGGATGGCCATGACGTACCCAGCCTGCCAGAAAGTAGGCATCAAGCTGCGTGGTCTCGAACATGTCGCCGGTTTTCTGGACGACATCGATCGAGAAATCGATTTCACCCGATTCAAGCAACTCAAGGTGATTCATCGTCGCATCGCTGACCTTGAGCAGCAACCCGGGGGCTTGTTCACGGAGGATCCACATCAAGTCCGGGATCAAGCGCAGGGCAAACGTCTCCGGGATCGAAATATGCAGCGCCCCAGTGACCTTTTGCGGATTGAAGGGCGGCGCAAAGACGGAATCTTCGAGCTGCTCCAGACTTTTGTTGATGACGAGGCTCAACTCTTCCATGCGGGGCGTTGGCAGCAATCCCAGGGCCGAACGCAGGAACAAGGGGTCGCCAAAGAACACCCGCATCCGCTGCAAAGACTTGCTGACGGCTGACTGCGTCACAAACAGGCTCTTCGCAGCGCGGGTCACACTGCGCTGATCCATCAACATCTGCAAAACGACCAATTGGTTCAGGTCGAGTCGCGAAAGGCGTTTCTCACTCGGGGGCATCTGGAAAGTCCGGCGAATCGGAAAAGCGATTCCTTATGGATACTATAATCCGATAATCGACTTAATCAAGAAGTTTTGAATACTTTATCCCCATCACGCCTGACCCGCACCATCCATTCCTGCACGGCGTGGGCAGCCTGTATAGAACGTCAAATGTTGGCCTGCTGATTCTTGTGCCATATCTTTCGGTCCCCAAAAAGCCAGCGGCGGAAAACCAGGCCCCGGTTCCCGCCGCCACTCCCTGCTGACAACAAACGGCTAAAGCGCGTTGACCAACTCCGGCACCAACTGAAACAGGTCACCGACCAAACCATAGTCGGCAACGGCGAAAATCGGCGCATCGGCATCCTTGTTGATCGCGACGATGACTTTTGAGTCCTTCATCCCCGCCAAGTGCTGGATCGCGCCGGAGATCCCGACAGCAACATAAAGCTCCGGCGCAACGACCTTGCCGGTCTGCCCCACCTGCCAGTCATTCGGCGCAAAACCCGAATCCACCGCGGCACGCGAAGCCCCCAGCGCGGCGCCAAGCTTGTCGGCCAGCGGCTCAAGAATCTTGAAGTTGTCGGCGGAACCCATGCCGCGTCCACCCGACACCACCACTTTGGCGGCAGTCAGTTCGGGACGATCAGACTTGGCCAGATCGCGGCCGACAAAGCTGGAAATACCGAGACCGGCGACCACACTGACAGCCTCGCGCGCGGCCGACCCGCCGCTCGCCGATACAGGGTCGAAAGAGGCGATGCGGATGGTGATGACCTTCTTCGCGTCCAACGACTGCACGGTCGCCATGCCGTTGCCGGCGTATATCGGACGCACGAAGGTATCGGGGGACTCGACCGAGGTGATTTCAGAAATCTGCTGCACATCCAGCAGAGCCGCGACCCGCGGCATGATGTTCTTGCCGGAGGCGGTGGCCGGCGCCAGCAGGTGCGTGTAGGCGCCGGCAAGGGCGACCACCTGGGCAGCGACATTCTCCGCCAGCTCATCAGCAAACTGCGCAGCATCGGCCACAAGAACCTTGGCGACGCCGCTGATCGCAGCAGCCGCATCGGCGGCACCGCCACAATTGCTGCCAATGACCAGGACATGGACATCGCCGCCGCATTGTGCGGCAGCGGCCACTGCCTTCAAGGTCGCAGGCTTGATGCTGTTGTTATCGTGTTCAGCTAGAACAAGAATGCTCATTTCGGAATCCTTCAAATATTTGGGTACTCGGCGGGCGAGTACGGATTAAATGACTTTGGCTTCGCTGCGCAGCTTGGCGACCAGGGTGGCCACATCCGGCACCATTACGCCGGCGCTGCGCTTTGGCGGCTCGCTGACCTTGAGCGTCTTGAGGCGCGGCGTGATATCTACGCCCAAGTCCGCCACCTTGATGATCTCGAAAGGCTTCTTCTTGGCCTTCATGATGTTGGGCAGCGTCGCATAACGCGGCTCGTTCAAACGCAGATCGGTGGTGATGACCGCCGGCAGATTGATACGCAGCGTCTCCAGACCGCCGTCGACTTCGCGGGTCACTTCGGCCTTGCCGTCGACGATGGTCACTTTGGAAGCGAAGGTGGCCTGTGGCCAGCCGAGCAGTGCGGCAGTCATCTGTCCGGTCTGGTTGCTGTCGTCATCGATCGCTTGTTTGCCGGCGATGATCAGGCCGGGGCCTTCCTTGTCGGCGATGGCCTTGAGTATCTTGGCAACCGCCAGCGGTTGCAACTCGGCATCGGTCTCGACCAGGATGGCGCGATCGGCGCCAATGGCCAGCGCGGTACGCAACGTTTCCTGGCAGGCGGTCACGCCACAGGAAATAGCGATGACTTCAGTCGCGATACCCGCTTCCCTCAAACGAACAGCCTCCTCGATGGCGATTTCATCAAAGGGATTGGCCGACATCTTGACGTTGGCTGTTTCCATGCCGGTTTGATCGGATTTGACGCGCACCTTGACGTTGTAATCGACAACGCGTTTGACTGGAACAAGTATTTTCATGACGATTAGCCTAAGCAGATTGACCGCAAGCGCCTACGAGTTCCATCGCATGCTCCTGCGCATCAAGTGTTGAAAGGTGGGGAGTAACAGCAGACTTTCCGTAGCGGAGAATCGCCTGATATTTCTGTATGAATTCTAACATGACGACCGCAGCCGTCACAGTCAGCTACTTGCCGCCTTTTGTTCCAGTTTTCCCGAGAATACGCTGGCTGTGATGATCATGGCGCCGCCAATCCATTCCCTTAGTCCCATCGTTTCGCCGGCGAGTAGCCATGAAGATATCGCCGCCACCACCAGTTCGAACAGATAAATCACGATGGCCTGGTTGGCGGGCAACCGCATCAGGCCGAACTGCACCACGACATTGACCACCAGCAGCACGATGCCGGTGACGATCAAAATCGTCCACTCCAGATTGCCCAGTCCGGAAATCGACGACGCCGGTTCAAACGGCATCAATATCAGCCCGAGTACGATGACACCTGCAAATACGGCGATGGACTTCAGTTCAATGGATAAGGCGACCGTCTTGCGAATCAGGACGTTCTGCAAGGCAAAGCAAATCCCCGCCGCGAGACCAATCCATTCGGCCAGGTTGTCGGGCCAGGGAAATCCCAGACGCGGATGCCACAACATGATCACCGCACCGGCCAGGGAAAGGGCAATGACCTTCGCGCCATCGCGGGTGAGATGTTCCTTGAGCAAAACACGAGACAAAAGCACGGTCCATAACGGCGACAGATAAAACAGCAACAACACCCGCATCACCTCGCCATGCAGGATGGCCAGCACATAGCCGATGTTGCATCCACCCGCAGCAAGCGCAATGGCTGGCAGCCACCATGAGAAACGTGCGGTGCGCAGCGTCGCCTGAAATGCGATCACAGCGAAAACAAGGGCCACCAGATAGGTGATCAGGCTGGCCGAGACGCCACCCAGTCCGGCAGCCTCAATGGCCCGGTAGGGATACCAGATCAGCCCCCAGACGGTCGCCCCGGTCAATAGCGAAGTGATCGCTACGGTCTTCTCTCGTCCGACCATCGCCTATAATTCTCCTTTGACGCGACCCAAACCATTGCCGTGAATCCCCATCTTGCCCGACTGCAGCCCTACCCGTTCGAAAGATTGCGTCAATTGTTTGAAGGCATCAACCCGCCGACACATCTCAAGGAAATCAGACTTTCCATCGGCGAACCCCAGCATCCGACACCGGAATTTATCAAACAGGCGCTGATAGAAGGCCTGGGAGGCCTTGCGAATTATCCTGGCACGTTGGGTTCGGAGGCACTGCGTCTCGCCATTGCCGCCTGGGCCACACGACGCTACGCCATTCCAGCGCTTGATCCGGCGACGCAGGTATTGCCCGTGCTGGGCTCGCGCGAGGCCTTGTTCGCTTTCGCGCAGGCCGTTGTGGATCCGCGCAAACCCGGTGCGCTGGTGGCCTGCCCCAATCCCTTCTATCAAATCTATGAAGGGGCCGCCTATCTCGCCGGTGCCGAACCGGTATTTCTCGACACTCGCCCCGAAACCGATTTCGAGATGGATTTCGGTTCATTGACCACCGAACAATGGCAGCGCGTGCAACTGGTTTATGTTTGCTCTCCCGGCAACCCGACCGGCAAGGTCATGACCGTGCCTGCATGGAAGGCGCTGTTTGCGCTTTCCGACCGCTATGGCTTCGTCATCGCCGCCGACGAGTGCTATTCCGAAATTTACTTCGATGAAATCGTCAAGCCCCTGGGCGCACTGGAAGCTGCCAGCAAACTCGGGCGCAGCGACTACCGCAATCTGGTGGTGTTCTCCAGCCTGTCAAAACGCTCCAACGTGCCCGGTATGCGCTCGGGCTTCGTTGCCGGCGATGCCGCAATACTGAAAAAATTTCTGCTCTACCGGACCTATCAGGGCGGCGCCATGAGCCCGGCAATCCAGCATGCAAGCGTTGCCGCCTGGAATGACGAAGCGCATGTGCGTGAAAATCGTCGTCTCTATGCTGAAAAGTTTGCCCGGGTCACACCGATTGTGGCGCCTTATCTGGACACCCGGATCCCTGACGCCGGTTTCTATCTTTGGGCCTCGGTGGCCAAATACGCGTCCATCACCGATACAGAATTCTCCCGTGAGCTGCAACGACAATATAATGTGACGGTATTGCCCGGCAGCTTTCTGGGGCGTGAGGGGGCCGCCGGCAACCCCGGAAAAAACTTTCTTCGCATCGCGCTGGTGGCCGGAGGGGACGAATGTCTGGAGGCGGCGCAGCGCATTGCCGACTTCTGCCGAAAACTGTAACCACTGGAAACAACGACATGCATGAATTGCAAAAAATAATCGAAGACGCGTGGGAAGATCGCGCCAACCTCAAGCCGGGTCAGGCACCGGCCAAAATTGGCGAAGCCGTGGCGCATATCCTTGGCGATCTCGATACCGGCACATTGCGCGTCGCGGAAAAAATCGACGGCCAATGGGTGACCCATCAGTGGATCAAAAAAGCCGTGCTGCTTTCTTTTCGTCTTGAGGACAATCAGTTGATGGCCGGCGGCGTCAGCAATTATTACGACAAGGTGCCGAGCAAGTTTGCCAATTACGATGCCCATCGCTTTCAGACTGGCGGTTTTCGTGTGGTGCCGCCGGCAGTCGCGCGGCGTGGCAGCTTCATCGGCAAGAACGTGGTGCTGATGCCCTCCTACGTCAATATCGGCGCCTATGTCGATGAAGGCACGATGGTCGATACTTGGGCCACGGTCGGCTCCTGCGCGCAGATCGGCAAGAATGTGCATCTGTCCGGTGGCGTCGGTATCGGCGGCGTGCTGGAACCGTTGCAGGCCAATCCGACCATCATCGAAGACAACTGCTTCATCGGCGCCCGTTCCGAGGTGGTCGAAGGCGTGATTGTTGAAGAGAACTCGGTCATCTCGATGGGCGTCTTTATCGGCCAGAGCACCAAGATCTACGACCGTTCCAGCGGCGAGATACTCTTCGGCCGCGTGCCGGCCGGTTCGGTGGTGGTCAGCGGCAACCTGCCTGCGGCGGATGGCAAGTACAGCCTCTACTGCGCGGTGATCGTCAAGAAAGTCGATGCCAAGACGCGCGCCAAGACCAGTATCAACGAACTGCTTCGCGATTGACCCTCATTCATGGTGCATCTCTTCACATATTCTGAGCAGATATTGGAAGCGCCGGTATTCGGGGATTTGCAAGGCGATCTCTCCTCTTGTTCGTACACTTCTCTTTTGCCGGCCGCGAAGCTCCTTCGTTTGATTCCGATCCGAGCGGTATAAAGGGAACCCCATGGGAACGATGGACAGACTATTTCAACTGATGGCTGAGAAAAAGGCCTCGGACATCTTCGTTTCCGTGGGCGCTCCGATCAACATCAAGATCGACGGCACTGCCGTGCCGATCAACCAGTGGACGATGGATGCACAGACCATTACCGATCTGCTGCACGAGATACTCACCGACATCCAGTATCGGGAGTACGAAGAGACGCTGGAACTGAATACCGGCTACGCACTGCAAGACGTGGGTAATTTCCGTCTCTCGATATTTCGCCAGAAGGGCACGCCGGCCATGGTGGTGCGTTACATCCCGGCCGAAATCCCCCGCTTCGAAACGCTTAACCTGCCATTCGTGCTGGCCGAAGTGATCATGGAAAAACGCGGACTGCTCCTGATGGTGGGCGCGTCCGGTTCCGGCAAGTCCACCACCCTCACCTCGCTGCTGGACTTGCGCAACGAAAACAGGCCAGGCCATATCCTGACGCTGGAAGATCCAATCGAATTCATCTTCAAAAACAAAAAATCCATCGTCAATCAGCGCGAGATCGGCTCGGACACCCGAAGTTTCGAGCTTGCCCTCAAGAATGCGTTGCGTCAGGCGCCTGACTGCATTTTCATCGGCGAGATTCGCGACAAGGAAACCATGTCGCAGGCGGTCGCCTATGCCCAGTCCGGTCACCTTTGCCTGGCCACACTGCACGCCAATAACAGTTACCACGCCCTGTCGCGCATCATCGGCTTCTATCCACTGGATAATCGCCCCGCCCTGCTCGCCGACCTTGCCGTGGCGCTCAAGTGCGTCGTGTCGCAGCGGCTGGTCAACAAGCCGGATGGCGGCCGTACCCCGGCAGTCGAAGTGATGTTGAACTCACGTCACGTCGCCGATCTGATCGAAAGAGGCGATATGGTCGGCATCAAGGAGTCGATGGACCAAAGCATGTCGCCCGGCTCGCAAACTTTCGAGCAGTCGCTGTTCAACCTTTACAAATCAGGTGTCATCACGCTTGAGGTGGCGACCGCCAATGCCGACTCCGCCAACAACCTGCTGTACCTGATCAACAACTCCGACATGGGCGGCGGGGCGAAGAAACAAGAGGTCAAGATGGAGGCGGGCGAAGAGCAATCGGCTTCGGGCGCAACCATCTCTGAATTTACGCTGGACATGGGCCGGTAACCAAAGCGGGATGGAATCTGTTCAATCCCTGGTCGAGGCCCTGATTGCCCGCCCTTCTGTCACGCCCAATGATTCGGGTTGCCTCGACCTGATCGCCGACCGTCTCGCGCAGATCGGCTTTCGCCTTGAACGCTTTGACGCCGCGGGTGTTTCCAATCTCTGGGCACGACGCGGTACTGCGGCGCCACTGCTCTGTTTCGCCGGCCACAGCGATGTGGTACCCACCGGCCCGCTTGACGAGTGGCACAGCGATCCATTCAAGCCAACCATCAGAGACGGTGTGCTCTATGGGCGCGGTGCCACCGACATGAAGTCTTCGCTCGCTGCTTTTGTTGTTGCAATCGAGCGATTCGTCGCGACCCATCCGAACCACAAGGGTTCCATCGCGCTGCTCCTGACCTCGGATGAGGAAGGCGATGCCACTGACGGCACGGTGCGCGTTGTCGAGGCACTGAAGGCGAGAAACGAACGACCTGACTATTGCATCGTCGGCGAACCCAGTTGTGTGGGTACGCTCGGCGATACCCTCAAGAATGGCAGGCGCGGCTCGCTTTCGGCGAAGCTCATCGTGAAAGGGATACAGGGGCACGTCGCCTACCCCGAGAAAGTGCGCAACCCCATCCATCTGGCGGCGGCGGCGCTGGCCGAACTGGTGACAGAAAAGTGGGATAACGGCAACGAATATTTCCCGCCGACGAGCTTTCAGATATCCAACATTCATGCCGGAACCGGCGCCAGCAATGTCGTTCCGGGCAGCATGGAAGTCATTTTCAACTTTCGCTTCTCCACCGCCAGCACTGCCGAGAATTTGCAATCGCGGGTCCACAAAATTATTGATCAACATGGCCTTGAGTATGAGACTCGCTGGATGCTGAGCGGCGAGCCATTCCTGACGCCGCGCGGCAAACTCGTCGACCTGCTCTCGGCGGTGATCGCGGAAACCACTGGCGTCACGCCGCAAGTTTCGACAACTGGCGGTACTTCAGATGGAAGGTTCATCGTCGATATCTGTTCGGAAGTGGTCGAGTTCGGTCCGGTCAACGCCAGCCTGCACAAGATCGACGAACATATTGCAATCGCCGATCTGGAGCCCCTGGCGAGAGTCTATGAAGGCGCGCTCAAACGCCTGCTGGCTTGATGGATAGTCTGGTCGACGAACTGCATACCGTGCGCGACTGGCTGCGTTGGGCGGTCAGCCGCTTCAATGAGGCCGGATTGTTTTTCGGCCATGGCTGCGATAACGCCTACGACGAAGCCGCGTGGCTGATTTTGCATACGCTGCACTTGCCGCTTGATCGGTTGGACCCCTTTCTCGATGCCCGCCTGACGCACGGTGAAAGACTGGCGCTGCTCAACATCCTGCAACAGCGCGTGACGCGCCGACTGCCCGCCGCCTACCTGACCGGGGAAGCCTGGCTCGGCGAATTTCGTTTTTATGTGGACGAACGGGTCATCGTGCCGCGCTCCTATTTCGCGGAGTTGTTGCAAGACGGCCTGTCGCCGTGGGTTCAGAAGCGGTCATCCATCGCGTCTGCACTTGACCTGTGCACCGGGTCCGGTTGCCTGGCCATACTCATGGCCCACACTTTCCCCGATGCATTGATCGATGCCGTTGATCTTTCGGCAGATGCACTCGCTGTCGCCGCGCGCAATATCAACGAATACGGTCTGCAAGATCGCGTCACCCCGGTCGAATCAAATCTGTTTGAGAAACTGGCGGGCCGCCGCTACGACCTGATCCTGTCAAATCCGCCGTATGTGACCGACAGATCAATGGCAGAACTTCCTCCCGAGTATCAACATGAACCGCAGCTCGCCTTGGCGGCCGGTTCGGATGGCCTCGACATCGTGCGACGCATCCTCACCATCGCGAAGCATCACCTGACTGACGATGGCCTGCTGATGGTAGAAGTCGGTCACAACGCCGACCTTGTCGAGGCCGCCTATCCGGACCTGCCATTTACCTGGATAGATGCTACTGGCGGCGAAGCCAGAATATTCCTGCTGACACGCGAGCAACTGCAGTCACATTGCTGATTGCAACGACCTGCCATGCAAAATCGCATCTTGAGCAGCATGACAAAAGGCCCGACTCACCATCGGGCCTTTTGTATTTAGCGTAGAACTCGACCCGTCAATTTCTGCCGAGCCAGCTCTCTCCGATCAAGTCTCCTACGCGGCTTTCTGCAGTTCGGCAGGCTCATCATCGCTATCGTGGATGATGACCACGCCCGCATCGCCGTCCAGGGTAATCGTCGCGCCATCGGGAATCAGTCGCAGGGCGCCCTCAATCTGCACGCCGGGCAGGCCGAACTCGCGTGCCAACAGCGCGCCGTGGCTGATGAGACCACCGGTTTCAAGGACGATGCCCTTGATCAGCATGAACACCGGTGTCCAGCCTGGGTCGGTGGCATGCACGATGAGGATTTCGCCGTGCTGCACGCGGCCGATCTGCGACAGTTCGAGCACTACGCGCGCCGTGCCCGTGACTTTGCCGACACTGGTGGTCTTGCCGCGCAGCACACCGTCGCCGGAAATCTCGGGCTGGTCGATGGGCGCGGGACGACCGAACTGAAGGAAGGGCGCCGGGTGCTTGGCCTTGGTGTCGATGGCGATGAAGTTCTTGCCTCGTGCATCGATCTTGGCGCGGGTGAGCTTTTTGTTCTCCTTGCCGGCCAGCACCGCGTACAGCTCTTCCATGGTGAGGAAATAGCACTCGCGCATTTCCCTCAAACCACCACGCTCGACGCAGCGCCGACCCACTTCCTCGAAGCCGAGCTTGATGTCGTAGGTGGACCAGTCCATCACTTCGCGCTCGTTGTCGCGGAACTCCATGCTGTGATGCGAGAAGTCGATCAGGAACTTGAACAGCATGGCCTTGAAGGTGCCGAACTGCGGCTGCGCGGCAAGGTTGTCGTGGACGTGCTTGATGGAGTCTTCCAGACGCTCGCGCGTGCGGTGTTCCTGGATGCGCGGGTTGGCCGTACCCATCAGTGATCGGATCACGCGCAGGTCCACCATCGGATCGTCGGCGCGGCGGTGGAAGTAGATGTCCCGATCCGGGTGGCCACGGTGGCCGCGATCACGCACGTAGGCGGCGTATTTCTCGCGGAAGGCGGGGCCATCCACGCACATTTCCAGGTGATCGAGGAAACGCTCGTCGGGGTACTTGGCGAACATCGACTTCAATTCCGGCGAACGACGCACCGTATCGGCCAGCTCCCAGGCAGCGTAGGTTTCCTCGGTGGTGATGGTCTCCTGGCGCGTACCGGTGACCAGGTCCATGAAGACATTCGGCCGGTCGCCGGTGTACCAGTTGGCACAGATCCAGCCGATCCAGCCCAGCGACTCGCCCATGTACCAGAGCAGCCCGTTCCAGGGTGGATCGTAAGAGGCGATCTCAAGCCTGACCACTTCGGCGATGTGGCTCTTGAGTTCGTCGTCGGACAGCGCGCCGAATTCTTCGCGCGTGCGCGGACGAGTCTTGGCGCGGTACTCGGGGTTGTTGATGTAGTCGTCGCGGATCGCTTTCCACCAGTTGTAGCCCATGTCGGGACGGTGCTGCTCCACGCGCATGAACATGTTGATGTAGCGGCTCCAGTCGAAGGGCGCATTGAGAATTTCCTCGTGCCAGGCCTTGGGAACCTTGTGCATCATGCCGGGGCGCAGTTGCGGCGGGATCGACTGCTTGATGCGATCGCGATCCGCTTCCGGGTTGTAGTACGAAACACCCTTGTGATAAATCCACAGACGCCGCGTGGTGTAGTCCTGCTCAGGATAGCCGTAGGCATGCACGCCCAGGCTGTGACACTGATTCAGGCCCCAGCAGCGCCACGAGAACATCAGCGGCGAGATTGCGCCGGTCCACATTTCTTCCGGGAAGACGCGTGACCAGATATTGTCGTAGGGCACGGCATCATCGTTACCCTGAACGCTGGCGGTGACGTCGGCGTCCCAGGAGAACTCCACAGCGGTGATCGGTCGCGCCTGGAGTACGTAAAACTTCTTGTCCTTGTAAGCCCACTCGATATCCTGCGGGAAGTCTTCGTAGGCGGCCTGGATGCGCCGGCCAATGTCGGCGAGAGCAGCCGTCTGTTCATCGTTGAAGGTGAAGACGGCGCGTTCCGTGTCGGGCGTAGAAAGTTGCACCGTGCCGTTGCCGGACTTTGTATCGCGAAGTATTTTGTGTTCCTTGCTGCCCAGCGTCTGGTTCAGCACCTTGAGGTTGCGGCTGCTGACGATGTATTCGTCCGGCGTGACGATGCCGGATACCACCGCCTCGCCCAGGCCCCAGCTCGCGTTGATCATGATCTGGTCGGTCGCGGCGTTGATCGGGTTGGCCGTGAACATCACCCCGGCGACTTCGGACTCGACCATGGTCTGGACCACCACGGCGATGGAGGTCTTGAAGTGGTCAAAGCCGTTCGTCTTGCGGTAGAAGACCGCCCGGGAAGTCCACATCGAGGCCCAGCAGCGCTTGACGGCATCGACGAGGTTACTGTCTCCCCTGATATCGAGATAGGTGTCATGCAGGCCGGCAAATGATGCGCCTTCCAGATCCTCGGCCGTGCCGGATGAGCGCACGGCCACATAGGAGTCCGCTCCCAGCGTCGCGTAGCAACGTTCAATTTCAGCAGCGAGAGGACCTGGCATCGGCGTTTTCACGATCCAGTTTCGAATCTGCACAACGCATGCTTCGAGTTCATCGGCATTGCCATAGTTGACCGTGGCAAGCGCATCCGAGATCCGTTTTTTCAAACCCTCGTTGCTTTCCACATGTGCCGAGTAGGCGGTCGTACCAACGACAAATCCGGGAGGCACGACAAAACCGGCTTGCGTCAACCTGCCAAGATTCGCACCTTTTCCACCAACCCGCGCCAAATCAGTGGCATCGGCATCGTTGAACCAAACAACGTTTTGTTCATTCATTTTGTCTCCTCCTTGCAAACTGTTAAAGGCAGCCTTTGCTTCGCTTGCTTTTTTATTTGGCCGCGCCCGGGAAATCTTTATTTATAGCATGCTATAAAATGAGAGCATGAACTAATTATTTGCGTTCGTCAACTTTGTTTCTGTTGGCTGGAACGAGCGCGAAACAGGGGGTTATTGAAGCGGCCCGAGTCGGAGGACACCCTCATCTGACCTATACTTGCCGCATGACCGACACGTCTCCGGTTTTTCTCTCAACGCAAAATGTCTCTACGTGAAAAACAAACTGCGGCGCGGCGGCGGCAGATGCTGGATGCAGCTGAGCTGCTGATTCGTCAAAGCGGAGGAACTGACTTTTCCATGCGCGCGCTTGCCAGCGCCGCTGAAGTCAGTCCGGCGACGCCTTACAATTTCTTTGGTTCCAAGGAAGGACTGCTTTTCGAGTTGCTGACGCGCAGCCTGAGGTCTTTCCTGAAGGAGGCGCTGATCTATTCTTCGGAAGACCCGATCGAACAAGTGATCGAAGCGGCGGAAAACGCCGTCGACATTCTGCTACGGGATCCCGCATTTCTGCGTCCTCTCTATCAGGTCTTGCTCGGCTTGACCGATCCGATCCACCACCCGAAGTTTCTCAAGGACGCGTTCGTGTTTTATCGAACGACTTTGAATGGCGCCATGGAGCACAAACTTCTCGCCAATGAACAGGACCGGACGGCCCTCGCCTGCTCGCTCATGGCCCATTTCATGGGGGTACTGGATCTATGGGTACACGAAGACATTCACGATGACTGGTTCCGCGCCCAGATTGCCTATGGCTTCATTCATTCGCTCTGGCCGCTCGCGCGTGGAAAAAGCCTGAAGATCCTGCAAAAAAGATATGCCGATGCGAAGAAGGTGCTTTCCAATCGACGGATGCAACCATCGTTTATTGGGTAAATCCAAGAGCATTCCTGATGGTATCGTCGGTTGTTAGCAAAAACAATTTGCCAACAATGCGCGCTTCAGAGCTCGTGCCGCTCCAGAGCTTTAGCGGCATCTTCAGGATCAGCCGGCGGTCGCAAACCGGCACGATTGATACAGGGCCGCAAGATATGGATGTCGCTCTCCACCTTGCCCGGAAGCATTGCAAAGCGGATTTCCCAGAGGCATCCGCATCCGCCTTCGAATCCCAAAGCATGAACCGGCGCCTTGCCCGGTGATGCTGGATCACCTGGGACGACATCCACCCGTGTCCATGATCCGATCTGGTTCTGGTCGTGAGTGCACAAAGGGCAAACGATGCGGCTCGAACCAGATGCGGCAATATCGCGAAATCCAACAGTAGCCAACATGTGGGCAACTCCTGTGATAACTACGCCGGCACCGCTGCCAGCAAAGGACCATCGCCGTGCAGGAGCACGACCATGCGCATCGCCATCCCGGGTTTGAAGTCACGTCCCTCGCGTACTACCAACCGTACCGCGATGCGCAGCCCCATGTTCAAGTCGACGATCCCCACTTCGTAGGGCAACTCTGCGGCGAACATCGCCGGACCGGCGTGGATGCGGGTCCAAGTATACAAAATACCCTGAGGATCAATCTCAGTCCATTCGATCTGATCAGTCCAGCAGTGCGGACAAATCGGCTTGGGTGGATAGGTGAGCTTGGCGCAGCTACAACAGCGAGTGGTCTGCAAACGGCCTTCGGCAAGCGCCAGCCAATAAGGTTCGGTAAACGCGGTGGTGCGTGGTGGATAGGCGCGTGCACTATCGACCTTGATGATTTCAAGTGTCATCGCCTGGCCTCCAGAATGTGCACCAAGGCAGCGTTGTAATTGCCCAATTCGTTGCTGGTCAGGGCGAGCTCGGCATTCGCCACCTGGCGCTGACCGGCACGCCCGCGCAATTGATCGGCCACCTCGATGAAGTTGTAGAGCGGCGTGGCATACGAAGGATGCCCGCGCGAAGTCAGTCCGCCAGAGGTCGACACCGGAATCCGTCCACCGAGACGCGTCTCACCCTCCGCAGCAGCGCGGGCGCCACCGCCACGTGGCGCAAGACCGACAGCTTCGCTCACCAGCACTTCGACGATGGTGCAAGGCGCATACAGTTCCGCCAAATCGAGATCGGCCGCGGTGATGCCGGCCGCCTTGTACGCAGTGTTGGCCGCAGTCTCGGCGGCGATGAAGCGGATCATGTCATTCGGGACTTCGTTGATCTGGTGCGCGCCTTCATGGAAGAAACCGCGACCGCGAATCAGCACATAGGGCCTGCCCAGCGCCTTGGCGCGCTCTTCCGAAGCGATCACCAGACAGGCTGCGCCATCACCGCGCGGCGGCACTTCATAGAGACCAAGAGGCTCGACGATGGGCCGCTGTGCCATCACTTCTTCGAGCGTGATCAACGTCTGATATTGCGCCAGCGGATTCATGCTGGCGTGGTAACGATTTTTTACCGCAACGCTGGCCAGTTGTTCGCGCGTGACGCCGTACTCATGCATGTAGCGCATCGCATCCATCGCGTACCAAGAGATCGGCGTGAACCCGGCCGGCGAATGGAAGTCGACATCGCCGGTGGCGCGTACGCTGTTCTCCATGTGTTCGGCGGCGGTGACCGACATTTCCATATTCACGCCCAGCGCAAGCGCCACATCAGAGCGGCCGAGCAGGATTTCATCGACCGCCTTGTCGAAGGCCAGGGCCGCAGTCATGCCGTTGCCCATGGTTTCCATGACGATGCCCGAACATGGCAGCCGCAGGTAGTTGGCCATGAAGGTGCTGAAGTATTTCTGCTTGGTGTAGGGTCGCGGATGGGCGACGACGATGGAGTTGACCTCCCTCTTTTCGACGCCAGCGTCGGTCATGGCCTCGACCACCAGCTTGGCGACCATCTCGTGCTCGACCACCTGAATCGGGTCATCCACCTTGCGCTGATATTTTCTTACCGGAATCGCGGCGGTGCCGATGATCGCTACGTTGCGCATATTCAGATCACCTTGTAGTGTGAGTCGTTCTGCGCTTCGCCAAGCACGGGATAAGACAGCGGCCGGCTCGCGTCGCTGCGGAACACGTCGGCGACCGGGATCGGCAACGCCGGCATCGAACGGCCCGCGCCATCCGTGATGCGATGCGCGAACAGCCCGCGCGCCGTGAAGTGCGGGTTGTTCACCGCCTCGTCGAGCGTTCGCACAAAATTCACGCAGACATCGAGGCCGGCAAAACGCGCTTCCCATTCGGCGCCATCATGGCTGCGCACGATATCGGCGATGGCGCGGCGCACGCCCTGCGGGTCGGCCGATTCGTCGAGCAACTGCGGCGCGCCGATGACATCGAGAAAGTTTTTCCAGAACTTGTCTTCCAGCGGCGCCGCCGCCATGAAGCGATCATCACGGGTGCGGTAGATTTGGTAACGCGGCGAGCCGCCCGTCACCAGATCGCTCCCCGGTCGCGGCCACTGCCCGGCAACAAAACCATTGCCCAGTCCCCAGTACATGGTGGTGAACAGACTGTCGGCCATGGCGATGTCGAGATAGCAGCCGCCTCCGCCGGCATCGCGTCGGCGCAGGGCCAGCAGGATGTTGAAGAGTGCCGGATAAGTGCCACCGGCGATGTCACCGATGAGGGCCGGCGGTAGTTGCGGATTGCCCTGTTCATCAGCAGTCTGCGAAAGCAGGCCAACTTCGGCGGCAAAATTCAGATCATGTGCGGCGCGCTGGGCCAGCGGTCCGTCTTGGCCATAGCCGGTGATCGAACAGTAAATCAAGTCGGGCTTCACTTCGCGCAGTTGCTCGTAACCCAGGCCCAGGCGCTGCATCACGCCGGGACGAAACTGCTCGATCACCACGTCAGCAGTGCGTACCAGGTGCAGCGCGTGCGTGATGCCTTCAGGCTTGGTCAGATCAATCGCCAGCGAACGCTTGCCGCGGTTGAGGATGGCGAAGTTGATCGCTTCATCGCCGAAGCGCGGCACGTAGGAACGCATCATGTCGCCGCTGCCCGGCTTCTCGATCTTGATGACCTCGGCACCCGCCTCGGCCAGCATCAGCGTACACATCGGGCCCGGCAACAAGGTACTGAAGTCCAGCACACGGATGCCGGCCAGAGGCTGCCTTGCGCCGTCCTGCGTCATCAGACTTTGCCACCGGCGCGTTGTTTTGCCACCTGCGCACGGCGGGCGGGCGCGTAAGCCGTGTCGCCTAGCGCAACGTACAGTGCCTGCGTCACGTCGTAATGATGTTCCAGCCCAGTCCTCTCCAACAATGCCATCGGGCCTTCGGGATAGCCGAGGCCGAGGCGCATGGTCTTGTCGATCTCTTCGGCGGTGGCCAGCTTCTCGTCATGCCGGCGCAGCACTGCGTTGTAAACCGGCCGCACCAGCCGGTCGACGATGCGGCCGGGGAAGTCGTTGCACACCGCGACCGCCAACCCGCTCGCCTCGAACACCGCCTTGGCAGCTGCCAAGGCCTCGGCCGTGGTCCACGGCTGGCGCACCAGTTCGATCAGTTTGCTCGGCTCGGATTCGCCAAGACGAAAGCGCGCGAAACCGACGACATTGCATCGCTCCTCGCCACGGACTTCGCCGGCGTGCACACCAAGGCATTCGGTACCGAGTTCGATGGCGACAAACGCATACGCATCCGTGGCCTTGAGTATGCGAAATGCAGCACCGGCTTCGGCACCCATCAGCACCAGCCCACGCCCGTCGGACTGGGCGGAATCGAGAAATGCATGCGAGTCTGGAAAGGAGCGGCTCTCGCCGGCGCGTTGAATTTGGTAGCTGGTCATGGGTCAGGCTCCGAACATCTTGCTGTCGCCGTAGCTGTGAAAGCCACGGCCTGTTTTCTTGCCGAGATGGCCGGCGGCGATCATGCGCCTGACCAGCGGCGGGCAAGTGGCACGCGGCTCATGGGTCAGGCCGTGCATCGCATCGCAAAGCAGGCGCTGCGTGTCCATGCCGACCAGATCGAGCAATTCGAGCGGACCCATTGGATAACCCAGCGCCGTCTTGATCGCCTTGTCGATGTCGGCGGGCTCGGCCACGCCCTGCTCCACCAACCGGATGGCATCGTTGTTGAAGGGAATCAGGAAGTAGTTGAGGATGAAGCCCGGCGTGTCCTGCGTCTTCACCGGCAGCTGGCCCAGCGCTTCACAGAAGGCCCAGCCTTTGTTCCAGGTTTGCTCGCTGGTATTGATCCCGGGTGACATCTCCACCAGCTTCATCAGTTGCGCCGGCAGGCAGAAGTGCATGCCGACGAAGCGGTCGGCGCGGCCGGAGCCGCCAGCGATTTCGGTGATGGAAATGGTGGAGGTATTCGACGCAAAGAGAGTGCCCGGCGGGCACAAGGCATCGAGTTTTGAGAACAGGTCGTGCTTGACCTTGAGGTCTTCGAACACCGCCTCGATGACCACATCGCAATCCGCCAGCTCTTCGAGCTTCGTGGTGCTTTGCCAACTCGCCATGATCTGCCCAAGCTGTTCGGGCTTGAGCTTGCCACGCTCCACCGATTTTACGAGGAAGCCCTCGGTCTGCTTGCGCGCGCCGTCCAGCGCGCTCTGGCGGGTGTCATAGACGCGGGTGCGAAAGCCGGCGCGTGCCGCCACGATGGCGATGCCGGCGCCCATGGTGCCGCAACCGGCGATGCCTACGGTTTTGATGTCAGTCATGAAGTTCCTCGTTTCATTTTTGCAGAAAGCTGCGGCCGATGAGCTGGCGGTGGACCTGGTTGGTACCTTCCCATATTTGTGTGATCTTGGCGTCGCGCATCAGGCGCTCGACGCGGTAGTCCTTGCAGTAGCCATAACCGCCCAGCAACTGCACCGCATCCGTGGTCACGCGCATCGCCAGATCGGTGGCGCGCAGCTTGAGGATAGAAGCTTCGATGCCGAAGTCGGTCAAGCCATTGTCCACCGCTTCGGCCAGGCTCCACAGGAAGGATTCACACAGCATCAGTTCAGCGGCGAGATCGGCAAGCATGAACTGTATGCCTTGAAATTCGATGATCCTTTTACCCGACTGTCGACGCTGATTGATGTACTGCGTGGCGTCTTCAAAGGCAGCACGGGCGATGCCCAGCGCATGTGCGGCGATGCTGGGTCGCGATTTATTGAGCGAAGCGAACAGGATGGACAGGCCGTCACCGGGCTTGCCGATCAGGTTGGCGCGCGGCACACGGCAGTTGTCGAAGGCGATGGTGGCGGTGCTGGAACCACGCGTGCCGAGCTTGTCCTCAATGCGCACCACGCTCAGGCCCGGCGTACCTTTTTCCAGAATCAGCACCGAGATGGCTTTCTTTGGATCGGCTATGCCGTCCCATTTGCCGAACAGCAAATACAGATCGGCAACGTCACCGCTGGTAATGAAAGTCTTGCCACCGTCGATGACGATGCTGTCGCCCTCTTCGCGAAAGCGTGTGCGCATGCCGGTAGCATCTGACCCCGCCTCGGGCTCGGTGATCGCCAGCGACACCAGGCCTCCGGCGGCGATGCGGGGTAGCAGGCGTGCCTTCTGCTCGGCATTGCCGAACTCCACCAGCGGCTTGATGCCATGGAAGTTGGTAGCCCAGATGATGCCGGTTGAAGCGCAGGCTTTTGAAATTTCGCGCACACAAGCCAGATAGCAACTGTAGGACAACGGCGAACCACCGTATTCCTCGGGAATGAACAGCCCGTTCAGCCCGAGCGCATTGATCGCCTTGACGTTGGCCCAGGGGAAGGCGCCGCTGCGGTCGATCTCCACAGCATTTTTTTCGATGACATCACGCGCGACGGCACGCACATTATCGAGCACCATCTGCTCGGTTTCGTCGAGCTGCAATCTTGTGTCGAGTCTTTCCAGTACATTCATGTGAAGTCCCGAATCAATGAGCGATGCCCTGCGCACCGTCGATGTAAATCGTTTCACCGGTGAGGAAACCGATGTCGCTGGTGAACAGACTGGTGACAAGTTTGCCAACGTCTTCCGCCGTGCCCGGCTCGCGCCGTGGAATGCGCTGGTCCAGATAGGCGCGCAGCGGCCCGGCGCTCATCGCCTCGCGGTTGAGATCGGTGGTGATGTAACCGGGCGCCACGTCGAGCACGCGGATGTTCTTGCCGGCCCACTCCACCGCCAGCACCCGCGTCATGGCGCCGACCGCAGCCTTGGACGCACAGTAGGCAAGGTTGCGCTTGACACCGATCTTGTCGAAGAACGAACCGATATTGACGATCAGCCCACCCTGCGCCTTGAGCAGATGCGGATAAATCGCCTGGCACGCCAGCGCGACTGACAGAGCATTGGTATCCATCACCTGTTGCCATTGTTCAAGCGCGATTTCAGCAGCCGGCGTGTCGATGTGCAAACCGGCGTTGTTGACCAGACCGCAGACTGGTCCGGCCTGTTCGGCAAAGGCGTCAAATGCGTCGGTAAGTTGAGGGGCATTGGTGACGTCAGCCTTGAACGCTTTCCAGCGACTGCGTGCTGATGCCGAAGCCTGCGGTCGAGCCGGCAATTCGCCCGAGCGGGACACACAACCGACGGTGTAACCGGCTTCAGCC
>JAYUGL010000320.1:0-3006 GCA_043738385.1 Sterolibacteriaceae bacterium
GGTCGGTTTGCGTTGCTGCGCGTGAGGCCTAACCCTTCCATCGAGGGGACCCACAAAAGGCTGCGCCTTTTGCGGCCCCCTCATGTCAAACGTTAGACCCCACAAACACAACCTCAGGAGACCTCCTTGCCTTACTCGAAAACGTTCGTCTGCTTCGCCAATTCCCGGAAAACGTCGGGCCGGTGCGTCGCCGGCAAGGAGTTGATTGATGGACGCCCTGCGGGATGGATAAGACCAGTCAGTTCCCGACCGACTCACGAGATTTCCATTGACGAACGTCGATATCAGGATGGCCGCGATCCCGACTTGCTGCATGTCGTGTCCGTTCAATTCTTAGCAGCGCAGGCGCTGCCGCACCAGCCTGAGAATCACTTGATTGACGAGGGCTACTATTGGTCGCAGCAAGGGACGCTCGACTTTCGAAACATTGACGCTTGGCTCGACACTCCAACAACACTTTGGGATGCCGGATACAGCGGATATGCGTTTACGAACAACCGGGTCCCTGACCCAGTTACATCCCCGGCTTCGCTTTATCTAATCCGGGTTCCTTCACTAACCCTGGTTGTCGGAGCAAAGTCCACTGATTACCCGAAGCGAATCGTTCGCGGTGAGTTCACCTATGGTAGGTGGCCCTACTGCCTCGCTGTGACCGATCCTCAGGTCGAAGCGGCTTACCTCGCCCGACCGGATGGCCGGTACACTCTTGACGCGCCCGTGCTCTGTGTGAGCCTCGGCGATCCCTTCCAGGGCTTCTTCTACAAGCTGATCGCGGCGGTCCTCTATGACGGACGGTTCTAACAACACCGAGCTTCTGACCCTAGGGCACTCGACCCATCCCATCGAGCGCTTCATTGCGCTCTTGAAGAGTGCTGGGGCCACGGCCGTGGCAGACGTGCGTTCAAGCCCGTACAGCCGGTACTCACCGCAGTACTCCAAAGATGCTCTACGTAGCGCGCTGTCTGATGCAGGTATCGCCTACACATTCCTGGGTAAGGAGTTCGGCGCAAGAAGTCCAGACCCTTCTTGTTATCGCAATGGCAAGGTCCAATACTCCAAGCTTGCACAGTCAGCTTCGTTCGCCGACGGAATTCAGAGAGTATTCGAGGGTTTGAAGAAATACCGGATCGCCTTTGTGTGCGCAGAGAAAGATCCAATTGAGTGCCATCGCGCGCTGCTGGTCGCTCGGGCTTTTTCCGATAGAGGAAAGTCTGTCTCCCACATTCATTCAGACGGAACCCTGGAGTCACATCCCAACTTGGAGAGCCGGCTTCTCGAGGCTTGGAAGTTGCCTGAAGGCGACATGTTCAAGACAAGAGAGAGCTTCATTGAAGAAGCCTACCTTCTCCAAGGCGACAAGGTCGCCTATCAAGATGAACAGATGCTAAAGACCGAGGTCACTGAAGAATGAAGATCTTTACCATGGGCTTCACCAAGAAATCCGCCGAGCAGTTCTTTGCACGGCTCAAGCAGTCTGGCCTAAAGCGCGTAGTCGACACAAGATTGAACAACGTCTCGCAACTGGCTGGATTCACCAAGAAGGATGACCTCAAGTTCTTCCTAAAGGCTGTTCTTGATATCGACTATGTCCACGCTCCATTGCTTGCGCCAAACAAGGACATCCTTGACGACTACAAGAAGAACGGCGGCGATTGGCCAACCTACGAGCGGAAGTTCCTAGACTTGATGGGATCGCGGCACATAGAGTCGAAGGTTGATCGATATCTGCTCGATGGTGCATGTCTGCTTTGCAGTGAACCTACCCCCCATCATTGCCATCGACGGCTTGTTGCTGAGTACCTCAAAGAGAAGTGGGGCGACGTAGAAATTCAGCACCTGTAGCGCAGTGGGGTCTAACCCCTCGCTCAAGCGGACACCCAACGGCATTGCGCTCCGGGCTGGCCGCATAAAATGAGCGAAGCGAATGCGGCCAGGCCGGAGCGCAATGCCGTTGGGTGCCGCTTAGCTTGAACGTTAGACCCAGAAATACACCATGCCTGACGTCGGTACTCATCACCAGCCGGAGTTGGCACATCATGTCCGCCAAGGCGTGGCCTGGTTGTCAGCCAGCGGTGAGGGTGAAAACACCGCCGCGCTCTCGTATGCAGCGTTTGAGCTGCGCTTCGCTGTGGAGCGTCTCGCCGTTCACTATTGGGCGGCGTTGCTAGATCGCAAACCAGAAGAGCAAGATTTGCGGGAAATCGAGTCCTTCAAACGGGTCGAGCGCCGAATCTACGAACTCGCTGGGCACCAGCGCGAGATCGACGGGCACTTTGCTTTCATGCGCGTCGTTTTCGGTGCCATGAAGATCGATGCACCGTTTCACACTCCACAGATCGGTGCACTATCAAAGTACTGGCACGAATGCAGTGAGCTCTGTCACATAGCATGGCCGCTGTCGTGCGCGGTGCCAGAAGTCCGGGCGGCCGCGTTCTCCATGCTCACTGAGGTCGCCGAGGTGCTCTCTGCCCATGTGCAGAGCCTGGGATGGCCGGTGCTCAAGGACTCAGCGTTCGCCGAATTGCGCAACAGGTTCATAGCCGGCGAGGCAACGGCAGAGGATGTACTTGCTCATGTACAACGGACCGGAATTTGGGCAAGGGCCGAGTACACGGACGGAAGGTCTTCACATTTTGTCGGTGAGCCCGTGCCGGTTGAAGCAAAGGGCGCTCAGTGAGGCACCGATCTAGGTCTAACGAAAAAGGTTAGATCGCGCTTGCCGCGATCTGATCCGGCGGTTGGACGAGCCCGGACCACGTGACCAGTGGCCGACACAGAAAACATCTCCGGGAAATTTGCCCGGCACGAATGGCCGGGTAGCGCACGCTGCCTGACGCCGACGGCTTTTGTCGCCACGCCCACCCTCATTGCAAGGGTGGCTGGATGCAAATGGCGCTCTTTGGGACGAGCGCCACCACCATACCCGTGGGCATGTTGGCCGGCGTTGGTGATATTCGTGTTGGCTGCTCAGCTCACCTGTCCCGCGCGAGCAGCACCGGGCGGCCC
>JAYUGL010000321.1:0-8633 GCA_043738385.1 Sterolibacteriaceae bacterium
GGCCAGAAGATGTCGAAGTCCTACGGCAATACCATCACGCTGCGCGAAGATGTCGATTCAGTGCAGAAGAAAATCCGCACCATGCAAACCGATCCACAGCGCGTGCGGCGCACCGACAAGGGCGATCCGGACAAGTGCCCGGTATGGCAGTTCCATGTGGTGTATTCCGGCGAGGAGGTAAAGCAGTGGGTGCAGACCGGCTGCCGCAGCGCGGGTATCGGTTGTCTCGAATGCAAGCAGCCGGTGATTGACGCGGTACTGAAGGAACAGGAACCGATGCGGGAACGTGCGCGTATGTACGAAGAAGACCCGCAACTGGTACGTAACATCATCGCCGACGGTTGCGAGCGGGCGCGCAAGCTGGCGCAGGAGACCATGCGCGAAGTGCGCGACGCCATGGGGCTGGATTACAGTTGACAGCGTAAATCGGCGGCCAAGGGTTTTTATGACAGAACTGACGATCACCGAAGGCGGGGCACCATCGGACGCGCCACACCTGCCCAAGGTTTACGGCGAGTTTTTGCTCGAACTGCCGACCGACCTCTACATTCCGCCCGATGCGCTCGAAGTGATCCTCGAGAGTTTCGAAGGGCCGATGGATCTGCTGCTGTACCTGATCCGCAAAGCCAACATCAATATCCTCGACATTCCGATGGCGCCGTTGACGGCGCAGTATCTGGTGTATGTCGAGGCCATGCGCAAGCACAACCTTGAGCTGGCGGCCGAATATCTGCTGATGGCGGCGATGCTGATCGAGATTAAGTCGCGCCTGCTGTTGCCGCGTCCGCCGCGCGCCGAGATCGGCGAACCGGAGGATCCACGTGCCGAACTGGTGCGGCGTCTGCTCGAATATGAGCAGATGAAAGCCGCCGCTGCGAAGCTCGATGCGATGCCGCAGGCGGGGCGCAACTACGAATGGGTGACAGTCTGGATTGCCGACAAGGTAGTCGAGCGACAGCCCGACGTCAGCCTGCACGACCTACAGGTGGCGTGGCTGGCACTGATGACGCAGGCGCGCGTTATGCAACACCATAAAGTGCGGCGCGAAGAACTTTCGGTGCGCGAACACATGATCTTGATCCTGCGTCGCGTGCAGGGCCGCGGTTTCGTCGTGTTCGAAGATCTGTTCGATTTGGCTGCCGGGCCGCCGGGGTTGGTGGTCAGTTTTCTCGCGATCCTCGAGTTGGCGCGCGAAAGCCTGATCGAAATTACCCAGACCGAGGCGCTTGCGCCGATTTATGTGAGAGTCGATGATGTTGCCGCTGCATAAACCCGAAGACTTCAAGCGCGTTCTCGAAGCCGCCCTGCTGGTGGCCGCCGAGCCTTTGCCCCAGGCGGAACTCAAGAAACTGTTCGACGAGAGTTTCGACGACGAAACCTGGCGTACCCTGCTCGACGATTTACGCCGAGACTGGGCCGATCGCGGCATTGAGCTGGTGCAACTGGCGTCCGGCTGGCGTTTTCAGACACGTCCCGAATACCAACCCTACCTGGAACGGCTCAAAAATGAAAAGCCGCCCAAGTATTCGCGAGCGGTCATGGAAACGCTGGCGATCATTGCCTACCGGCAGCCGGTGACACGGGGCGACATTGAGGATATTCGCGGCGTTGCGGTGTCGCCGAACCTATTGAAAACCCTCGAAGCGCGTGGCTGGGTGGATACGGTGGGCCATCGCGATGCGCCGGGCCGTCCGGCGCTCTATGCCACTACCCGCACATTCCTGGATGATCTCAATCTGCGCAGCTTGTCCGAACTGCCGTCGCTGACGGAAATTGAAAGGGTGATGGATCTTGTCGAACTCCCTGAAGCAAAAACGCAGTCCCTTCCGCCAGTCGAAGAGCGCGCCGCGGACTGAATCGCGCGGGCCTCAGGCGCGTGCTCCTCAGACGCACGGCCCGATCCGGCGCCGGCCTGTGGCGCCCGTTGAAACGTCTTCGGTCAAGCTGCACAAGGCTTTGGCCGATGCCGGCCACGGCTCGCGGCGTGAACTGGAAGCATGGATACTGGCCGGGCGTATCAGCGTCAATGGCGAGCCTGCCCACGTCGGGCAGCGCATCGGGCCTGCCGATGCGATCCGGGTCAATGGCCGCCTGGTGCATCTCAAACTGGCTGCCGACCGGTTGCCGCGCGTGTTGCTCTACCACAAGCCGGAAGGCGAGATCGTTTCGCGCGACGACCCGGAAAAGCGCCCCACGGTATTCGAGAAACTGCCGCAAATCCGCGGCGGGCGCTGGATTACCATCGGCCGGCTCGACTTCAATTCTTGCGGACTGTTGTTGGTCACCAGCAGCGGCGAACTGGCGAACCGGCTCATGCATCCGCGCTACGAGCTGGAGCGGGAATACGCGGTGCGGGTGCTCGGCGTGGTGAGCGATGAGGCATTGGTGCAGTTGCAGGAAGGCATCGAACTTGGCGACGGACCGGCGCGTTTCAATCGCATCGAGCAATCCGGTGGCGAGGGCGCCAACCACTGGTACCACGTGACCCTGAGCGAAGGACGCAATCGCGAAGTGCGCCGCATGTTCGAAGCGGTGGGCGTTACCGTCAGCCGCCTGATGCGGGTGCGCTACGGCCCGGTGCAGTTGCCACCGCAGCTGAAACGGGGGCAATTCCGCGAGCTTTCTGAAGTCGAAATCAAGGCCTTGATGGCCGCCCTGAGTCCACCACAAATCCCTGATAACTCTGCAAGTTGATTGCATTGAGGGGGTCCGCGCTGCTATAATTCGCCCGTTATTTTTTGGGCACCGTTCTCGGGACAAAGAGAAAGAATGGGCATTGCGCCCATTTTTTATTTGTGGCGTCGGATATGCAGGTTAGCGAACTGATTGAGCAGACCGTTGCAGGCTTGGGTTACGAACTCGTTGATGTCGAGACGAGTCCGCGTGGCCGTTTGCTGCGGATTTTCATCGACAAACCGGAAGGCATCGGTGTCGAGGATTGCGCATCGGTCAGCAATCAACTGACGCGCGTCTTTACTGTCGAGAACGTGGATTACGACCGTCTTGAGGTTTCCTCACCCGGCCTTGATCGCGCCTTGAAAAAAGCTGCCGACTTTGAACGTTTTGCCGGTCAGGAGGTGCAAATTAAATTGCGCCTGCCGGTTGCCAATCAGCGCAACTTCAGCGGCACCATCGTCGGGCTGCGCGAAGGGCGGGCGGTGGTGAAGGTTGGTGAGATCGAACACGAGTTTGTGATTGAGGGAATCGACAAGGCCCGGTTGGTGCCCCGATTCTGAACATGGATAGCAGGAGGAAGCGATGAGCCGCGAAATGCTGTTACTGGTGGACGCCCTGGCGCGAGAAAAGAACGTCGGCAAGGACATCGTCTTTGGCGCGCTTGAGCTTGCGCTTGCCTCCGCCACAAAAAAGCGCACCCATGAAGAAGCCGATGTGCGTGTCGAGATTGATCGGCAGACCGGCACTTTCGAGGCTTTCCGCCGCTGGCTGGTGGTGGCCGATGACCTGGTGGAAAATGCGGAGCAGCAGATCGGGTTAACTGATGCGCAGAAGCAGATTGCCGACATGTCGATCGACGACTACATTGAGGAGGCGCTGGAGCCCGTCGATTTCGGCCGCATCGGCGCCCAGGCGGCGAAGCAGGTCATCCTGCAAAAAATCCGCGACGCTGAGCGTGAACAAATTTTGAGCGACTTCCTTGAGCGCAAGGAGCACCTGGTGACGGGTACGCTGAAACGCATGGAGCGTGGCAGTGCCATTATTGAAGCCGGCCGCATTGAAGCGCTGCTGCCGCGCGACCAGATGATTCCCAAGGAGAATCTGCGACCGGGTGATCGGGTCCGTGCCTGGTTGATGAAGATTGATCGTGCCGCCCGCGGCCCGCAACTGATCCTGTCGCGTACCGCGCCGGAATTCATTATGAAGCTGTTTGAACTTGAAGTGCCGGAAATCGAGGAAGGGCTGCTGGAGATCAAGTCGGCAGCGCGCGACCCCGGCATTCGGGCCAAGATTGCCGTTAAGTCAAACGATGCACGTGTTGATCCGATCGGCACCTGCGTCGGCATGCGCGGCTCGCGCGTGACGGCGGTGACCAACGAATTGGCCGGCGAACGGGTGGACATCATCCTGTGGTCAGCCGATCCGGCGCAGTTTGTGATCGGCGCGCTGGCGCCGGCAGAAGTGTCATCCATCGTGGTGGATGAGGAACGGCACGCGATGGACGTCGTGGTCGATGAGGCCAACCTGGCGATCGCCATTGGTCGCGGCGGACAGAACGTGCGTCTGGCCTCCGAATTGACCGGCTGGACCATCAACCTGATGACGGTTGAAGAATCACAGGAGAAACAGGAAACCGAATCGTCTTCGATCCGTGGCTTGTTCATGGAGAAGCTGGACGTCGATCAGGAAGTTGCCGACATATTGATCCAGGAAGGCTTCTCCACGCTGGAGGAAATTGCCTATGTACCGCTGGCCGAGATGCTTGAGATCGAAGCTTTCGATGAGGTGACCGTTAACGAACTGCGGGAGCGGGCGCGCAATGTTCTGCTGACCGAGGCCATTGTAGACGAAGAGCAGATCGAAAATGTCGAGGAAGACTTACTCGGTCTGGAAGGGATGGACAAGTCCCTTGCGGCGAAATTGGCGCGGAAAAAAATCACGACCCGTGACGGCCTCGCCGACCTGGCGGTGGACGAGCTGGTGGAAATGACCGGTGTTGCCGAAGAGCGCGCCACACAGTTGATTACGAATGCCCGCGCCCATTGGTTTGCGGATGAAGCATAGGGAGCGACCATGGCACAGATGAACGTTACCCAGTTTGCCGCGGAGCTGAAAATGCCCGCCACGATGCTGCTTGAGCAGCTGGCAAAAGCGGGAGTCAGCAAGCAGGAATCCAACGATACGCTGACTGAGCAGGACAAGAGTCGTCTACTCGAATACCTGCGCAAGTCTCACGGCGAAGGCGCACCAAAATCCAAGATTACCCTGACGCGGAAGAAGACCACAGAAATCAAAGCCGCGGACGCGACCGGCAAGGCGCGCACGATTCAGGTCGAAGTGCGCAAGAAGCGTGTTTTCGTCAAACGCGATCCCGCCGAACTGGCCGCGGAAGATGCCGCGATTCCTGTTGCTGAGATAGCGCCTGTTCCAGTGGTAGAGGTAGAACCGATTCCCGTGGTGGAGCCGGTTCTGGTGGTAGAAGTGGTTCCTGAAATTGTTCCGGAACCGGAACCCATAGTAGTACCAGTAATGGAGACGAGCCTCAGAAAGGTGAAGGCGTCAACGGTAAACCCGGAGCAAATGGCGATACGGGCGGCAGAAGCGCAACGCCACGGCAAATTGGCGTCGATCCAGGCGGCCGAGGTCAAGGAAAAGCAGGAGCGTGAGATTAGAGTTCGCGAGGAGGCGGAAAAGCGCGTCGCGCTGCAACAGGCGGCGCTGGCGCCAAAAGTTGCCGAACCGGCCAAGGCGGTGGTTGCGCCAGCCAAAGCGGAGGCTGGTGTCACTGGCACTTTGCACAAGCCGGCAGGCAAGCCTGCGAGCGAGAAAAAGCCCGAGAAGAAGGGTGTCAGCACATGGAAGGATGAGGCCGCCAAAAGGCGGACCATCAAGACCCGTGGCGATGCAGGCGGTGGCGCCGGTGGCTGGCGTGGTGGTCCCAGGCAGGGCCGGCACGGCCGCCAAGGCCACGGCAGCGGTGAGGGACAGGCCGCCGCGCAAGTGGTGGAGGCTGTGGTCCGCGAAGTGCATGTGCCGGAGACTATCACTGTCGCAGAGCTCGCCCACAAGATGGCCGTGAAAGCAGCCGAGGTGATCAAGTTGCTGATGAAAATGGGCACGATGGTGACCATCAACCAGGTGCTCGACCAGGAGACGGCGATGATCATCGTCGAGGAACTGGGACACAAGGCGTTTGCGGCCAAACTTGATGATCCCGATGCCTTCCTTGATCATGTGGAGCAGCACGAAGATGTGGTGCTGATGCCGCGTGCGCCGGTGGTGACCGTGATGGGTCACGTTGACCACGGCAAAACCTCGCTGCTTGATTACATCCGCAAGTCGCGCGTCGCCCACGGCGAAGCTGGTGGCATTACCCAGCATATCGGCGCTTATCATGTCGAGACGCCGCGCGGTATGGTGACTTTTCTCGATACGCCAGGCCATGAGGCTTTCACGGCGATGCGCGCGCGTGGAGCCAAGGCCACCGACATCGTGATTCTGGTGGTGGCTGCCGACGATGGCGTCATGCCGCAGACCAAGGAAGCCATTCATCACGCCAAGGCTGCCAATGTGCCGCTGGTCGTTGCGATCAACAAGATCGACAAGCCGGATGCCAATGCTGATCGCGTCAAACAGGAACTGGTCGCCGAGGGCGTAGTGCCTGAGGAGTATGGTGGTGATTCGCCGTTCCTGTCGGTGTCCGCCAAGACCGGGCAGGGCATCGATGAACTGCTTGAAAATCTGCTGTTGCAGGCCGAGGTGATGGAGCTCAAGGCGGCCAGAAACACGTCGGCCAAGGGTTTGGTTATCGAGGCGAGGCTCGACAAGGGCAAGGGTCCGGTCGCTACGATCCTGGTTCAGTCCGGTACGCTGCGGCGCGGTGATGCGCTGCTGGTCGGGGCCGCATTTGGTCGCGTGCGTGCGATGCTCGACGAGAACGGCAAGTCTGTGGAAGAGGCGGGCCCTTCGATTCCGGTGGAGATCCAGGGTCTCACCGATGTGCCTTCCGCCGGCGACGAAGCCATGGTGCTCGGCGACGAACGCAAGGCGCGCGAAATCGCGTTGTTCCGGCAGGGCAAGTTCCGCGACGTCAAGCTGGCCAAGGCGCAGGCAGCCAAGCTCGAAAACATCTTCGAAAACATGGGCGAGGTCGAAGCCAAGCAGTTGCCGCTGATCGTGAAAGCGGACGTGCAGGGCTCACAGGAAGCGTTGGTGCAGGCGCTCAACAAGTTGTCCACGGCCGAAGTCAAGGTCAATGTTATCCACGGTGCGGTCGGCGCCATCAGCGAATCGGATGTGAATCTCGCCTCTGCTTCGAAGGCGGTGATCATCGGCTTCAACACCCGCGCCGATGCCGGCGCACGCAAAGCGGCTGAAAGTTTTGGCGTCGATATCCGCTACTACAACATCATTTATGACGCGGTGGATGAGGTGAAGGCCGCGCTGTCCGGCATGTTGACGCCGGAGAAGCGCGAGCAGGTCACCGGACTGGTCGAAATACGCCAGGTATTCGTCATTTCCAAGATCGGCACGGTGGCAGGTTGCATGGTGCTCGAAGGTGTGGTCAAGCGTGGCGCCAGTGTGCGTGTGCTGCGTGACAATGTCGTGGTCCACACCGGCGAGCTGGATTCGCTGAAGCGTTTCAAGGATGACGTGAAGGAAGTCAAGGGTAGCTTTGAGTGCGGCCTGTCGCTGAAGGGCTTCAACGATATTCTGGTCGGGGATCAGCTCGAGGTCTTTGAAATGCAGGAAGTGGCGCGGACCCTGTAATTCTGTGCAGAGTTGAGCGCCGAACGCAAGACATCGCCCACTCTCCACTCGCTACGCTTGACCCATGCCCGTGAAATCCTTTTCTCGATCTGATCGTATTGTTGAACAGATCCGTCGCGAGCTGGCCGAGTTGATCCGGCTTGAACTCAAGGATCCGCGGGTCAGTCTGGTGACGCTGACCGATGTCGAAATCACGCCTGATTACGCCCACGCCAAGGTGTTCTACACCACGCTGGCGGAGGCCGAGCAGCGTGCTGAAATCGAGCGCGGCTTGAAGCGCAGCGCCGGTTTTCTGCGGCGTGAACTGGGTCGCCGCGTTCGCATCCACCATACCCCGGAATTGCATTTCGTTTTCGATGCATCGGTGGAGCGCGGCACGCATTTGTCGCAGCTGATCGATCAAGCCGTGGCGTCGGACCAACACGAACCTGATCCGCAGGATTGAACGCGCCACGCCGTCCGCCCAGCCGCCGTGTCGACGGTGTGCTGTTGCTCGACAAACCCCTGGGCTTAACTTCCAACGCAGCGTTGCAAAAAGTGCGACGCCTTTTCAATGCCGCCAAGGCCGGCCATACCGGTACCCTTGACCCGCTGGCGACGGGACTTCTGCCGCTTTGTCTGGGCGAAGCCACCAAGTTTGCCGGTGAATTGCTGGACGCAAATAAGTCTTATCGCGCCACATTGAAACTCGGCGTGACGACGGACACTGCGGACGCAGAAGGCAGAATTCTCCAGACGCGACCGGTGCATACCAATGAAACCGTGCTAAACGCCGCGTTAGCGCGGTTTCATGGTGAAATCAGTCAGACGCCCCCCATGCATTCCGCCTTGAAGCGGGATGGCAAGCCACTCTATGAGTATGCCCGACAAGGTATTGAGCTTGAGCGGCAGCCACGCATGATCAAGATATTTTTACTCGATCTGGTGTCGTTTAACGGAGATAGTGCCGTGATCGATGTGGATTGCAGTAAAGGTACATACATTCGTGTGTTGGCGGAAGATGTTGGCGAGGCCCTCGGATGCGGCGCCCACCTCTCGGCATTGCGGCGAACGCGCGTAGCGGAACTGAACGTTGCGGATTCAATGTCACTGGAACAACTGGAGGCAATGAACAGTGTCGAGCGCGACGCCCAACTGGCGCCAGCCGACGCCTTGTTAGCGGGTTTGGCGAGGATAGCGCTTGACGA
>JAYUGL010000322.1:0-8608 GCA_043738385.1 Sterolibacteriaceae bacterium
CGGGCAGGAGAACCGCGGACTCGAATACATGTTCATCATGATGAACGCCGCGCGCTATGCCGTGGGTACCCAAGGTATAGCGATCGCCCAGCGCGCGTACCAAAAGGCCGCTGCGTTCGCCAAAGACCGGGTTCAGTCCCGTCCGGTAGACGGCTCGATTGCGGCCAGCGCGCCGATCATTCATCACCCGGATGTCAAACGCATGTTGATGACGATGCGTGCCTACACGGAAGGCTGCCGTGCCATGGCTTCGGTCTGCGACTTCATCAGCAGCAGCATGCGGCGCACGTCGGGATGGCGAATGATCGCTACCTTGCCGCCGCCCTTGATGCCAAGCTCGGCACCCTGCACGCGATCCTTTGCATAGTCCCGCGCGCGCTGGTAAGCGCGCTCGGAAAGGCCGATGCCTTCAACGCCGACCGCGAACCGCGCGGCGTTCATCATGATGAACATGTATTCGAGGCCGCGATTTTCTTCGCCGACCACATAGCCAATCGCGCCGCCATGATCGCCGAAGGCCAGCACGCAGGTGGGGCTGGCGTGGATGCCGAGCTTGTGTTCGAGCGAGACGCAATGCACGTCGTTGCGCGCGCCCGGCGTGCCGTCGGCCTTGAGCACGAACTTCGGCACCACGAACAGGGAGATGCCCTTCACGCCTTCCGGCGCGTCTGGCGTGCGCGCCAGCACCAGATGAATCACGTTGTCCGTCATGTCGTGATCGCCGTAGGTGATGAAGATCTTCTGCCCGAATACCTTGTAGGTGCCGTCGCCCTGCGGCACCGCGCGCGTGCGCACGGCGGCAAGGTCGGACCCGGCCTGCGATTCGGTGAGGTTCATGGTGCCGGTCCATTCGCCGCTGACCATCTTCGGCAGGTAGGCGGATTTCAACGCATCCGAGCCGCGCAACTCGATGGCTTCGATGGCGCCGCGCGTCAGCATCGGGCACAGCGTGAACGAGATGTTGGCGCTGTTCCACATTTCCTCGACCAGGGTCGACACCAGGCGCGGCAGGCCCTGGCCGCCATGGTCAGGCGAACATGCCAGCGCGTTCCAGCCGCCGGCGACAAACTGTTTGTAGGCGGCGATCCAGCCCGGCGCAGTTTTTACGACATCGTTTTCAAGCACGACGCCGTTCTGGTCGCCGATCCAGTTCAAGGGCGAGAGAACTCCGGCGGCGAACTTGCCGGCTTCTTCAAGGATCGAATCAACGACATCCGGCGAGGCTTCCTCGCAACCGGGCAACTGCACGACCTGCTCCAGACCGGCAAGCTCCTGCAGCACGAATTTCATGTCTCGCAGCGGGGCGTTGTATTCACTCATTTGGTTTTCCTCCAAGTGCACCCCGCGTCTGCGGGATACACCTGCGATTGGATTTTTAGGGAAATCGAACTGCTTGCGGCGTTACATGTTGCGCCGATATTTGCCGCCGACTTCGTAAAGCGCCGTGGTGATCTGGCCGAGCGAGCAATGACGCACCGCGTCCATCAGTACCGCGAAGACGTTGCCGTCTTCGATCACCGTCTGGCGCAGTTTGGCTTGCCAGTGCGGCGCCTCGGGCTTGTTGCGCGCCTGAAAATCGGCGAGACGTTTGAGCTGACCTTGTTTCTCATCCTCGGTGGATCGCGCCAGCTCGATCTCGGGCTGCGCGCTGCCCTTGGGATTGAGGAAGGTATTCACGCCGATGATCGGGTAGGAACCATCGTGTTTCTTGTGCTCGTAATAAAGCGACTCTTCCTGGATCTTGCCGCGCTGATAGCCGGTTTCCATCGCGCCAAGAACGCCGCCGCGCGACGAGATGGCATCGAACTCCTTGAGCACCGCCTCTTCCACCAGCTCGGTAAGTTCATCGATGATGAACGCGCCCTGGTTGGGATTCTCGTTTCTGGCCATGCCGAATTCGCGGTTGATGATGAGCTGAATCGCCATCGCCCGGCGCACGCTTTCTTCGGTTGGCGTGGTCACCGCTTCGTCGTAGGCGTTGGTGTGCAGGCTGTTGCAGTTGTCATAGATGGCGAGCAGTGCTTGCAGCGTGGTGCGGATGTCGTTGAAATCCATCTCCTGCGCATGCAGCGAACGCCCTGAGGTCTGCACGTGATACTTGAGTTTCTGGCTGCGATCATTGGCGCCGTACTTGTTCTTCATCGCCACCGCCCAGATGCGACGCGCGACGCGGCCGATCACCGAGTATTCCGGATCCATGCCGTTGGAGAAAAAGAACGACAGGTTTGGCGCGAAATCGTCGATCTGCATGCCACGCGCCAGATAGCTCTCGACGTAGGTAAAACCGTTGGTCAGCGTAAACGCAAGCTGGCTGATTGGGTTCGCGCCCGCTTCGGCGATGTGATAACCGGAAATCGACACCGAGTAGAAATTCTGCACCTGGTGGTGCACGAAGAACTCCTGGATATCGCCCATCATCTTGAGTGCAAACTCGGTGGAGAAGATGCAGGTGTTCTGCCCCTGGTCTTCCTTGAGAATGTCGGCCTGCACCGTGCCGCGCACCGATGACAACGTCCACGCGCGAATCTTCGCGGCTTCATCTTCGGTCGGATCGCGACCATTGTCGGCGCGGAACTTGTCCATCTGCTGGTCGATCGCCGTGTTGAAGAAGAAGGCGAGGAGGATCGGCGCCGGGCCGTTGATGGTCATCGACACCGAGGTGGTCGGCGACGCCAGGTCGAAGCCCGAGTAGAGCACGTTCATGTCGTCCAGCGTCGCGATCGAGACACCGGAATTGCCGATCTTGCCGTAGATGTCCGGCCGCAGATCGGGGTCACAGCCGTAAAGGGTCACCGAGTCGAAGGCGGTGGACAGACGATGCGCCGGCATGCCCTTGGAAACATTCTTGAAGCGGCGGTTGGTGCGGAAAGCATCGCCTTCACCAGCAAACATGCGGGTCGGGTCTTCGCCCTCGCGCTTGAAGGCGAAGACGCCTGCGGTGAACGGGAAGGAACCGGGAACATTTTCCTTCATCAGGAATTTCAGCGTCTCGCCATCATCCTCGAAGCTCGGCAATGCGACCTTGCGGATTTTGGTGCCGGAGAGCGACTCGCTGGTCAGCGCGGTGCGAATTTCCTTGTCGCGAATCTTCACCACGTATTCGTCGGCGGCGTAGAGCTCGCGCGTCTTGGGCCACTGATCAATGAGTTTCTTGGAATGCGCGGTCAGCTCGCTGTCCTTCGACGCAATCAATTCGCCGAAATCGCCGGCATTCTTGCCGTTTTGCTCGAACAGTGCCTTGGCGATCCGCAGCGACTGGCGTTCGCGGGCGACCCAGGATTGCTCGCCGACATGCTTGTGATAGCCACGCACAGACTCAGAAATTTCAGCGAGATAACGGGTGCGCTCCGGCGGCACGATGGCATGGCCATGCGACGAAGACTTGACCGTGACGACTGGGAGCAAGCCCTTCTGCGTCTTCAAGCCACGTTCCTTCAAGCGTGCAATCAACGCTTGATACAGCGCGGTCACGCCGTCGTCGTTGAAGCGGCTGGCCTGGGTGCCGAATATCGGCATGTCTTCGGTCGGCGTGGTGAACAGTTCGCGATTGCGTTGATACTGCTTGCGCACGTCGCGCAGCGCATCTTCGGCACCCTTGCGGTCGAATTTGTTGATGGCGACGAAGTCGGCAAAGTCGAGCATGTCGATCTTCTCCAACTGGCTGGCGGCGCCGAATTCGGGCGTCATGACATAGAGCGACTGATCGACGAACGGCACGATCGCCGCATTGCCTTGGCCGATACCGGAGGTTTCGACAATCACCAGATCAAAGCCGGATATGCGGCAGGCGGCAATGACCTCGGGCAGCGCCGCGGAAATTTCGCTGGCGCCATCGCGTGTCGCCAGCGAGCGCATGTAAATGTTGGGATGCTCGATGGCGTTCATGCGGATGCGATCGCCGAGCAGTGCGCCGCCGGTGCGCTTGCGCGAAGGGTCGATGGAGATGATCGCGATCTTGAGTTTGTCGCTCTGGTCAATGCGCATGCGCAATACCAGTTCGTCGGTGAGCGAGCTCTTGCCGGCGCCGCCGGTACCGGTAATGCCCAGTGCCAGCGTCTTGATCGGCACGGCAGCATCGCGGACGGCTTTTTTGATCTCGTCGCCGTATGCGCCGTTTTCCAGCGCGGTAATCACTTGTGCAAGCATGCGGCGATCACCGGACTTCAGTGCGTCGACAACTTTGGCCGGCTTCGGGGCAAACTCCGCCAGATTGAAATCGGTGCGCTCCATGAGATCGTTGATCATGCCTTGCAGGCCCATCACCGCGCCGTCTTCCGGCGAATAGATGCGGGTGACGCCGTAGTTCTGCAGATCGCGAATTTCGGCCGGCACGATCACGCCGCCGCCGCCACCGAACACCTTGATGTGGCCGGCGCCGGCTTCTTTGAGCAGGTCGATCATGTACTTGAAGTACTCGTTATGACCGCCCTGGTAAGAGGTGATCGAGATGCCTTGTACGTCTTCCTGCAAGGCGGCGTTCACGATCTCGCCGACCGAACGGTTGTGGCCAAGGTGAATGACTTCCGCGCCGGTCGATTGCAAAATGCGACGCATGATGTTGATCGAGGCGTCGTGTCCATCGAACAGCGCCGCGGCCGTGATGAAGCGGACCTTGTTTTTGGCCGCGTAGGGCACCAGCTTCTTGGTAATGCTGAGATCAGTCATGTCTCATTCTCCGATTCAATGCTTTTTCGCGGCATGCCCAGTCTCTTTGGGCCCGCGGGATACATCGCCCTGACATGCGTCAGCCAAATTTATGGGCAGCGCAAACGCCAGGCGCCGCACCGTAGTTTACTCGCTGTGCGCTACCGGGGAAAGCGGGCGGCGAGTTCCAGAATGCGTTGCGCCTGTTTCAGATGCGGCATGTCGAGCATCTTGCCTTCCAGGCCGACGGTGCCCAAACCCGGATTGCTGGCAAACACGTCAACCACGCGCTTCGACCATGCCACCTCTTCTTCGCTGGGCGAGAAGGCCTGGTTGATGATCTCAATTTGGTTGGGATGAATCGCGATCTTTCCCGTAAATCCCGACCGCCGGGCAAACTTTGAATCGGCTTCCAGCCCGGCCGAGTCGGAAAAATTCGACCAGATCGTGTCGATGGGCTGCACGTCGGCCGCCACGGCACCCGCCAGGCACAGGGCGCGGGCCAGTTGATAAACGGTGTCGTACTCGCCATCGGGACGGCGGTTGGTACTGGCGCCCAGTGCGGCGGCAATGTCTTCCGCGCCCCAGGTGAGGCCGGCCAGACGTGGGCTGCATCCGGCATAGCCGCCAAGAGTGAACAATGCCGCAGGGGTTTCGGTGGCTACCGGCATGATGCGAATCGAGCCTTGCGGGATGCCTTCGCGGACTTCCAGCGCATCAAGATAGTGCGAAAGCTTGGTGACATCCTGGGCAGAAAATACCTTGGGCAACATCAATCCATCCGGCGCACCGGCAACGACCATCAGGTCGAGCAGCGCAGCCGGCGTGGTCAGCGGGTTGATCCGCACCCACAATTTCTGGCGACTGCGATCCGGCCGCGACTTCAGGTATTCGAGCACCATGCCGCGCGCGATGTGGGTTCGCGACGGGGCCACCGCATCCTCAAGGTCAAGGATCAGGGCATCGGCGGGCGACGAAATGCTCTTTTCGAGCTTGCGTTCGCTGTCGCCGGGCACAAACAACATCGAGCGCAGCGGCGCACTCTTGGCACCAGCGTTGAGTTCAGGAGTCGACATGATTTCCTCAGCTTCCTGGGGAACGAATTGCGTCCCCATGGTCATGAAACATGATGCGGCGTGTTATTTCCCGGCGGGAAGACGGTACATCAGCGCTACCCGCTTGCAGATCGCGACCATTTCATCGCGCTGGTTGAAGGCCTCATGCTGAAACACCACAATCCCGTTGTTCGGCCGCGACTTGCTTTCGCGTTTTTCAAGCACCTTGGATTCGACGTGCAGGGTATCGCCGGCGAACACCGGCTTGGGGAAGCGTACTTCGTCCCAGCCGAGATTGCCGACCGTGGTGCCCAGTGTCGTGTCACCGACCGAAATCCCGACCATCAATCCGAGCGTGAACACACTGTTCATTAGCGGCTTGCCGAACTCGGTGGTCTTGGCATATTCGGCGTCAATGTGGATCGCCGCCGGGTTATGCGTCATGGTGCTAAACAACAAATTGTCGGTTTCCGTCACCGTGCGACGAATGTCATGCTTGAAAACCTGCCCGATTTCGAACTGCTCGAAATACAACCCTGCCATGGTTAATTTCTCCTCTGATCGCGATTCTTATATGGGCAACACCCACGCATAGTGAATTCGTGTGCTTACATACTTATTGTAACCCATCACCGTAGTTCGATTGGATGGCGGCAGGGTGACGCTGATGTCGCCGACGGCTGGTCATGGTCATATAATGGGCAAAACAATTCGAACAGAAAAGGGTCTGAAGGAGGACTTCGCCCACAGTCAATTTTGGTCATCGTCGCAGTGCATTTAGCGGTGTACGGCGTCTTGACAAAAATTACTTCGTTAGTGTATGGTATTGCAGCATACGAATTAAAATCGGCCCCACAAAAAAAAGCAGCATCAATCAAAAGTCTTGATGAAAGGCGACAACAAAGTGTCAAAGACGAGTACTTATGGCATCACCGGATTCGGCGGCTACGTCCCACGCTTGAGGATGCAGCGCGCGGCGATCGCCGCCGCACACAAATGGATGGCCCCCGGCCTGCGTTCGCTGGGCAAAGGACAGCGCGCATTCTGTAGTTGGGATGAAGACAGCAACACCATGGCGGTCGAAGCCGCACGCGATGCATTGGGCACGCGTTCGCGGGCTGATCTCGCGGCGGTGTTCATGGCTTCGACCACGCTGCCGTTTGCGGACCTGCAAAACGCCTCCATCGTGGCGGGTGCGCTCGACATTCCCAACACCGCGCGCACCCTGGATCTCGGCCACTCGCAACGCGCCGGCACCTCGGGTCTGGTCACGGCATTGAGGGACACCTCGGCGCCGGCCCTGTTCATCGCCACTGACCGCCCCCGGGGCAAAGCCGCCAGCACGCAGGAAATCAGTGTCGGCGCGGGCGCCGCGGCATTCACGCTGGGCAGCGACAAGGTCGTTGCCACGCTAATGGGATCTGTCAGCCGAAGCGTGGTGTTTGTCGATCATTTCCGCGCCGAGGGTGCCAAGTACGACTACTTCTGGGAAGAACGCTGGATTCGAGACGAAGGCTACATGAAGCTGGTGCCGGAAGCGGTGAAGGCAGCGATTAAGGAGTGCGGCGTCGCTGCCGCCGATGTCAAGCATTTCATCCTGCCCGCGCCGCTCAAAGGCATCGCCGCGGCCATCATCAAAAAGTCAGGCCTGCCCGCCGAATCCGAGGCCGGCAACCTTGATGAGAACTGTGGTTATGCCGGATCAGCCCACGGCCTGATCATGCTGGCGCATGTGCTGGAAAAAGCCAGCCCCGGCGAGACGATTGTGCTGGTTGGCTTTGGTCAGGGCGTTGATGTGCTGGTGTTGAAAACCACCGACGCGATCAAGGATTTCAAGCCGGTACGCGGCATCAGCGGTGCGCTGGCCGACGCGCAAAGCCATGACGCCTACCTGCGTCTGCTGTCCTACGAAGACTCCATCGAGCTCGAATGGGGCATGCGCGCCGAGCGCGTTCTCAAGACGGCGCTGACCGACCAATACCGCTCACGGTTCCAGCTTGCCAGCTTCGTCGCGGGCAAGTGCCGTAAATGTGACACCATCCAATTCCCGCAATTGCCGTATTGCGTGAATCCTGCGTGCCACGCGCCGCGTGAAAATTTCGCCCCCTATCCTCTCGCAGACCAGCTTGCGAAAGTGCTCACCTATACGGCTGACTCGCTTTCCTATCATCCGTCGCCGCCACTTTACGTCGGCTTCGCGCAGTTCGACAACGGCGGCCGTTTGCTGATGGAAATCGTGGACGTTGGCGCCGCCGGTCTGGATGTCGGCACGCCGTTGCGGATCGTGTTCCGCATCAAGGATATCGACAAGGCACGCGGCTACCCGCGCTATTTCTGGAAAGCCACGCCTCTTCAGGCATAAGGAAAAATCATGGCATCAGGCATCAAGGACAAGGTCGCCATCATCGGCATGGGTTGCTCGCGGTTCGGCGAGCGCTGGGACTGCGGCACAGCGGAGCTGCAAGCCGAGGCATTCGAGGAAGCACTCAAGGACGCCGGAATCGAGCGCAAACAGATCGACGCGGTGTGGACCGGATCCAGCCTCGACGCGGTCAACACCGGCAACTCCGCCATCCCCACCGCGATGGCGTTGCGCCTCGACGGCATTCCGGTCAGCCGCATGGAAAACATGTGCGCCACCGGCAGCGAGACCCTACGCGGCGCGGCCTATGCGGTGGCTTCGGGCGCAGTGGATATCGCACTGGCCATCGGCGCAGAAAAGCTCAAGGACACCGGCTATGGCGGCCTGCCGATCCCCTACAAGGGCACCTTCAACGACTTGTGGTTGCCGCTCGGCTCGGCACCCGCCGGGTTTGCGCAGCTCGCCGCCGGCTATCGCGCCAAGTACGGTTTTTCCAAGGAAGAGCTGAAACGGGCGCTGGCCCACGTCTCATGGAAGAGCCATGAAA
>JAYUGL010000323.1:0-2924 GCA_043738385.1 Sterolibacteriaceae bacterium
CAGCGCGGAGTTTCTCGGAACATTTTGGCTTGTTCTTGGTGGGTGTGGCAGTGCTGTTCTTGCTGCCGCATTTCCAAACGTCGGCATCGGTCTGCATGGCGTAGCACTCGCCTTCGGGCTGACCGTTCTTACCATGGCTTATGCCATCGGCCATATTTCCGGCTGTCATCTGAATCCTGCGGTCTACATTGGTCTTTGGGCGGGAGGCCGCTTCCCCGCGGGCAAGCTCGTGCCCTATATTGTGGCTCAGGTGCTTGGCGCCGTTGTCGCTGGCGGTGTGCTGTACGTCATCGCGAGTGGCGCACCCGGGTTTGATGTCGCCAAGGGCTTTGCCTCCAACGGCTAGGGGGCGCACTCGCCTGGGGGCTATTCGCTGCTGGCGGCACTGGTTAGCGAGGTGGTGATGACCATGTTCTTTCTGTTGGTCATTCTTGGCGCCACCGACAAGCGCGCACCCGCAGGTTTTGCGCCCATCGCCATTGGCCTTGCACTGACGCTCATCCACCTCATTAGCATTCCGGTGACAAACACCTCGGTCAATCCAGCTCGCAGCACGGGCGTAGCGCTCTTTGTCGGCGATTGGGGAGTTGATCAGCTTTGGCTTTTCTGGCTGGCTCCAATCGTTGGTGCACTGCTCGGCGCAATGGTCTACAGATTCATCGCAAGCGAAGAAGACTGAAGACGCCCAACCCGCGATTGCACCGTCCAGAAACTTTCGCGCAGATTGGCGTCCTGATGCCGTCGCGGATCATCGCGACGGCATCCTGTTTGCCCGCCCCAATCTGAAGACACCGTACAAGTTCTTGGCTTGATTCGTCAAAGTTCGGTAGAATCGTGGGTTATTTTTCCCCCTCACAGGGCATTGCTCATGAAAATCGCTCAGGAACTCCGCTCCGGCAATGTGATCATGGTCGGCAACGATCCGCTGGTCGTGCAAAAGGCCGAATACAACAAGTCTGGCCGCAGCTCCGCAGTGGTCAAGATGAAGATGAAAAACCTGCTCACCGGCAGCCCGAGCGAGGCGATTTACAAGGCCGACGACAAGTTCGAGCTGGTGCAGCTGGAGCGCAAGGAGGTGACCTACTCTTACTTTGCCGATCCGCTGCATGTGTTCATGGATGCCGACTACAACCAGTATGAGGTTGAAGGCGAGAACATGGGCGACGCGCTCAACTACATCAACGATGGCCTGGCCTGCGAAGTGGTGTTCTACGACGGCAAGGCGATATCGGTCGAATTGCCCAATGCGGTGGTGCGCGAGGTCATTTACACCGAGCCCGCCGTGAAGGGCGACACGTCCGGCAAAGTGATGAAGCCGGCCAAGATCAACACCGGCTTTCAACTGCCGGTGCCGCTGTTTGTTGAAATCGGCGACAAGATTGAAATCGACACGCGCACCGGCGAATATCGCAATCGAGTGAAGTAGCCAAACACAGCGGCGATAAAAAAGCGGCCTGCGGGTCGCTTTTTTTGTTGACTGTTTACGCTTGGCGTCCGAGGGCCAGCGCCGAATGCTGCACTGCCGCTTGAGCAATTTGCCTTGACGCTGCAAACTGCGAACTCCCCAACCGACCGGCGAAAAAATCATGTCAGAAATCATTCTCCACCACTATCCCGAGTCCCTGTTTTCAGAGAAAGTGCGCCTGATCCTGGGCAGCAAACGGCTGTCGTGGCGTTCGGTGATCATTCCCGTCGTCATGCCCAAACCCGACCTGCTGGCGCTGACCGGCGCGTATCGGCGCACGCCGGTAATGCAATTGGGCTGCGACATTTATTGCGACACCGCATTGATCAGCGAAACAATTGATCGCATATCGCCCACCCCGCCGCTGTTTCCGCCCAACCAGACGGCACGGGTGCAGATGGCTTCGCGCTGGGCGGATACCACGCTGTTTTCGGCGGCAGTGTCGTACAGCATGCAACCAGAGGGACTGGCCAGGATATTCCCCGATCCAAAAGGGGCAGAAGCACTATTCGCGGACCGTCAGCCTTTTCTCACCGGCGGCAGCGCCCAGGTATTCATCTCTGCCGCAGATGCATTGCCGACCTTGCTGGGTACCATCGACTGGGTCGATGCCGAACTGGCGGCTTCGGGCGCACCGTTTCTTGGCGGCGCCACGCCGTCAGTCCTTGATTTCTCGGTGTATCACTGCCTGTGGTTCGTGCAGGGCGCAGGCCTGCTCGAACACCTGCTGGCCGGACGACCACACATGCCGGCGTGGATGAGCAAGATAGCCGCCATCGGCCATGGCAAGCCGGCCGACATGAGCGCTGCGGAAGCCATCGCGGTAGCCAGGGCCGCGACGCCAGTCCGCGCCGAACCCTTCGATGCCAGCAGCATGGATGGACTGGCGCCCGGTGACGCGGTGGACGTGGCGGCGACCGACTATGGGGTGGACCCGACGACGGGGACGCTGGTGACGGCGACGCGGCGGGAATTCGTGATTGCGCGAGAGGATGCGCGTGCCGGGAAAGTGCATGTGCATTTTCCGCGCATCGGATTTCGCATTGCCAAGCGATAGTCGATAGTCGTGGCGGCCGGCGCTGACGCGCCGGCAACCGCGGCGCGACTCAATCCGCTGCGGCGTCGCGCATCCGTTCGATGACTTCGACGCCGGCGCGGTAGCGGCTGTCGCGTGCCAGTTCGTCCCACGACAGGGCCGGACTGGCGGAGAGCAGGCGCTGTACGCGTGCGGCGCGAACAGGGTCGAGCGCAGGCTGCCAGCCTTCGAGCAGCGTCGCCACCGAGTCCGGCGCATTGCAGACCAGCAGCATGTCGCAACCCGCGCTCCAGGCGGCGTTGGCCCGCTCCACGATGCCGCCGGCAACGGCGGCGCCTTCCATCGACAGATCGTCGCTGAAAATGACACCGTCGAAGCGGAATTGTTCGCGCAGCTTGGCGATCCATACCGGCGAGAAACCGG
>JAYUGL010000324.1:0-2896 GCA_043738385.1 Sterolibacteriaceae bacterium
GGGGGTGCGGATAAAAACTTAGACTGATTTTATGTTGTAAGTCCCAGACTCTCTCGGTATTCGATGGGGCTGAGAGAGCCAAGGGAGATCTTGATCCGCTTCTCGTTATACCACCGGATGTAGGAATCAAGTACTTTGACCTTGCCCCCGAAAAACGTATCCCTTGCTATGTGATTCAATCCACGCAAGGAGAACGACATGACGAAGACAACACGGGCGCGCTACACGCTCGAATTCAAGCAAGAGGCGGTGCGGCTGGTCGGCAATGGGCAGCGCCAGGCCGCCGTGGCCAAGACGCTCGGACTGGTGGAGCAGACACTGTTCAACTGGGTGAAGGCGAGCCGGCAAGGTCAGCTCAGCGGTGCGGACAGCAAACCGGTGAGCGCCGAGCAAATGGAGATCGCGCGATTGCGTGCGGAGCTGGCGCGGGTGAAGATGGAGCGCGACATCCTGGGAAAAGCGACGGCGTACTTCGCCATGGGTGCGAAGTGAAGTGCGCCTTCATCCAGCGTCATCGCGCGGTGTGGCCGATCACCGTGCAGTGCCGGGTGCTTCAGGTGAGTGTGAGCGGCTACCACGCCCACGTCGCTCGCCAGGCGAACCCGACACCGCGCCGCCACCTGAGCGATACGGCGCTGCTGGTGCATATCCGGGCCGTCCACGGCCAGACCCGAGGTAGCTACGGCCGCCCGCGCATGGTGCGGGAATTACGCCGCCAGGGTATCCGCGTGGGCAAGCAGCGCGTGCAAACGCTGATGCAGAAGCATGGCATTCGCGCCAAGGGCAAACGGCGCTTCCAGGTCACCACGGACAGCCACCACGACCTGCCGATTGCGCCCAACCTGCTCAATCGCCAGTTCACCGTGGCGGCACCGGACACGGTCTGGGTCGGCGACATCACCTACATCGCCACCAACGAGGGCTGGCTGTTTCTGGCCGTGGTCATTGATCTGTTCAGTCGCCAGGTGATCGGCTGGTCGATGCGTGAGCACATGACGCGCGACATCGTCATCGACGCGCTGCGCATGGCATGGTTCAAACGCCAACCTGGCAAGCACACGGGGCTGATCTTCCACAGCGACCGCGGCAGTCAGTACGCCAGTGAAGACTTCCGCGATCTGCTCACGGACTACGGCATTGCCGCCTCGATGAGCCGCCGTGGCAACTGCTGGGATAATGCGTGCAGCGAAACGCTGTTCGGCTCACTGAAAGTGGAGCGGCTGCATGGGCAACGCTTCGTGACACGACGCCACGCCAAGGACGAAACCTTCGCCTGGCTGCTCTGGTACAACCAGTCCCGGCTACACTCCACCTTGAACTACGTCAGTCCGATACAGTTCGAGAAACACTGGCATGCCGATCCGCTCAGGCAAGCCCGCACATGACCACGGCTATGGGGTACGAAATTCAGGGGCAAGGTCACTTCAACGAACTGTTCAATGGTCGTTGTTTTCCAGTCCCTGGGATAGAACAGTTCTTTTTTCAGTCGTCCAAAGAAGCCTTCGCACGCCGCGTTGTCAGGCGAACACCCCTTGCGAGACATCGAGCGAATCAACTTCGCGTCTCCGATCCTTGATAGCCAACCGGGCCAGCGATAGTGGGCGCCACGATCAGAGTGAACGATGGGTCGAGCGTTGCCGTTGGCTACCGTCTCTATGGCTGCATCGAGCATCGTGTTGACCAGCTCAGCATCTGGATGCGTCCCAATGGACCAACTGATGACCAGGCCATCGAAGCAGTCGATGATGGGCGAGAGATACACCTTGCCGGCGGGGATCTGGAACTCGGTGATGTCGGTCAGCCATTTCTCGTTCGGGGCTGCGGCGTGGAAGTCGCGATCGATGAGGTTCTCGGGCGCTGGACTGATCTCACCCAGATAAGAGCCGTACCGACGCCGCTTCGGCGTGGCAACGACCAAGCTTTCTTGTTTCATCAACCGCTGCACAACCTTCTCCGAGATCGTGATGCACTGCCTGGCCAGCGATGCTTGCAGCCTGCGGTAGCCGTAGCAGCGATGGTTTAGTTCGAAGATATCGGTGATGCGGCGACGCACAGCGAAGTACTTGTCTGTCACCTTCACACGGGCTCGATGGTAGAAGTACGAGCTTCGCGCCAGTTCCAACTGGGCAAGGAGCTCTGGCAGGGCATAAAGCTCTTTGAGGGCGTCAACCAGCAATGTCTTCTCCCGGTTGGTCAGGAGCTGTAGATCGACGCCCAGGCCTTTTTTTACTATTTCATTGGCCTTCTTCAAGAGGTCGCGCTCGAGCTGCAGTTGGCGGATCTCGCGTTGCAGCGATTCAAGTTGTCGCTCAAGCTGTGCCAGCTCTGGTGCTGGCGATGAGTTGTTTTTGCGTTTCATGGATGCGGGAGCCTCAGGGCCGAGTAGCTGGTTTTTCCAGTTGTACAACGTCGGCCTGCCTACACCTAATTTTTCAGCTACTGCCTGCGCACTTTCTTGTCGACTGCAAAGCTCGATGACTCCCGCTTGCTTCAGTGCCTCGGGATACCGTGGACGCCCAGCCCTGCCAACCACGGGTTTCCTAGTCTCAGGAAGTGCTTCGCGGACCCATGCGGTTAACGTTCCACGGCCGGGATAGCCCAACGCCCTCATCGTTGCAGCAATGCAGTGATCATGAGTAAGGTAGTGCTCAACAGCCGCCTCCTTCTGCGCTTGCGAGTACTTGGGAGTTCGACCCGCATAGCCCACAGGCAAATCGAGACGTTGCTCGAATTCCCGGCACCAGCCTTTCAGGGCATTCTTGGTTGGGTAACCCAGCTGACGAATGGTCGCTCTGACGCGTTTGCCGAGCTTGATGTACAGCTCAATCGCTCGAATCCTGTCCTCGTACGAATACATGAACTACCTTCTGGTGGTCCAAGTTTTTGTCAGCATCCC
>JAYUGL010000325.1:0-2890 GCA_043738385.1 Sterolibacteriaceae bacterium
CAGCGGCGGACAAGGCGTTGTCCCGCGCCCAGGCGCTTCAGGCGCTCGCCTGCCCGTCGGCTGAAGTCCGGCGCGCCGGCACCGAACGCCTGGGTGAAATTGGAAAAATGGCGGATGCCGACAACTTGCTTGCCAGACTGCACGACGATAACGAACAGGTTCGCCTGTTCGCGGCTGCCGCGTTGTGGCGGGTCTGGAGTCGGTCTGGGGGTCCGCGCCATTGACGCGCTTTACCAGCTCGGCACCCAACAAATGGAGATGTCCAGACTGGCTGAGGCCGTGCTGACTTTTTCCGAGATCATCCGGCGCTTGCCGTCCTTCGCCGAAGCCTGGAACAAGCGCGTCACGATCCATTACATGTTGGGTGAATACCAGTTGTCGATGAAGGATCGCGACGAAGTCCTCAAGCGCAACAGGAGCCACTTCGGCGCCCTTTCGGGTTGTGGGCAAATGCACTTGAATCTGGGCGACTTCGATCGCGCACTCACGTATTTCGAACGTGCGCTCAAAGTCAACCCGGACCTTCCATTTGCTGCGGCCACGATACAGGTGCTGCAGCAACATCAGCAAGACAAACAACGCAGCACGATTTGAGGCGCCGCCGATGGCACGGCCGCGTGGTCAGGCCGGCGGACGCGGGCGACCGCCGGCACTTCACGCCGGCCGCCCTGTCCAACGGCCACGCCCTCAGCAACTGGCCTTTGTTATCATTTTGCAGCGCCAGCGGCGACGCGGGCAGGTAGATTCAACTCCAGTGAAAGGTCGGTCGACATGAGCTCCAAAATGAAAATGACCGGGTTACTGCTGGCCCTGACATCAGCGTTGTGCGTAGTTTCCGGGTTGGCCCGCGCGGCCGACCCCAAGGTGCTCAACATCTACAACTGGTCAGACTACATCGCCGACGACACGATCAAGAATTTCGAAAAAGAGACCGGTATCAAGGTCCGCTACGACAACTACGACAACAACGAGGTGCTGCATGCCAAACTCGTGGCGGGCAAGACTGGATATGACATCGTCGTGCCCGGTTCACACTTTGCCAAGACGCAGATCGAAGGCGGACTGCTGCAGAAGCTGGATCGGTCGAAGCTCACGAATTGGGGCAATCTGGACAAGGGCCTGCTGGACCAGTTGGCCAAACTCGACCCGGGCAATGAACACCTCGTCGACTGGTTGTGGGGCTACGTCACAGTAGGCATCAACGTGACCAAGGTCAAGGCCGCACTGGGCGATCTGCCAATGCCGGACAACGCATGGAGCCTGCTGTTTGACCCGAAGTACGTGGGAAAGCTCAAGAGTTGCGGCGTCAGTGTGCTCGATTCCGGCTCCGAGGTGCTGCCTGCGGCGCTGCTTTACATTGGCAAACCGCCCTATAGCCGCAACGCCGCCGACTATGCGGAGGCGGGCAAGATGCTCAAGGCGATTCGGCCCTTCGTCACGCGTTTCTCCTCGTCGGGCTACATCGAGGAAATGGCCAGTGGCGCCACCTGCCTGGTGATGGGATTTTCGGGCGACATCAACATCGCGCGCAGCCGTGCGGAGGAAGCCAAAAAGAAACCCAAGGTGCCGGTCGTTATCGAGGCGCTCGTTCCCAAGACCGGTGCAACGCTGTTTTTCGACACCATGGCCATCCCCAAGGATGCCAAAAATGTCGAGAACGCCCATCTGTTCATCAATTACATCCTGCGTCCGGAAGTGCACGCTTCTCTGACCAACAAGGTGTTCTACGCCAACCCGAATGCCGCCTCCCTGAAGTTCGTGAAGAAGGAAGTGGCCGAAAACAAGTCCATCTTCCTGGACGCCGCGGCAACAAAAACCATGGTTGCCCCGGACGCGCTGCCACAAGACATTCGCAAAGTGCAAACCCGTACATTCAGCAATTTCAAAACTGGCAAGTAAAAGTCGACGCTTGCCTCTCCCGCCATGACGATCGCGGCCAAACTGTCCCTGGACTCCATTGGAATATCGCCTGGCAGTCGGCCCTTTTGCGCCTGGGTGAACCGTGTTGGCGCCTGGCGCGCGACATGGTTCACCGCGCTTGGCGCATCGTTCGAATCCCTGGCCCTGAAATGGCTGTGCTTGCGCATGCTCGGCTTTGCCAAATTGGGTGACGCCGCCCGAATATCCTTGCTCGTGCCAGTGCCGTTGGCGTTGCTGTGCGGCGGCATCAATTTCCATCTGATCGTCGCACTGGAGCGCGCCAGGAAGATGGTGCACGAGCTCGCGATGGTCGACGCCCTCACCGGGCTGAGCAACCGCCACCGTTTTGTTTCTGCTGCCAAGCGGGAAATCGATCTCGCGCGACGCCATGGTCAGCCATTGGCGATTCTGGTCGTCGATGCTGACCATTTCAAATACATCAACGATGCACACGGCCATCTTGCCGGCGATCAGTTCCTGGTGGAAATTGGCCATCGGTTCAGGGCGACCTTGCGTGCCACCGACCTGCTTGCACGCTGGGGCGGGGAAGAATTCATCGTTTTGCTACCCAACACACCAGTGGCGCAGGCGCAGCAGTTGGCCGAGCGGGTACGCGAGGCGGTTTCGGCCTCCGCTCAGCTAAAGCTGCAGGGACAAGAAATTCAAGTGACCGTGAGTATTGGTGCAGCCGGCGCGACCGTCGGTCAGGCGCTGCCGCTGGACGGGTTGATCCAACTCGCGGACCGCGCCCTATACAAGTCAAAACGCGCCGGGCGGGACCGTGTGTCCACTTATTTTCACGAGAACAGCAGCGCAGCGGATCGCCAGCGCGCGCCAGGGCAACCGGCGGTTTTTCAGACCTGAACGGGCCTGGGCATGTGCTTCGGTCAGGCTCTCCAACCGAACTGCATCAGCCACTGCGTTGTTGCGCCGGCCAAGACCATTGCCGCATAAGTCGCCATCGTGCCGT
>JAYUGL010000326.1:0-8293 GCA_043738385.1 Sterolibacteriaceae bacterium
TCCCGAACGCGACTCCATCATAAAGACGCATTTGGCGGGCAACCATAATCAACCATTGGCTGCATGACTCAGGCGACAACTACCTTGACGCGCGCCGACTCGTGTTGGTATATTTGAAGATGCGAACATTAAAAATAATGTCGCCTTTTGCGTCTTTAGCCGCAAGCTGTGGAAAATCATTCACCAGACTACGGATTGCGTGAGTCAGATAGACGTTATCTGTTTTTCCTTCGCAAATAATGACTGGCTTTTCAGCCACGAAAAACAGTCTGAACAACAAGAAACGCAAATACATTGTCTCTTTAGTGGAAAGCTTTTCGATTGTTCTTTTTGGATAGTTAAACGCGTTATTTTTTATCAACTGCTGGTTGTAAAAATCTATACCGCTAATGAATCCCAACATTCCATGAAGTTGATCAATCCTTCCGGGTGTAACGCTTTCAATTTCGACTCCAGAAGGGTCTTTGACTTTTCGAACAAAATCAAATTTTCCAGTTGTGAGCAAACGATCAACCATTGCACGAACGGTCCGACGATACTCGCTCCTAACATTGACTTTTTTATTTACTACCAACCCCGTTACTTCTTGGCGGGAATCGCAATACTGCATGCGAGTCTTCTTGAGGTTGACAGAGAACCCTGATTTTTCGATTAGTTGCCCCAACTCGTCGCCGACCGCCCAAACATCCGAATCAACCGTTGGTTTAGCAATTGCTACCGGAAAGGCAGCAAGGTTAGTTGAGAACGTAAGGTCATCTGCGTAGCGCGTGTAAGTGCAGCCATTCTTCGAAGCAAGTCGGACCATGTGCACATCTAGTACGTGACCAATCAGATTCGAAATTACAGGAGAGCATGGGCTACCTTGAGGGAGTTTTGCCTCAAAGCAGGCAATGTTGGCAATGATCCTTGCAACTTTTTCGTTGAGCAAAAAATTTTTATCTTTTCTGAAAAAACCATAGACTCGTCCATAGTGAATAGAGCCAAAAAAATCATTCAAATCAAGATTAAAAACGTAACGATGATTGCAGTGGGGTTTCGCGTTTGATGTAATGCTGTGGCCACGTGTGAAACCGTGAGCTATCTTGTTAGGGAATTTATTTTTTTCATTTGAAACTTGCACGCAATCTTGCAGCAACACTGCGAGATTTCTCTGAAGCCCCTTCATATCATCTAAAGGGGCTGAGATTTGGCGGGTGCCACCAAATCGTTTCGGGATCGTAAATTTCTTGTACCTTGCTGCTTCAGGCTTTTTGTAAAGAAGATACGACAGAGCATGAGGCTTGAAATTCAGCAGCGACGCGATGTCGTGCAGTGTGTTGGCATCCTTGAGCAATGCAAGCTTCTGCGCCCTGAGGAATGCAAGCTCTTCAGCCTTGAGCGCTGCGGTCTTTTCAGATAAGGCGAGAGATGTCATCTGTGAAGATAAATAACTACGGGCCTAGGGGCACTCATTAAGCAAGTGCAGCGATAATCTTATAGACAATTGGCTGCGTAACGGAATCGGGAGCATAGCCCTCGACATTTATTTCACGTGCCACGAAGACATGGCACAAGGTCTGTCCCTAGGCCCGGACAGAATTTATCATGGTGGGATTGGATATGGGGTGATGAATCATGCGCAGGTGACGGATAAACGTCTCTTGAATGCCGAGAACAGTCGTCAAGATGCAGTACTCTGCACGGATATGAGAACTACGAACTAGCTACCTTTTTTCGATTTTGTATTAACGGAGGCACCACAAAAAAAACCCCTAAAATCAGGGGTGATTAGTTGGGCTCTTGGCGGAGACGCAGGGATTCGAACCCTGGATCCAGGTTTTGCCCAGATGCGCCCTTAGCAGGGGCGTGCCTTCGACCACTCGGCCACGTCTCCGTTTGAGGGGGCGGATAATAACCCGCGACACACCCTCAGCGCAAATCAGCCCGCGACATAATCCAGGTCGAAGGCCTTGTGCAGCACCCTGACCGCGAGTTCCAGATACTTCTCGTCCAGCACCACTGAAATCTTGATCTCGGAGGTGGAAATCATCTGGATGTTGATGCCCTCCTCGGCCAGGGTGCGGAACATCTTGCTGGCGACGCCGGGATGGGAGCGCATGCCGACACCGACCGCCGAGACCTTGCCGATCTTGTTGTCGCCAATCACGGCGCGAGCGCCGACGTGGGGCTTGACCTGTTCTTCCAGAATCTGCATGGCACGGGGAAATTCGCCGCGGTTCACAGTGAATGAAAAGTCGGTGGTGCCGTCGTGGCCGACGTTCTGGATGATCATGTCCACGTCAATGTTGGCATCGGCGATGGCGCCGAGGATCTGGTAGGCGATGCCGGGGCGATCCGGCACGCCCAGCACGGTGAGCTTGGCTTCGTCGCGATTGAGCGCGATGCCCGAGATGACAGGTTGTTCCATTTTGATATCGTCCTCGAAAGTAATCAGCGTGCCCATGGTTTCCTGCCCTTCTTCCTCGAAGCTGGACAGCACGCGCAACTTGACCTTGTATTTGCCGGCGAATTCGACCGAGCGTATTTGCAGCACCTTGGAACCGAGGCTCGCCATTTCGAGCATTTCCTCGAAGGTGATGCGATCCAGTTTGCGCGCTTCGGGCACGATACGCGGGTCGGTGGTGTACACGCCATCGACATCGGTGTAGATCTGGCATTCCTCGGCCTTCAGAGCCGCTGCCAGCGCCACGCCGGTGGTATCGGAGCCGCCGCGGCCCAGGGTGGTGATGTTGCCGTGTTCGTCAGTGCCCTGGAAGCCGGCAACGATGACCACGTGATCGTTATCGAGGTCGGCCCGAATGTTGGCTTCCTCGATATTGGTGATGCGCGCCTTGGTGAATACGCTGTCGGTCATGATTCTGACCTGCGACCCAGTATAGCTCTTGGCCTTGAGTCCAAGATCCTTGAGCGCCATCGCCAGTAGCGCGCTGGATACCTGCTCTCCGGTGGCAACCACGACATCCAGTTCGCGTGAATCCGGATTCGGCGAAATGTCGTTCGCCAATGCGATGAGTCGATTGGTTTCGCCACTCATGGCTGAAACCACCACGACCAGTTGATTCCCCTTTGCCTTCCAGCGTGCGACTCGCCGGGCAACATTGCGGATGCGCTCCGCAGAACCCATCGAAGTGCCGCCGTATTTCTGAACAATCAAAGCCATTTTTGACAGTTTGAAAAAACGATGATTTTATCCGATCCGTGAGGGTCCATTCCACCTCCTTTACTCCAAACGAACGTGCGCAAAAATATGCCAAATGTCTATGCCACACAGGTATTTGCGCTTTGCTGCCGAATATGACACGATGGATTTGTAGTACGTCTTGTATTTGTTGCCTAGACGGCAGACCAGGAGGATGGACATGAAAGCCCTAGACAAAAACGAGGCCCGTGAAATCCGCCACAAGTTGGGTCTCAACCAACAGCAGTTCTGGTCGAAGCTCGGCGTCACGCAAAGCGGCGGATCTCGTTACGAAAGCGGTCGCAACATGCCGCGCCCCGTGCATCAACTGCTGCGCCTTGTGCATATCGAGCAAATCGACATCCAGAAAATCAAGCGTGAGGACTTTGAAGTCGTCGAGTATCTCAAGGCGCACAAGCCTGATTTGCTCAAGGATCTCAAGAAGCAGGCCAAAGCCACGCAAAAGAAGGTGAGCTGAACGTTCAAGGACTGATCTTGACGGTCAGTCCTCTATCACGCAGGCGCCGCGCCAGTGCTTCCATCCATGCCGCTGAAACAGGCGTCAATCGCGGCGCTTCGGGCTGCATGGAGGGACGGGCCAGACCATACAAGTGAATCCCGGAAACAATATCCGAGACCCCTGTCAGCAGCTCGATATAGGCCGAGACCTCGTCCTCCGCAGGCGGATTGCCATCAAGGACGAACCAGCAACTTTGAACCCAGACCGAACATAGGGACGCACAAATACGCAGGCGTCGCATTACCGTTGCCGGCGATGCGCGAACGTTGTTGATTCGGGCAATGGCGTCAGACGTTGCGCCGTCAATCTTGAACCAGACTTCGCCACCGGCCTTTCCCAACAGCCTAACGCCCTCCTTTACCACGGCCCGATCCATCAGACTGCCATTGGTAATCAACCGGATCGTTAGCTTGTCCGTCAATCCGCGCCGGGAAACGAGTTCGGTGACCAAGAACATTGCCGCTGCAAACTCTTTGGCGCTGGTCGGTTCGCCGTTGCCCGAAAAGGAGATGTCCATCAAGCGCCTTGCCGACTCCGGAACGCGTTGTTCCATGAAGTCGCCGCTGAGCACATCGTCAAGCATTTGTTCCAATTCCCGACGCAACTGATCCAGGTCTATGGGTGGAGGAGCGCCGCGCACAAGTCCCGGCACCTGGCAGTAGACGCAGCGCCAATTGCAGGCGTTGTTGGGATTCAGGTTGATGCCGATGGACACCCCTTCGGCGCGCCGCGATACCACCGCGTAGACATAGGTCATTCCAGTGCTGTCGCGGGAATGCTCTTCGATCCTGAGAATTGACTGCGGCATGACGTGAATCGCTAACTTATAATGGGTTTTTTCAGAATAGCACTGATAGCATGCAAATCACCCGGCGTCTGGAGTTCGATGCGGGCCATCGGATTCCCAATCACAAAAGCCAGTGTCGCCATCTGCATGGGCATCGTTATGCGATCGAGGTAACGCTGTCCGGTGACATCATCCACGCCGAGAATTCGGCCGTCGACGGCATGGTCATGGACTTCTCCGAGGTCAAGGCCATCGCCAAACAACACATTGCCGATGTGTGGGATCACGCTTTTATCGCCTGCCGGACCGACGCAGTCGTGGTCAACTTTCTGGCTTCGCTGCCTGACCACAAGACTGTGCTGCTCGATGTCGTCCCTACGGCGGAAAACCTTGCCCGCATCGCCTTCGACACGCTGTCGCCACTCTACCGCGATAGCTACGGCAATCACCTGCAACTGGAGCGGGTGCGCATTTACGAAACGCCGAACTGCTGGGCCGACGCGATGCGCGAACAGCGCTAGCCAAGGCGGGGAAACAAGTCCTTCACATTTTTTTCCACTGCCACAGCAATCTCGGCCGGCGGCAGATTTCTCAGTCCGGCAAACACTTCCAATATCTTCCCCATCTCGGCCGGCTCATTGCGCGATCCCGCAAGCCAGGCCGGTGGAATATCCGGTGCATCGGTTTCCAGCACAATGGCTTCGAGCGGCAGTTCGGCCGCCAGTGCGCGTATGCGACGCGCCCTCGGGTAAGTCATCGCACCGCCAAAGCCGAGCTTGAAGCCAAGCTTGATGAATTCCTCCGCCTGTTGCCGGCTGCCATTGAAGGCATGCGCAATCCCGCTACTTACGCGAATACGACGCAGTTGCTTGAGTACGGGATCAACGGCGCGACGTACATGCAATAAAACCGGCAAGCCGAATTCGCGCGCCATTTTGAGCTGCTCGACGAAAAAGAATTCCTGGCGCGCGTCATCACGATCTTCGACGAATCGATCCAGCCCTATCTCACCAACGGCCACTGGCTGCTCGCGGACCAGTGTTTCGCGCAAGGCAGCGAGGTCATCCTCATGGGCTCGATCCACAACCATCGGATGAATGCCATAAGCTGGATAACAACCGGAATAGGAGTAGTCGCGACACAGGCTGGCGACAGCGCCAAAGTTGGCCCGCTCCACCGACGGGACGATAATGCGGGTGACGCCTGCCAACCTTGCCCGCGCGACAACCTGATCGCGATCGGCATCGAACTCCGCCGCATCAAGATGGCAATGGGTGTCGGTCAACACCCTATGCAAGTTCCTCGATCCAGGCCATCTGGATCGCTTCGAGGATTTTCTCACCGCAGTGTTTTTCACTTTCCTCGAAATCCGGCAGGGCGACGACCCAACGCATCAGGTCCACAAAATTAATCTTTGTCGGATCCACCTCGGGATGGGTTTCCGCCAGTTCAATGGCGATATCCAGCGTATCGGTCCACTTCATTTTTTGCCTTCCTTGGCCATGTTGATGGTGTACTTGGGAATTTCGATCACCAGCGGTGTATCACGAACAACTGCCTGACATGACAAGCGTGACAAGGGTTCCAGACCCCACGCCTTGTCGAGCATATCGTCCTCAAGCTCCTCTGCCTCATTGAGCGAGCCGTAGCCTTCCCGCACCACGACGTGGCAAGTGGTGCATGCGCACGACTTCTCGCAGGCATGCTCGATTTCGATCCCGTTCGAAAGCAGCACATCGCAGATCGACTGGCCAGGCGCCGCATTAATGACCGCCCCGTCAGGACACAGCTCCTGGTGCGGTAAAACGATAATCTGGGTCACGCGTCGAACTCCTCGATGTTTCTTCCGGAAAGCGCCTGTTTGACGCTGTCGTTCATGCGTCGCGCCGCGAATTCGGCGGTGCCGCGGCTGAGTTCATCCATCGCAACGTCAATGGCGCGACGATCTTCCCCTGTCACGACTGACTTCAGTTTTTCGATGCAGATTTCGATATCAGCACGCTCCTGTGCAGAAAGCAGACGCGCATCCTGATCAAGCGCTGACTGGGTGGCCTGGATCAATCGCTCGCCATCCACCTGTAGCTCGCGCAAAGCGCGGCGTTGGACATCGTCTGACGCGTAATCAATGCTGTCTTTCAGCATCGCGGCAATTTCATCGTCGGTGAGTCCATACGATGGTTTGACTTCAATGCGCGCCTCGCGACCGGTTGTCTGCTCTTGAGCGGTCACCGACAACAGGCCGTCCGCATCGACCTGAAAGCTCACCCGAATGCGCGCCGCACCAGCCACCATGGGCGGAATGCCACGCAGCTCAAATCTTGCGAGAGAACGACAATCGGATACCAGTTCGCGTTCGCCCTGTACCACCTGGATCGCCATCGCGGTCTGGCCATCCTTGTAGGTCGTGAACTCCTGGGCGCGCGCGATGGGCAATGTGGAGTTGCGCGGTATGACCTTCTCGACCAAACCACCCATGGTTTCGATGCCCAGACTCAGCGGAATCACGTCGAGCAGCAACCAGTCGTCATCCGCGGCACGATTGCCTGCCAGCAGATTTGCCTGTGTGGCCGCGCCCAGGGCGACCACCTTGTCCGGATCGAGGTTGTTCAGGGGCTCCTGCTTGAATAACTGTCCGACGGCGTGCTGAATCTGGGGCATGCGGGTCGCACCGCCCACCATGACGACACCTTTGATATCGTCGACGCTTAATCCGGCATCGCGTAATGCTTTTTTGGTCGGCCCCAATGTCTTCTGCACCAGGGTGCGGGTGATGTCAGCAAATAGCTCGGTCGTCAGCCTCAGGTCGACATATTCGCCGCTGCCGAGCTTTACCGTGATCGGTGCTTCGCCATGAGCGGTCAAGTGCTCCTTGGCTTCGCGCGCGCGCGTCAGCAACACCCGCGCGTCCTTGTGCGACAGCGGTGCAAGTTTGGCTTCCTCGATGATCCAGCAAAATACGCGCTGGTCGAAGTCGTCGCCGCCCAGCGCTGAATCACCGCCTGTTGCCAGCACTTCGAACACGCCTTTGGTGAGTTTGAGTATCGAGATATCAAAGGTGCCACCGCCCAGATCGAACACCGCATAGATGCCTTCAATCCCGTTATCGAGCCCGTAGGCGACGGCGGCGGCGGTAGGTTCATTTAGCAGGCGCAGCACGTTGAGACCAGCCAGGCGCGCGGCATCCTTGGTGGCTTGCCGCTGCGCATCGTCGAAATAGGCCGGGACCGTAATCACTGCGCCAGCCAGCGGGCCACCCAGCGACCGCTCCGCCTGCGCGCGCAATTTGCGCAGGATGTCTGCGGATATCTCGACTGGGCTCTTGATCCCCTGCACGGTGCGGAGCTTGACCATGCCCTCGGCATCGACAAAATCGTAGGGCATGGATTCAACATGGGTGATGTCCTTGCGGCTGCGGCCCATGAAACGCTTGACCGAAACGATGGTGTTCTTCGGATCGTCGCCCTGTCCTGCCTGGGCATCGTAGCCGACGCTGATCGCGCCATCCGGGCGATAGCGCACCACGGAAGGCAGCAGTCCATGGCCGTGGTCGTCATTGAGTACCACAGACATGCCACTGCGCACGGTGGCCACCAGCGAATTGGTGGTTCCAAGGTCGATGCCGACCGCGAGACGGTGTTCGTGCGGGGCCGAGGATCCACCCGGTTCTGCGATTTGTAACAGCGCCATTTTATTGAATCCACCGCGCCCCGCAGGGCAACGGTCAGTGGTTATGCCTCTATGGCTTCGAGCGCGTCGTGAATTTCCTGCAACAGCTTTTCCTGAAACATCAGCCGGCGAACCAGCCCGG
>JAYUGL010000327.1:0-2865 GCA_043738385.1 Sterolibacteriaceae bacterium
CCGCTGCCCAGCCGCTTGAAGTCGAGCGATTTTGATTCCGGCGATTGCAGCAGCGCCGCGAGGCGAGTGGCGGCTTGTGGGGTGGGGAGGTCAAGCATCCGTGTCGCTGCCGACGACGCCGAGCATCATTCGATACTTTGTGTCGTAGTTCTGGACGTAGTCCGCCTCATTCCCGGTGAGGCCGAACGCCTTTGCCAGTGCTGCATCAGCCTTCGCAATGACCGTAGATGCCTGCTTTCCATTAATTTCGTCATATTCGATAATGTGGCCCTGCTTCGTGTTGATCATCTTTGGCACGGCAGATTGCCTGAGCGCGTCATCAACCGCTGTGGACAATACTGCCCAATCGGTAGCGCCCCAGTTCACTGGCAGCGGAAACCTGCGCACAAGCCCGTCATTTATATGTTCGCAGTCCGCCAGTGTTGAGTAATACCAATAGAAGAGGCTGGAGTTGAGCACGCAGTTCACAAAGCTCGCGGCTTGAATGCTGTTAAGAGTTAGTGTGCGGCCGTGAGGTTGATCAACGGCTTCCCCATTTCGAATAAATCGAGGTGCAAAGCAACTCGATTTTGCCCAATAACGGCAGGCTTCCTGATAAAAGACGGGATGATTGCTGTGCCGCGCAATCAACATTTCAACTGTCGCGCTCGCATGTAGCTTTGCCAAAACCAACTCGCCTATACTGTCGCTAAGCTTCGGAATTCTAAAGTTAAGCCTTGCATTTTCTTTTGGCCAAAGACGAGTGGTATCAATCGCAAAAGGCCTTTCGACCGTATAAAAACGGCGCACAGCGGAGGTCGATAAACCGGCCCGGCCCGTTGTACTATGAAGGGGTAGGCGTAGCCAAATTGCGGTCGGCATTTCGACGCCTTCAAAAACCGACTCGGGTCGCCGGGGGAACGGCACAATGAAAGAATTACTGCCGGTGAGCCAGATATTTTGGAGCGCAAGCATGCGCTCGGAACTCAGCGAAGTGAGCTGCACGATCAACCCCACAACCCCTCGCTGAGACAACGAGATCGATCTCTCAGCTACAAGTGCATAGAGGTTCTTGGTGTCTTGGCACTTGTAGTAGGAATCAGGCCAGACATAGAGAACGTCTTTACTTGGAAAAACAACATATGGAGGATTTCCTATGATCGCGTCAAACCCACCTGCCGCCATTAGCGGATAAAAATCAACATACCAGTGAAACGGCTTCTGGCTAGCTTTCCATGCGTCGTACTGCTTGGCTTTTGTCGGATCCTTTCCATAGGCGCGACACAAATGGAAATTGAGGATTTCCTCCAATTCGGCAAGCTGCATGGCCAGCGCACTTTTATCTTCGGCAGTAATGCGGCCGCCACGTTGAACCTGTTGAATTTGGAAGTTGTGATATGCCTCTTGCACCGAAATTAGCCGAACTCGAATGTCCTCCCACGCATCACTGAATAAGTTGCCCTGCGTCGCGCCTTTCACCGCCGCTTCAGTTTCGTCAGCCGTGGCATAACCTACGAGAGTATTGCCATGCCGGATGTTGAAGTCGATATCGGGAAGCGGCTCGATGGAGTCACCAGGTTCCAGCAAAGACACCAGTTTCAAAAACAGGCGCAGCTTGGCAATCTCAGTGGCCTGCTCCTCGATGTCCACGCCGTACAGGTTATGAACCACGATGTGCTTGATGACGGCGTAATCGTGGGTGCGATCACTGCCCAATACGCCAAAGCGTTTGATGGTCTCTTCGATGTCTTTCCACTTCTCGGCGCTTTTGTGGTCGCCGGCTTGGTCGGCGTCCAGCAGCAGACCGGCCATGGTGCCCAGACTGGCGTCATACAGCGGCTTGAGAATGTTGAGCGCGGCGAATAAAAACGCGCCCGAACCGCAGGTCGGGTCCAACACGCTCAGCGCAGGGCGGAACCTCTCGCCGGCCTTGCGCGGCACGCGGCCGGCCAGTACAGCCCAGAACTCACGCAGCAGTGAGGCATCGGTGCAGCGTTCGATCACGTCTTGCGCAAAGCGACGGATGTCGAGATTCCAGGTGATCAGGTCGCCGATCTCGCGTAAATCGCCGGCGGCCAGTTTGACGCGCAAATCGCGCGTGCGGTCATGCCGTGCGATGGTCTCGCGCCAAATCTCAGTGGGCAGTGCCCAAACGTCTGGCGTCTTGCCATTCCAGTCTTTGCGCCGCACCAGCAGGTCGGGCGCTTCGGTATCCCGCCCGGCTTCGATCTCAGCAGGGTAATCCGTATCCGCGCCTTTGAGCATGGCGGGGTAGATGTAGCGGTCAGGCTCTGCCTGCAACAATGGCCAGGCCAGCGCATCAAACGCGCCGGGGTAGTTGCCGCGCACCTTTTGCAGCAACGCCGGGATGATGGTGTTCTTGCCGATGTACTCGGTGATGTCTTCTTTGGTGTAATACGCCCCCATCTGCTTCTGGTTGACGAACTTCTCGAAGATATAGCCCAGCACGTCCGGGTTGATCTCGCGGTCGTTTTTCAGCGGCCGGTCATCCAGGTGCCATTCCCAAACATCGAAAAATCCGAACAGCTTCTCCAGTGCCGCGTCGGCCACATCCAGCGCGTCGCCGTAGCGCGCCTCCAATTCATGCTGCGAAAACAGGCCGCCGTTCAGATAAGGCACTTGACCAAAATCGGCGTTGATCTGCGCGCGGTTGGCGTCGGTGCGCTCTTCGGCAAACCCTCGAAAGAACAGCGGGCACAAGAACGCTTGGTAGAAACTGCGCTCTGGCGTGCCAAGCAAATGCGTGCCCAAGCGGTCTTGCAGATACCGTTTTTTTCCATCCAGAAACTGCTTTTCTTGCAAAAACCAGATGAACATCAGCCGGTCAATCAGCACGGCGGCGTACCAATGCAAGTCGTCGCTGAG
>JAYUGL010000328.1:0-2858 GCA_043738385.1 Sterolibacteriaceae bacterium
CCAAAGTGATGCGAATGGTGATTGACGCGTTGGCGGACCAGCCGGTGACGGTGATCGCATCGACCGCGGGCGCACCGATTCCCCAGACGCTTTCGCAGAATCTGCATGTGGCGGACTACCTTCCAGGAATCGAGGCTGCCGCACGGGCAAGCCTTGTCATCTGCAACGGTGGCAGCCCAACCAGCCAACAAGCCTTGGCTTGCGGTGTTCCTGTCTTGGGCATCGCGAGCAATATGGATCAATTCATGAACATGGCCGCGGTAGTGCGGTCGGGCGCTGGAGAAGTGGTGCGCGCTGATCGCGTCTGCGTGCGGCTTATTCGCGAAGCGGTCGTCCGGATGATCTCCGAACCCGATGGCCGGCAGGGCGCGAAGAGGCTGGCCCGGTCGTTCGACGAGCTGGACAGCAGGCAAAACTTCCGCGACTTCGTCAGCGAAATCTCTGGTGATGGCCTGGCGCGGTCCACTTATTCACCGAAGCAGCAACCCTTGGTCGCTCGCTTGGTCAAGTCATCTACTGGCTGACCGATGCTCAGGCGGGGAAAATCAAGTCACCACTTGCACGTCCGCCGGGCGGAAAGTGAATTTTGCAGGTCCGACTCAATACCGTTGCGGCATTCACCGGTCGATATTACAGCCATTTTCGCGCCGGGTTACCGCGCCAGGTTTCGCCTGCCGGTATCTTGGTGCCCGGTATCACATACGATCCGCCGAGCAAGGTTACATTGTCGCCAATTTCGGTATTCGGAAATACCACTGAATTGACACCGACGGTTACGCCGGCGCCAATCTTGACCGTGCCGCATATCAGTTCCTTGCCTTGGGTAAAGTTACCGCTCACCAGCGACGCATTACCAATGGCACTACCCGCGCCCACCGTGATAAAAAACGGCGCCTCCAAGATGCCGCCAAGCGCCACGCCACTGCCAAGGCGTGCGCCATACAGCATCGACACCAGTGGCCTGAAAAATATCGGCGTCAACGGTCGCAAAGCGGTTTGGCCAAAATGGCTGAGCACGGTGATCAGTTTCCAGTGCACGAAGGTGGGCGAGTCCATGCTGTAAGTGCCAGGCCGAATGGGCCGCCACCACAACAAAGCCCGAATCACCAAGGCTGCCAACACCCCGAAACACAGCAAAGCCAGGCCGAGATCCACCAACACGTGGTAGTCACCGAACAAACCACTGGACAGTGTTGAAAGCCCCCATACCGCCCCCCCGCTACCGGCCAAGACCAGGCTGAGGGCAAGGGTGGCAAGCAAGTAGTCAAGCAAGCTGGTTTTCATGGCTGTTTTCTCCGAATGGCTGCGCAACTAGGCCACCGGGTGGAGCATAGCAGATCAAGGTTGTGTGCTTGGGTTGGCACGGGCGGCGGGTAGTGGCGGAGGCTGGACGAGGCTTTCCGGCCGGTGAGTGGGCGCCGGCCCGCCATGGCTTGCGCCACGAGGCCCGCGTACTCACACTGTGATGTTGCTGCGATGGACTGATTGACGCATGCTGCTGCCCGGGGCCGATCTGCTTGCAGCGGCAGACTGAGCCAGGGCTGTTCAACGCTGACAATCCGGGAGCCTTGGCGAATTGGATAGGTCGATGCTGAAGCTGTCGGAGTTGAAAGGAATTGTGGCAACACCAGCGAAGTCACCCATTAGCCCGGGTCTTTTCTTACCTTTGGGGGAATTGCGTCACAACAACAACTTGCACAGTTCTTCCTTATCCTTCAAAAAACAAATACGACTCACTCAGCACCTCGACACGCCAGGCGAGCCATGTGTCGAGCAACTTCTGAATCGAGCTTAAATGCGAGCAATCACCCCCTTCCAGGTCACCGTCTTTTCGGTTCTGTTCGCCATCATCCTCGCCGTCGGTATCGCAGGCGACTGGCTGCTGGTCGGCTCGCTGGCGCTGGGCGACTTTCGCGGCATCGCCGTGATCGCCGCAGTCGTCGTCTGCACTTATCTCAGCGCGTTCGCGGTCTACCGCATATTTCTCCGCTTCTTCCCCTTGCGCGAAGGCGAGATCGTCGCGGGCTCGCGCGAAGAATTTGCCGCTCAAGTGAACATCCTGTTCTATCTGTTGCTGTTCAATTCCTTGATCCGAACCCATTTTCTGCCGGTGCCCTTGCTGCGCTTGGTGTACCTGGCGCTCGGAGCGCGGCTGGGCCGCAACACCTACAGCGCTGGGGTACTGCTCGATCCGCCGCTGACGATTGCGGGTAACAACTGCATCATCGGTCACGATGCCGTGCTTTTTGCGCACGTCATCGAGGGCAGCCGATTTGCGCTCGAACCTGTTCGACTTGGCAACGACGTCACGATCGGCGCCACTGCGGTGGTGATGGCGGGTGTTACCGTCGGCGACGGCGCCATCGTCTCGGCGGGCGCGGTGGTGCCCAAGGGAACGCGCATCGGCCCAGGAGAGGTGTGGGGGGCGTGCCGGCGCGACGCCTGAAAGCCGGTGCGCAAGCGCCCCAAGGCTGAGCCCGGTAGAGGTAATCGTTTAGTAACTTTGATCGGGGTGCGGCATCAGCGAGGCTGCAAGGATTTCGCGGTGTCTCTCGGGCAAGGTGCGGAATGTCCCGAATTGATTACCCAAAGCAATCTTCGGAAACTCTACGCGTGTAAACGGGCGCTTTCCCGCCCGCCGTGGGTGGATCGTATGAAGCGGCTGGTTGAATGAAAAAGGGCAAGGGTTTTTATCCCTTGCCCAGAAACAAACCAAACAGCCGGCGCGGCGCTTATGCCTGCTTGCGGCGCCTCGTGATTGCCAGCCCGGCCAATGCCAGTCCCATCAGCGCCAAGCCGGCTGGTTCAGGAACGAGTTTGACGTCGGTCTTCTCAATCATGGAAATGTTCAGGACGTA
>JAYUGL010000329.1:0-8255 GCA_043738385.1 Sterolibacteriaceae bacterium
GCCAGTTTCGCGCAATTTCTCGATGATGTTCGGGTTCGCCTTCCAGATGAACTGGCCGCCGAAGAACTCAAGGCTGGGCACATACACGCCGTTGCCCTGCACCGGATTCAGGATTTCATCAAAGCCGCGTCCGTTGGCACGCCAGATCATGAAGTCGTCAACGCCATAAGCCGGTGAGCAATGCACGATGCCGGTACCCGCATCCACGCCAACGTATTCGGCCATATAAACCGGCGATCCCCGGTCGTAGAAGGGATGGCGGAATTCGATGCCCGCCAGCCGCGTACCCTTGGCGGTGCCAACCACCAAGCCTTGCAGGCCATAGCGTGTCAAGCAGCCTTCGACCAAATCAGCCGCCAGCACCAGCAGTTTGTCGCCCACATCCACCAGCGCATAGTCGAATTCAGGATGAATATTGAGCGCCTGATTGGCGGGAATGGTCCATGGCGTCGTGGTCCAGATCACCGCAAATGCAGGCTTGGGCAGGCTGTCGAGACAGAATGCGACGGCCAGTTGATCGGCCTGTGCGCAGAAAAAAGCAACGTCGATGGCATCCGACTTTTTGTCTTCGTACTCGACCTCGGCTTCCGCCAGTGCAGAGCCGCAATCGAAGCACCAGTTGACGGGTTTTAGACCCTTGAACACCCAGCCATTGCTCAACAGTGTGCCCAGCGCGCGAATTTCAGCGGCCTCGGTCTTGTAGTCCATCGTCAGATAAGGATGGTCCCAATCACCGAGCACGCCCAGACGGATAAAGTCGTTCTTTTGCCGCTCCACCTGTTCCGCCGCATAGGCGCGCGATAGCACCCGCACCTTGTCAGCAGCAATGCCCTTGCCGTGCAACTTTTCAATCTGATGCTCAATGGGCAAGCCGTGGCAGTCCCAGCCCGGCACATAGGGTGCATCGAAGCCGGCCAGGGTCTTGGCGCGAACGATGATGTCCTTGAGAATCTTGTTGACCGCATGGCCGATGTGGATGTCGCCGTTGGCGTAAGGCGGGCCATCGTGCAGCACGAAACGCGGGCGGCCCCGGGAGGCCTCGCGGATTTTCTGGTAAAGCTTTTTTTCCTGCCACTGCTTGATCCAGCCCGGCTCGCGTTTGGCAAGATCGCCGCGCATCGGGAACGGCGTGTCGGGAAGGTTAAGGGTTTTGCGGTAGTCAGCCATTTGCGATGCCTGAGAAAAATTCCTTGGTTGCTGCTACATCTTTTGCGATCCAGGCTTTGAGTTCGTCGAGGGATTCGAACTTGGCTTCATCGCGCAGTTTGTGCAGAAAATTCACCGTGACGTGCGCGCCGTAGATGTCGCGATCGAAATCGAGCAAAAAAACTTCCAGGGTCGGCTTCAATCCTTCGCCGATGCTCGGCCGAAAGCCGAGACTGGCCGCACCGGGCAGCGGCTGCTTGTCGAGTCCCGATACCGTTACGGCATACACGCCGTGCAGTGCGATGCGTTTGCGTTTGAGTTGCACGTTGGCGGTGGGAAAACCCAGCGTGCGGCCAAGTTTATTGCCATGCCCGACACGTCCCGCGATGGCATACGGTCGGCCGAGGAGTTTTTCCGCCAGTTTCAGGTCGCCCGCCGCCAGCGCATTGCGCACGCCGGAACTGGAAACGCGCAAGCCATCGATGGCAACCGTCGGCAGGGTTTCCAGTTCGAAGCCGTGCTGCTGACCTGCCATTCGCAGTGTGGCGACATTGCCGGCGCGCCCTTTGCCAAAACGAAAGTCCTCGCCGACGATGACATACTTTGCCGCCAGTCCTTGCACCAGGGTGCGCGTGATGAACTCGTCGGCGGTCAAGGCGGCGAACTTGTGGTCGAAGTGGCAGAGGTAGGTGAAGTCGATACCGCAGCCTTCCAGCAACGCCAGTTTTTCGCGCAGACTGCTCAGTCGCGGCGGCGCCTGATCGGGAGTAAATAGTTCGCGCGGGTGAGGCTCGAATATCATGACTGAAGTACTCACGCCGAGTTCTTTAGCCTTGTACTTGAGCTGATCGAGCATGGCACGATGCCCAAGATGCAAGCCATCGAAGTTGCCGATGGTCAGAGCCGTGGGAGATTTTGCCCACTCGGGAACGCCGAAAACAACTCGCATCGCCGCCTTTCGCGCCTTTTGGAAAAAAGGGCGAATTATATCAGTCGAGGCTGGCCAGCTTTGACTTTGCCAGCGGCGGATTCTTTGAGAAATAGCGCTTGATGCCTTTTAGAATCGCGTCAGCCATCTGGTCCTGGTAATCCTCGTCAATGAGGCGCTTTTCCTCTTCCGGATTGGAGATGAAAGCGGTTTCTACCAGGATAGACGGAATGTCAGGCGCCTTGAGCACCGCAAACCCGGCTTGTTCGACCTGCCCCTTGTGCAGGGAGTTAATGCGCCCTAACTCACCCAAGACGTCCTTGCCGAGCTTGAGACTGTCGCTCAGCGTGGCAGTTTGCGAAAGATCCAGCAGCGTGCGCGCCAGATAGGGGTCCTTGACATTGATATTCACGCCGCCAATCAAGTCGGCGGCATTTTCCTTGTTCGCCAACCAGCGCGCGGCCGACGATGAAGCGCCGTGGTCGGACAACACGAAAACGCTGGAGCCGCGTGCCGTGGGCTTGATGAAAGCATCTGCATGTACCGAAAGAAACAGATCGGCCTGCACCCGACGCGCCTTCTGCACGCGCTGCCCCAGCGGAATGAAGTAGTCGCCATCACGCGTCAGGGTGGAGCGCATGTTGGGCTCGGCATCAATCCGCGCCTTAAGCCGGCGCGCGATCAACAGGGTGACATTCTTTTCGTAGTTCCCGCCACGGCCAACTGCGCCTGGGTCTTCACCACCGTGCCCAGGGTCGATGACGATGGTGACCAAGCGGGTCACCCCAGGCTTGGCCGAAGATTTTCCGGACGGCTGGTCGACCGGCTTTTCATTCACTGTTTTGTCTGGCGCTGTCTCCGGGTTCGGCGGCGGCACGGGCTGTTTGTCCAACAATGCCATCAGCGGATCCACCGGCTGCGCCGGATAGATGTCCAGCACCAGCCGATAGCCATACTCGCCCACCGGGTCGAGCGAGAACACCTGCGGTTTCACCTCGCTCTTGAGTTCGATGACCAAACGCACCACGCCGGGCCGATTGCGACCGGCGCGAATCAGCTTGATGTAAGGGTCGGTTTCGGAAATCTTGCCGGGCAGGCTTTGCAACACCGAATTGAACTCGACCTCCTCCAGATCAACCACGAGGCGATACGGATCCTTGACCAGCAGATATGAAAACTTGATTGGGTGATCATATTCAAGCGTGACGCGCGTGTAATCCTCCGCCGGCCACACCCGCACGCCAAGGACACTGCTGCCGCTCGCCGCGCCGACGCGCGAAACCAGCAGCGTCAGGCTGGCGGCGGCGTATTTGAGGACGACGCGACGACTGAGGCCGAAACGGCCAAATTCGTCAGGCATGCTGTCCCTCGCGCGCTGATCGCCACGATGCACGCAGCGCGGCCCTCTCCCGCAACAGCAAGACTGATGCGCAAATCGGCTGGCGGCAGATATGGCGCGGCCTTGTCGGGCCATTCGACCAGGCAGACTCCATCACCTGCGAAATATTCATCAAGCCCGGCATCAAGATATTCCTCGGCATGTTCGAGTCTATAAAAATCAATGTGGTACAAGTGTAATCCAGATATTACGTGAACTTCAATCAGCGTGTAGGTTGGGCTCTTGACGCGGCCGCAATAACCCAGCCCGCGCAGCAATCCGCGCACCAGGGTGGTCTTCCCTGCGCCGAGGTCGCCTTCGAGATAAATCACCCAACCGGGGGCGACGCTGTGCGCCAATTGTGCGCCCAACGAAAGTGTCGCCGCTTCATCCGGCAAGCGCAGTTCGATGCGGTTATGATCGCTCGTATGCATCACACTATTGACGGAACATCGCTTGCTTCAAGCATCAAGACTTGGGGGCAGGAACTCGGCTTCGAAAAAATCGGCATTGCCGGCATTGATCTGTCAGATGCGGAAGACGGACTCCGCGACTGGCTGGCGGCAGGCTATCACGGCGAGATGGATTATATGGCGGCGCATGGAACCAAACGCGCTCGCCCCGCCGAACTGCTTGCAGGCACGGTCTCCGTCATCACCGCACGCCTCAATTACCTGCCCGACGCCGCGGATGCGAATGCAAATCTGGCCGACGGATCGCGCGCCTATCTCTCGCGTTATGCGCTCGGCCGCGATTATCACAAGGTGCTACGTCAGCGGCTGCAAAAACTTGCCGACCGAATCGAAGATGAAACAGGGCAATTCGGTTATCGCGTATTCACCGACTCGGCCCCCGTGCTGGAGGTGGAACTGGCCCGCCGCAGCGGGCAGGGCTGGCGCGGCAAGCACACGCTGCTGCTGACGCGTGAAGCCGGTTCCTGGTTTTTTCTCGGGGAAATTTATACGGATATTCCACTGCCACCCGACGTGCCGATCACGGACCATTGCGGAAGTTGCTCCGCTTGCATCACGGCCTGTCCAACCGGCGCCATCGTTGCGCCCTACCGCCTCGATGCGCGGCGCTGCATTTCCTATCTCACCATCGAATTGAAAGGCTCGATTCCTGATGAACTCAGACCGCTGATCGGCAACCGCGTTTACGGCTGTGACGATTGCCAGCTCTGCTGCCCCTGGAACCGCTTCGCCCAACGCTCGTCAGAACCGGACTTCGCGGTTCGCAACGGACTAGACGATGTCACGCTGGTGGAACTGTTCGCCTGGAGCGAGCAAGACTTCGAAGACCGGCTGAGCGGATCGGCGATACGCCGCATTGGGTATGCGCGGTGGTTAAGGAATATGGCGGTGGGCCTGGGCAATGCGCCGACATCGGCGGCAGTGATTGCGGCGCTCAATTCACGCAGTGATCACGCTTCAGCGCTGGTGCGGGAGCACGTCGCGTGGGCGTTAGCACAGCACGAGCACAAAATACAGCAGGCACAACAGCAGCAGTGATGGGTTCTCATTCGCTCGCAAGAGGGAATCCAGCTTTCCCTTAAATCGGCCCCTTTGATTCGCCTTTGATTCGTTTGATTCCCTCTTATACAGTGGAACGAAACCCTGTCTCGGTCGAAAAATCTTTGATGAAGCGTCTTGCCGTATCGACCGCCCACTGTGCTGAGCCGAAGCTCACACATTGCTCGGGGAAGAAAACATCTCCACACTTGTAAGGATTTGGAGGAATGCGTGTTCGAAGTAGTACCTCCAATTTCTTTGAAACAACTTGGGAGCTTCGCCACTCGGTCTTGTAATGTACGACTTCGTCTCGCAAAGAAACGAGGGCTCTCACTTCCTGCGCAACCCCTTGGTCAAGAGGCAATCTAGTTCCAAGTTTTGCTACTTGGTATAAAAGGCTGTAGCGATCAAGAAGTGACTTTCGCATATCCTCAGTACGGAAACGCCTTCTCCCGATTGGAGAATCTTCGCCACGATCAGCGACCGTCATGAGTTCGTAGACGTTGGCTTCCAACGCCATCACAGCAAAGACTATGGATGCGAACCAGCAGTGTAGGTAATCGGCTGGTGCGAACACCTCTTTACTCGGAGGAGTCACCAACTCGGCAGCAGCAACTTGAGACACGAAATACTCGGCAGCAGCCAAGTGCTGGGCAGCAAAGTTACTTCTTGCCTCTGTCCTAACCGTTACAAGGAGTCTCATACGGCCTCACAGCGCTGTATAAACAAACTACTTACATCATCCATTATCTGGCGACTAAACGATTCCAAGGGTTGAGCAACGGAACGCTGGTAGCCTCAAAGTCCGCCACGTTTCTCGTAACGATTGTCATGCTATGCACCAAGGCCGTTGCGGCGATAAGCGCGTCTCGCTCATTGCAGGGGTTGGGCACATGCAGGCGCGCGCAACGCTGCGCCACAGCAATATCCACTGGCAACACCCGGCCTGCAAACGCTGGCAGTACGTATTGATCCAACCATGTGCGCAGAATGGCACCTTGCGCCTGATCACGGCGCTCAAGCATTAGCACGCCGGACTCCAGTTCCAAAATGGTGATGGCGGAGATGAACAGGCTGCCGGGAGAAACACTGGCAGCCCATGCCGTGACGTTCTTGTTCGCCTTGCCGGACTTCGCCTTGCGCAACTCGGAAACGACATTGGTATCAAGCACAAACATAAGGAAAAATCAGGACAAGTCCGCCGCCTTGAAGAGCTTGCCTGCGCGCTTCGGTGTGAACTTGATATCTTCACCGCCCGGCATCGCCAGCATGTCGATAATGCTGGCCGCCGACCCAGCCAGCTTCTGATATTGCTCGATGGACAGCAGCACATGCGCCGGCCGGCCCCGGTCGGTAATAAATACCGGCCCGCCCTTGGCAGCCTTCTTGGCCTTGCTGGCATCCTGATTGAATTCCCGGCTTGATAGGGTTGTTATCGACATGACTACACCTCGTGTGCGGTAAAACAATGTAGTTACGTTACTACATAAGCCACTATAACGCAACCCAGACCTGCTTCCGTTAAGCTAGCTAACTGGCGGTTTCAAGACTCAAGCGCAACAGTGCCCCGCCCCGTTTCAACCACTCGCGATAAACCAGCAACGGCACCTGCGCATCGTTGGCGGCATAGAGAATCTGCGCCGTGCTGTAGCGAACGTTGGCCCAGTTGGTGGTGGAAATCCTTTTGGATTTTTGCAGCTTTTGGCGGAAGAAGTAGGCGACTGAGGTTTTGGCGCCGAAGTCCTGACGCTGGATGCCGCGCAGGGCGACGGACATATCCACGATTCCCTGACTGTGAATGCCGAACTTCGCGGCGAGTCGCTTGACGTCGTCCTTGAGTCCAAAACCCACTTTCAGAATGCCCGGCGACTCCAGCAGTGGCTTCAGGATCGCAGCATCGAACTGGGGTGTCAGCGGGAAGAGCCATGCCCTGTCGTCCGTGGCCAACTGGATAAGGTGGGGGCCGATAGATTCTTCACCCTTGCGAAACGTCGGTTTCGATTCCGTATCGAAGCCAAGCGCTCCGGCGCTCATCAGGATTGCCAGCGCCGCGACCGCCGCCTGCGGTGACTGAACGAGTGTCACATCTTCAAGCCGAATGCCAGGATAGGGCGGCAGTTCAACGGCGACAGGGGCGCCGAGAGAAGGCTGGTCGGACGTGTCCATCAGGTGCGGCAGATCCGCTTCAACTTCGCCGGTTTCAGCCATAGCGAAGGTCGCTTGACGCTACTCGGCAAGCCAGGTCCGTGCATCGGTCTCATCGGAAAACACGCGCACATCCGCCGGTACAAACGCCTGATTGAGCCAGGCGCTCCACGTCACCCACTGACTGTCAGTCAGAACAGCGATTTTGCTGAAGTCCTTGCCATGCTCTCGGGAGAACTTGATCTCCTCCCACGCCATGTCAACGGTGAACGTCGCCATTTCGCGCAGGTCGAACAATAGATTGACCGGCCCCTCGAAACGGATATTGAATCTAACCGCTTGTTCGACTTCCTTGAAGTCCGTCAGCGTGAACTCGCCGAGCACGACGACGGAAACCAGATTGCCTTGATGGTCGATGGTGATCATTGTTTTTCCTGTAGCAGGGTGTGCATGCAATATAAGCCAATCCGAAACGATCGGTGTGGCAGTGATGACGAACGAAATCGTTCAGCGCTCTCTTACCCGATGTGAGGCTGCATGACACGCCGGTAGAACTCGTGAAAATGCTGCATGCCGTCTTCCATCGGCGACTGGTAGGGACCAATCTCACTGCGCCCTTGCTTCATCAAGGCGCGCCGGCCGCGATCCATGCGTTCCGCGATATCGTCGTCCTCACGCGCGGTTTCCATGTAGGCGGCCTGCTCGGCCTTGATGAACTCCGGTTCGAACAATGCGATGTCCTCGGGATAATAGAACTCAACCACGTTGAGCGTTTTGTCCACATCTTGCGGCAGCAACGTGGATACGACCAGGACATGCGGATACCACTCGACCATGATGTTCGGGAAATAGGTCAACCAGATCGCGCCGTGTTTTGGCGGTTGCCCGGCGTAGTATTCCTGTACCGCCTTGTGCCAGCGCTGATAGGTGGCAGACCCCGGCTTGGCAAGCGAGGTGATGCCAACACGCTGCACCGAATACCAGTCGCCGAACTGCCAGCTCAGGTCGTCACAGGTGACAAATTTTCCCAGTCCCGGGTGATATGGCGCAACGTGGTAGTCCTCCAGATAAACCTCGATAAAGGTTTTCCAGTTGTAGTTGCACTGGTGCAGTTCGACGCGATCCAGCTTGTAGCCGGTAAAGTCCA
>JAYUGL010000330.1:0-8213 GCA_043738385.1 Sterolibacteriaceae bacterium
ATGAAGGACAGCTCGTACCGACCGTCGCTGTTTGTGGAACCTTTGTTAAGGATCACGGTGCGGGAGCCGGATTCGTCGAACACGTAGACAGGTGTGTCAGGCGCGGGCGCTCCGGTCGTCCCACCCGCTGGCGCGTACCGCACCTGGCCGAAGACGACACGCTTGTCCGGATGGTCGAATGCGCCGAGATCCTGAAGGTACTGGTTCATCTTGTCGGCCGTTGCCTTGTCCATCGAACCTGCACGGCGCGGTTCCAGGCCTTCCTGCGCTTGGAAGAACTTCACGGCCTTGCTGGTGGACGCGCCGTAGTTCTCGCCCTCCATGCCGACATAACGCGCCAGTTTGACAAGGTCATCTCGCGTCGGGAAGTCGCCGGCCGGCTTGAAGTAGTCCGACCGCGGCGGCATCAGGGCTTGCAGTGCCTCATGCAGGTTGACGATGTCTTCCGGCAAAGTCGGTATCGAGGTGACGGGTTGCATATGTTTCTCCTAGAAGTTGTCGGCGGGCTTGCGTGTCGGTGGGCGAAGATGGTCAGCGCAGCGGTGTCATCACACGAGGTCACTCAGGCAACGAGTTGTCCAATCAATGCCGGGACCACGACACCCGTGGTTGGCAATCCCTTGGACAATGGGTACTCCGCTCCGCGCTTCGCAAACAGCAACTTGAGCCCCCAAAAGCCCTTATTGATCAGCCGCTGGAAGACATTCATCCGATACACCGTTTCGCGCAGGGCCTGGCGCAGGGTGCGACACAGTCGGAACTCGCGATCCGCCTGAATCCGTTTGTTGACGTTTTCCAGCCGGGCGGCCTCGCGCAGGAAGTCGGCGTCGGCCACGTTGAGCAGGAGTTCGCCCAGCCGGATGATCACCATGTTGAGCGTGGTGTCGATCAGGCGATAGGTCTCGTCCAGCGTGCGGCGCATCGCCTCCCGCACCGCTTTGGGCAGGTTGACGATGGCCTTCAGCCCGCCGGCTACTTTGCCGAGAGCGTCGATCAGGTTGGTGAAGAGTTTGAGTTTCATATTAGTGTCCCCTATCGTGCTTAGTGAAATTTCGCTGCATGGCCCAGACCGTCTGCGCCAAATGCTCAAATCCTCACTCTTCTGTTCTCTGCCAGTTTCAGCAGCTCTATTGCATCGGGTGCCGACTTCAGTAGGTCTCGAGTCTCTAGATGGCTCGCCTTCACGATGGCCTCTTTCAAAGGCAACCAACTATGTTCTCGGTTGACGTCGCTGCGCAGGCCGCAGCCTGCATATTCCATGAGAAAGAATCGAGCCGTGATTGCTCTTCCATCAACTGAATACGACACTCCGTTCAAGTCTGCACAGATATTCGCCCAGACGCCGGTTTCCTCATTCACCTCACGCACGGCGGTTTCGCGTGGATGCTCAGCTTCTTCGATATGGCCTTTAGGCAGCACCCATTGACTGGGATCGTTCTTCGCCTCAACCAGCAGATACTGCGCTTGACCACCCCGCATCCGAAATACGACGCCACCGGAATGGGTAAGACTGCTGTCGGCGGGCTCGGTTTTATCCAGGACGACCTTGCCGCCCTGCGCCGTAAGGGTGATGACGGACCAATAGGCCTGGTTGGTCGCCTTGTAGCGTTGCTCCATGTAGCGCCACAGTGCCAGCAAGAACAAAGCAAGCATGACGCCGAGACTTTCCCATGGCCATTTCCGGTGCAAAGGCAAAGACACGGCCAGCAGGAATAACACGACCGAGAAACTGCGGAAGAACTTGGAGTCGGCTTCGAAGCGCTGAACGACTGCCAGGCTTGCCGGGCTGTCGATATTGAGCACAGCCTTGGACCACTGGAAGGTGTTAACCGCATTTTTTGCAGCCAGGCCTCTGAGCATTTTCTCTTTGATCTTCCCTGCGCGATCAACAGCCAGGTTACGTTCGCGCTTGAAAAGCAGCCAGATCAGCGCCCGTGCAAGCCAGGATAGCAGTCTGCCCCTGCGTGCAAGCAAGACAATTTGTTTGTTCAGTGTGTAGCGTCTGACCCAGTCGTACAACTCGTCGAGCCACCAGGCACCGAGCAGAAAGACAATGTGGCCGAGCAGATAGCTGGTGACGATGAATACAGCCACGCCTTCGGCGCCTGTGATTGCCTGATACTTTTCACTCCCCAAGACAACTGGCCCCACCTCGCCCATCAGCAGGTAAGTGAGCAGCGCACCCGGCAGCAGGATGGAGAAAAAATCCATCAGGCCGATGAAGAATTTTTGGGGTTCGAAGTTCACGATTTGTCTTTCGCTTATCTGGTCTCTCGTCAGAGTTGCATGCCCTGCAGTCCACTCGCCTTCACTTCTTAGCCAATGCCACATCCATCTGCTGCAACACCTTAAGCAGCGCCACCTTGGCGTAGGCCCAGTTGTGGCATTTAAAGCTGCGCAGGTTGTCGATAGGCGTTTTGCATTGAAAGCACTTCAGCCCGGCGATGGCGCGGGGCGCTTCGGTGTTCACAAATTTCTGCTCACCCAAAATCACCTGCGCGATCATCCCGGCTTTATGCACCTCCCCCAATGCAGAGGAGACGATATCCAGCCAGTTGATTTCGCGGCGGCAGTGCGGGCAGCTTTTGCGGTCGCCGCTGACCCAGAGCGGCGCACCGATGGTTTTGGCTGGCATGCCGAGCAGCGACTCGATCTTGCGCACATCCTCATCGCGCGTCAGCCACTTGTGCCGCCCCGGCAAGGATGACGGCGAGTCATAGACTTGCCGGAAGACCGGATCGCTTACTGCCAGTGTGTTCTTTTGCTTCATGATTTGCCTCCTTTAATGAGAATATTCGAGCCTGGCCCCTTTGATTTATGGCCCCTTTGATTGATCAGGGCGGTGAAGAGTTTGAATTCCATGATTGTGGTCCGCTCCCCGTTATTGGGCTGTTGCTTCCAGCCTAGTGTTTAGAGTACGCGCCAGAAACCCAACCAGCGATATCTCCAAAGTGGGTTCCATAGAATTTATCCGCTACGTCAATTGGAGTGTCCTCACCCTTCAACGCGGCACGAGCAGTCTCGGCTGCGAGCCCGACGCTCGCCGTTGCTAACAGGGTTACAGCTGTGACCGCAACAGCTCCTCCACCCGCAACGACCACACCAGATTTCAGGAGCGCTGGAACTCCGATCGTCATTCCTAAATTGACGCTTCCCTCGGTGACATTGATGGTTCCTTCGCCAGTCTTCCCTTGGGCGAGCTGATCAATTCCAGTGCCCACTTGCAAGCCGCCAGTGGCTGCTCCCAAAACACCGCCACCCACTTCGACGACTTGACCAGCAACTTTTAGAGCCTTACTAACTTTGCTTGTTTTCTCGACTGCTGGCGCGGCATACTCAACAATATCAAAGTCCTCAATGACTCCGCCTGCGTCAGTTATTTTCTTTGCACTCTCTTCCAACCGTTGTAGGCCAAAAAGATTCGCGTCCTGGTTGAGTGCACCTCGATGGATCGCTTCATCGGTTACTGCAGAACCAACCCGATCGCGAGCCGACTTAGCATTGTCAATTGCGTCCGTAAATACATCCCGGTAGTTGACAGATCTGCCTTGAGCAACCTCGGTCTTCAATCGCGCTGTGCGAGGATTATCGGCAGCAGCATTTCCTGCGGTTTTATCTAAAGCAAAGTTGCGCTCGACCCTAACTGTCGCATCTTTGCGGTACTCGCGCTTTGTGTAATCTGACACACCAGTGGAAGGATCAGTTGTGACTGCCTCGAGGTTTCCACGTGGAACGATGTGCTCGTTCTCGGTTAGTCGTGTGCCTGCGGCGTCATAGAGTGCCTTTGGTTGGTCGTTATATGGCAACACATTACCCCAATCTCCCGGTTGCCCCAGAACCATCGCCTCCGGCAAGACAGGGCCAATAGGTGTTTCTCCTACTAGTCCTGTTTTGTCTATCAATTTGAGCGGGTTGCTTCGAACGAACAAATACAGATTTGTCGAATCGACCGATCCGGCTGGATCGCAACTACCCCACCTACCCAACCACGGCGCGTAATACCGCGCTCCGTGGTAATACAACCCACTCTCCTCATCCCGCTCCTTGCCCGTATACCGATACCGCTTCGCCGCCTCCGTCTGACTGCGCGCCGCCTGATACGACGAGCTGCCGTAAGGCGTGTACTCCTCATAGGAAATAATCTGCGCTTGCTCATCCAACTCCAGACTGGCCGACCCGAGGTGGTTGCCGAACTGGTAGCGGATAAGTTGCTGCGGCGCAGGATCGTTGCCCAAGGTGCGCGTCTCCACCAGGGCAATACGCTGCTTGTCGTCCATGATGTGCAGCGTCTCGCGCTCCAGCGTGGCGGTGTTCGCGCCGATGGCGCCGCCATGCCGTCGGAATATCTCGAAGCCCCCAAGGTAAATACGCTCTTCGGTCAGGCCGGGGGCTTTCTCGCACACCTTGCGCACACGCTGCCCTGACACGTCGTACACGTAATAGGCCATGCCGCCGCCGCCCAGGCCCACCTGGCGCAGTTGATCCTTGTAGTCCCAGCGCATTTGCTGCAAATGCGGCATGTGCAACATGTTGCCGTGCGGGTCGTATCCATCGCCGTTGCTGCTGTAGCTCTCGGTCGTCGCTCCTATGGTCGTGCTGGAGAGGCGGTTGCTTTGTTTGGCAGGTTCAATCAGGCTGACTTCCTGGTAGGCATAACTGCGCGTCCAAGTACCGTTGGCTGCCTGATGAATCATCCGGTCAAAATTGCCGACCGGGTCGTAAACATATTGTTCGATGTAGTTGCGTACCGCCTGCGGGTCGCTGAGCTGCGTACCGCCAGCGAACGGGTGGTCGCGGTAGTTGCCGTTCGGCGGGTTGAGCAGCAAGGCCGACTGACCGATATGCTCACGCCCCTTGCCTTCGATCAGGCGGTAGATGGCATCGTAGATGTAGCTGCAAACCGGATCGACTTGTTCGTTGTTGTGGAAGATAGTCTTGAGCGCATGGTCGGCAATCTCAGTAATGTTGCCGACCGGGTCGTAGGTGTAGTTCAGGTCTTGCACGATTCCATTGGTTTGGAACAGTTGCGAGGCAAGGCCATTCAGATTCGCGGCGCGCGCAGTGTTTAAGCGGGTGAGGCGGAAGGTCAGCGGGTCGTAGTCATAAGCGGTGCTGGCGCCGTTTTTGTATTCGATACCTTTGCGCTGGCCCTTGGCGTCGTAGTCGATGTTGTTGATGCCAACGGCTGACGGTGCATCGACGGTAGGGTCCAGCGTGCCGGGTGGCTCGGCGGCGCGATCCAGCCACACGCCCACCCGCTCCAGCAGATTGGCCTCGTTGAACACCGGCTGGATGATGTTGAGCTTGGCGCGAGCGAGGCTGCTGTGCGGGGCAATGGATTGAATGGGTCGGTTGAGTGCGTCGTAACGGGTGCTGCTGGTGAAGGTCTCGATATCGAGCTGCGGGTTTAGCAACCAATCGGGGATGGCCGCGTAATCGCTGACGAGTTGGCGAGCGCTGCGCAGCAGGTTGCCCTTGAAATCGTAGGCGCCAAGCTGATTGCTGATCGGGTTCAGCGCGGCGTTGGTGGCGACGCCGGCCGAGTCGAAATGGCGGTAGATACGGGTGCGCAGGTTCAGCGCTTCGGCGTTGGCCTGGCCTTCGCCGTATTCGATCTTGTCGACCAGGATGTCGCTGATCCGCGTGCGCGGATCAGATTCGGCTGTTGTGCCTCGCACGGTTTGTTCGATTGGCCGACGCAATTCGTCGTACTTCGTGACGAAGCTGTGGCCACGGCTGTCCCAGGCACGGATGGGCTTGCCGGCCACGTCGTTGAGCATCCAGCGCGCGCCCGCCTCCATGCTGAGCTGGTGGATACGGTTGCCGAGCATGTCGTAGGCGTAGCGCATGACGATGTGACCGAGTTCGTCTATGACTTCATTGCCTTGCGGGTTGCGCGATTTCTTGTTGGCATCGCGCACCGTGCGCTGGTTACCTTCAATATCCAGCTCGACGCGGGTGGCAAACTGCTCCTGCATGCCGTCCAGTGCATGGTTGGCGCAGACCACGCGGTTGCTTGCCAGCGTGAGGAACGGGCGGCCCAGCGCATCGAAATGCGCGGTGTTGGGGGTGTCGGCGTGCGCGGCGGCTTTGATGGCCGCAGCTTGTTCCTGTGGGCTAAGGGCGGTCGGTAGCTGGCGCTGCTGATACCAGGTTTTCCAGGGCTTAAGTGGATCGACAGGCAGTGCCTTGAAATATTCCGCGACGTAACCCTTGATGTCGGCATCGGTGCGCGGGTCGCCGGTTTGAGCGTTGCGCGGTGCTACCGTGTCGTTTACGTCATAGGTGGTTTGCTGCCACGGGTCGAACACGACCTTCTCGTAGGTGTGGTTGGGGTGCAGCGTGGCGACGACGCGCTCTACCGGGTCGTAGAACACCACCGGGCTGACACCGGTGTCAGTCATCTCACGCTCCGGCTCGTAGAGGTGGGTCGCGCTGAAGAACGGCTCGTATTGTTTGACGGGGTTGCCCTTGTTGTTGAACACGGTTCGACCTGAGCCGACCCACCGGCGCGGAGTATTGGCCTCAACCAATTTGCCCTGCGCATCGAGGACAAGATCGCCGGGGCGGATGTCGCCGCTCGGTAGCAGCAAGTCGGGTTGACGTTGCGGCGCGTCGCCCGATTCCGCCTGAATTTTCTTCTGGATCTCGCGCCCGAAGCCGTCGGAATAGGAGAAGCCGATCTGGATCTTGGTCTGCCCGTCCCGAAGGGGCTCGAAGTGTGTCTCGCGCGCCAGCGTCGAGGCGAACGGTGGCTGACCGGTGCGCGCGTAGCGGCCGAGGTCGTAGACGATTCGGGTGGTTGCCTTGCCGAGCAATGCAGAGGCTTGGGCGTGCGGGGCGGCGATGAAGGCTTGCAGGGCGTTGGGTGGTGGATCGGGATCAAAATCCTCCAACAAATCGCCAAGGTTCTCGTTCACTTTTCCCTTAACCGCCGTGGCTACCACCATGCCCAGGATGTCGAACGTCACCTGGGTACGGTTGCGATTGGGGTCGCTGACAAGACTCGGTTGGAGCACGCGGTAGTCGTTTAGCGCCGTGACGGTGTTACCTAGCGCGTCGCTGGTGGTCGTCACAAGCAGGTCATAGCGGGGCGCGTTTGGATCGGCTGGCCCATCGTAGCCCACCACGGCGCTGTGCCCAAACGGGTCGCGGTAGCGACGTGGCAGGAAGAAGTGTTGCCGTGCTTCGGTCAGTTCTTGCACGGCAGTGTGATTAGGATTGACCGAGAAGAAAACACGCCCCGCTGGAATCCACCAGTTGGGGTCGCCTTCGCTGTGGACGTATTTGGCTTCATCGGCAAGTACCGTGTTCAGATTGTTCTGGGGCAGCTTGCCGCTATCAACATAAATTTGCTTGGCCAACTCAGGGGTGAACGCCAGCTTGTAACTCTCGCCAGGCAAGGCGAGCGATTCGAGTTTGTTCAGCGGCAGCAGGCCGGTCAGGTTGTTCGCGCGGTACAGCGTTCGAACATGTTCGATCAGGCGCTTTTGTTTCTGACCCGATGTCGGTGGTATTTCATAGTCGAGTGGTGCTGCCGCATTAGATTCACCCACCATCTCCTCAAAGGTATATCGGCTGGTGTCAGCCGCAGCGCGTAGTCCGGTGACTTCGTAGGTGCGGGATTCAAAGGGCAAGGGGGTGCGATGCTCGTCATTGGCCGCTATCGCATTCGTAAAGCCGTTCTCCGTATAGGTAATGAGCTGCTGCTCCTGCTTCTTTTTATCATCGCCTTGTAGCGGGCTCAAACCCAGCCTGCGGCCATAACCTATGGAGGCTTGCTTACGCACGTTGCCGTAGTCATCGACTTCCAGCGTGAGGGCGTGCTGAGTGCGCGGGTCGGCGGGGTTGCGCTCGTAGTGGTAGGTGATGGCCTCGCGCGCGTGGGTGAAGAAGACGCCGTGGCGATTTTCAGCGTGGGGTTGCAAACGCCGTATCGTGAAGTTCTGCTCGGCAACTGTGTAGGGATGTGGCTCTTTGGCCGTGCCATCGTGCGCATAGACTTCCTGGCGCAGCATCGAACCCTTGAGCGCGCGGCAGGCTTCGCGCTCTTCGTCGAGGGTCAACCCGGCAGGGAGTACCGTATCGTCCAGCAACAAAGCCTTTGCGGTGGTGTCTGCGGCTGCGTCACCGCTTCTGAATCGAGGGTAGTACTCTCCGACATCCCGGGTATCCAGTAGTCCCGCGAAAAAATTGGAAACTCGGTCACGCCC